>NZ_JBFAWU010000004.1:0-345318 GCF_040680455.1 Streptomyces sp. NPDC052052 | reverse complement strand
GCCCTCCAGATCGGACCCGACACCCCCATCCTCACCACGGACGCACGCCACCGCGCGGACGCCAAGAGCGCACTCATCACGCTCGTGGAACACGCGCTGATGGCACGGCTGCGCTAGGGCGTTCCGCCCCCAGGGCCGCATACGCGCAGGGCCCGCACTCCGACGAGGAGTGCGGGCCCTGCGCGTATGTCCTCGGGCGGGCGGTGAAGCCTCAGCCCTGCCAGGAGTGCGGGGCGCGGAAGCCCGGGGTGCGCTCCAGGCGGCGCCAGCCGGCGATGCTGCGGCGGCGGTGTGCGGGGGTCGCTGCGGGCGGGGTGGCGGCGCGGGCGAGCAGGACCGCCGTTATGGCGGCCAGCTCCTCGGGATCGGCCAGCCCCTTCTCGACGCGCAGCACGGAATCGGTGGCAGTGCTCATGGGCGGTTTCTCCGTCTTCTCGGCAGGTCTTCGCGGGCTCGGCAGGGTCGCTGCGGGGCTGCGGACTACTGCGGGGGGTTGCCGTGCTTGCGCGACGGCAGGTCGGCGTGCTTGGTGCGGAGCATGGCGAGCGAGGCGATCAGAACCTCGCGGGTCTCGGCAGGGTCGATGACGTCGTCGACCAGGCCGCGCTCGGCGGCGTAGTACGGGTGCATCAGTTCGGCCTTGTACTCCTTGACCATGCGGGTCCGCATGGCCTCCGGGTCCTCGGCGTCGGCGATCTGCCGGCGGAAGATGACGTTGGCGGCACCTTCGGCGCCCATCACGGCGATCTCGTTGGTCGGCCAGGCATACGTCAGATCCGCACCGATGGACTGGCTGTCCATCACGATGTACGCGCCGCCGTAGGCCTTGCGCAGGATCAGCGAGATCCTCGGCACCGTGGCGTTGCAGTAGGCGTAGAGCAGCTTCGCACCGTGCCGGATGATTCCACCGTGCTCCTGGTCCACGCCGGGCAGGAAGCCGGGTACGTCCAGGAGAGTGACGATGGGGATGTTGAACGCATCACACATCTGGACGAACCGGGCCGCCTTCTCCGACGCCTCGATGTCCAGGACACCGGCGAGGGACTGCGGCTGGTTGGCGACGATGCCGACGACCTGGCCGTCGAGCCGGGCCAGGGCGCAGACGATGTTGCGGGCCCAGCGCTCGTGGATCTCCAGGTAGTCGCCGTCGTCGACGAGCTCCTCGATGACCTTGTGCATGTCGTACGGGCGGTTGCCGTCGGCCGGCACCAGGTCCAGCAGGACGTCGCCGCGCCGGTCGGCCGGGTCGTCGCTCACCACGACGGGCGGGTTCTCCCGGTTGTTGGACGGCAGCATCCCGAGCAGGTAGCGGACCTCCGCGATGCAGGTCTCCTCGTCGTCGTACGCGAAGTGCGCGACGCCCGAGGTCTCGGCGTGCACATCGGCGCCGCCGAGGCCGTTCTGGGTGATCTCCTCACCGGTGACCGCCTTCACGACGTCCGGTCCGGTGATGAACATCTGGGAGGTCTCGCGGACCATGAACACGAAGTCGGTGAGCGCCGGGGAGTAGGCCGCGCCGCCCGCGCACGGGCCGAGCATCACGCTGATCTGCGGGATGACACCGGAGGCCCGGGTGTTGCGCTGGAAGATCCCGCCGTAGCCGGCGAGTGCGCTGACGCCCTCCTGGATACGGGCGCCGGCTCCGTCGTTCAGCGAGACCAGCGGGGCACCGGCCGCGATGGCCATGTCCATGATCTTGTGGATCTTGGTGGCGTGGGCCTCGCCCAGTGCGCCGCCGAAGATCCGGAAGTCGTGTGCGTAGACGAAGACCGTGCGGCCGTCGACCGTGCCCCAGCCGGTGATGACACCGTCGGTGTACGGCTTCTTGGTCTCCAGGCCGAAGCCGGTGGCCCGGTGCCGGCGAAGCTGCTCGACCTCCCTGAACGAACCCGGGTCGACCAGCAACTCGATGCGCTCACGCGCCGTCAGCTTGCCCTTGGCGTGCTGTGCCTCGGTCGCCCGGTCACTCGGTCCGCGCCGCGCCTGCTCGCGCAGCGCCAGCAGTTCGGCCACACGGCCACGGGTGTCGCTCGGCTCTCCCGAGGTTTCGTCCACAACGGTCATGTACCGACACTACGAACCCCGGCAAGTAAATCCTGCCGTCGACTCCGTACAGTCTCCTGCCCTGTTTCCTGGTGGAGCCTGACAGAACCAGGGGGACATGCAGGCGAAGTGCCAGCACTTACCGGTCCGTATTTGTTCGGTCCCGACAAAGCGGGGCTGTGGCCCACAGCACCTGCACATCAGCCTCGCAGTGTGCTCCGGTCGGGCGGTCACCTCCGCGACCGGCCTCTCGACCGCGCTCTCGACCGGGGTCGGCGGAACGGGGCACGGGGTGACTGTCCGCGACAATACCCCGGCCCCGTCCCACCGCGTTCCGCACCCTGCGGGCTCAGCCGCCGCAGTGGAAGCGCGCGTCCCCCCAGTCCGCGTGATCGTTTCCGTTGCCGTCGCCGCCGTCACCGACCACCAGGTCGACGTACCTGGCCCCGGTGAGGTCCACGGTGAGCGACCAGGCCGCGTCCGCCGCCTTCAGCACCGGCGACTTCACCTGCTCGGTGCCGTCGGCCGTGACGCTGAACTGCACGCTGCCGCGCGAGGCCTGTACGTCGTCCACTCCGACCTCGGCGGTGAAGGAGGTGCACCTGCCCCCCAGGTAGTAGCGGATCCTCGCCGGGGCGTGGCTGCCCAGGCCCTTGGTGTAGGTGGTGCCGCCGATCTTCAGCGGGGTGCCGTCGCCGCTGCCCTGCTCACCGTTGGACTGGTCACGTTCGACGGGGCCCCAGCCGTTCTCGGCGGATGTCCAGTCGAGGTCGCTGGCCCAGCTGTCCGTGGTGGGCGCGGGCGGCAGGGTCCGTACCGAGGTCTGCGCACCGAGCGTCCGCCGCGCCCCGCCGACCGTGTACGTGATCTGCGAGCTCAGCTCGTAGGTCCGGTACTCCGCATCGGCGGGCGGGGTGACCTGCCACGTGCCGGTGGCCCGGGCCCCGGAGGCGACCGAGTCGAAGGTGACGGTTCCCACCGGCTCCGCCTGCCAGCCGTCCGGCACGGTCAGGCCCATCGCGGCCCCGGTCGCCGCGTCGGCCTCGTGGTTGGTGAAGTGCACCTCGACGGTGTTGGCCGTGCCCGGCTCCAGGACCTCGGCGGCCGGGTCGACGGTGAGCGTGCCGCAGGCGGCACGCTCGTCCTCCGGGGCCGGGCCGAGGTCGGTCACCGTGAACGAGTCGAGGACGAAGTCGGCTCCGTCGGGTGCGTCCCCCCGCTTGCGCAGTCCGGTCCAGGTGTCGCCGCAGCCCGCGGTGACGGTCTCGCTGAAGTGGCCTGTGGTGCGCTGCTGCCCGAGGGGGGTGGACCGGGTCTCGACCGCGTCGGGCTCGCCGTCGGCGGTGATCCGGTCGTAGCCGTCGACCCACTCGTAGGCGCCGGCGTGGCTGGACTGGTAGTCGTACGCGATCTCGTACCGGTGGCCGTCGGTCATCGGCACGGTCCAGGGTGCGGTGCGGTAGACGAGTCCGCTGTTCTCCTCGTGGGCCTTGAGGGACTCCTGGCCGCCGATCACGTCGTCGATCAGCTTTCCGTTCCAGCCGGCCCGGGTGTACGGGGCGTGCAGCTGGGAGAGGACGGTGCGGGGGTCGGTGGAGCCGCCCGCGTCGCCCTTGAGGAAGGGCCCCCAGCCCTGGGCGACGTCCTCGAAGTCCTCGTACACCACGGTGTTCTCCTTGGTCGCCGGGGCGTTGGCGACGATCCGTACGTCGTCGGCGCGGACGCTCGCCGAGCTGCCCTCGACCGCCTCGATACGGAGGGTGGCGCGGCCGTTCGCGGGGGCGGTGAAGTTCACCGCGGCGCGTTGGAAGTACGTGCCGTGCCAGTCGGACGCGGCGACCTGGTCCTTGGCGGTGGAGCGGTCCACGGCGACGGACGCCCCGCCGATGGAGAGGGTCGTGTGCCGGGACTTCCCGGGCTGGACCTCGATGAGCGCGGAGGCCGTGTACCGCTTGCCGGGCCGGAGTCCGTCGATGCGCTGGGCGAGTGCCGCCGTGCCGGTGCCGGAGAGCCGGGCGCTGTTGCGGCCCCGGTCGTCGGTGTCCCGGGCCACGGTTCCGGTCTTCGACCAGGCGTCGAGCCCGTCGTCGTTGAATCCGGGGTCGTCGACGAGGGTGCCCTCGCCCCACCGGGGGTCGGCGGCCTCGGGCGCCTGGTCGGGGTAGAGGACGTACGGGCGGCCGGCCTCGGCCGTCAGTGTGATCCTTCCGTCGACGGGCTTGACCGTGCCGGTCCTGACCCGACCGTTGTCGGTGAGTGCGTAGACGCTGTACCTGCCGTTCGACGGCACCTCCCAACTGCTCGTGCCGCCGGACCTGCTGTAGTGGTACAGCTTCTTGCCGCCGTCCCACGGCAGCAGGTAGTCGGTGCCGCTGAGCACCTTGCGGCCGTGGTCGTAGAAGGTCCGCCGGTTGTCCTCGACCGTGCCCCGCAGCCCTCCGGTGAAGGTGATGTCGTTGCCGTCCCAGCGGGTGATCTTCTGCTGCTGGAGGTACTTGGCGGGCAGGTCGCGCTGCCAGATGTTGTCGTAGAAGGCGTTCCAGTCGGTCTCACCGGTCCAGCCCTCGAACTCGGAGACGGCGGTCTGACCGAGGACCGGGTCGTTGTTCCAGGTGTCCCGTTCGCTGTTGCGGATGAAGCGGATGATCTTCGAGTTGAGTCCCTTGTTGGTGGCGCCGCCGTAGTCGAGGTCGTTGGCCCAGTGCGACCAGAGCGTGCCCCGCTCGAACTTGTCGGACCACTCGCTGCCGACGTTCCAGCCCTGCTGCTGCACGGTCCGCAGGGTCTTGTCGGCGATCCAGCCGTGCGTGTAGTAGACGTCGATGTAGAGGAAGCTCAGGTTGCCGTCGGTCTCGTCGCGCAACTGCTGGAAGCGCTCGGCCAGGTCGCCGCTGTTGAGGTCGCGGCGCTGGTTGATGTAGTAGCTCTGGCCCAGCCAGTTCCAGCCGGGGCTGTTCTTGTCGACGAGTTGCTCGTCGAAGGCCTTGGCGTCCGGGTACGCCTCGGTGGCGTTGACGTGGACGCCGAAGGTGGCGCCCCACTTCTTGCCGTCCTTGAGGAGTTCGTTGAGGTCCTTGAGCCCGCCGGCGCGCTCGTTGTAGTTGCCGCCGTAGTCGGGGTGCGCGGAGTCGTGGCCCTCGGAGGCGTACCCCTTGAGCAGCGCGAGCTGGCCGAGCCCGTCGGTGGACAGCGAGATCCGCTTGACGTCGTCCAGCGTGCGCAGGAAGGGGTGGGTGGCCTGGCTGGCGAAGTTGAACGGGATGTGGGTGATGACCCGGTCCGGGGTGTCGTCACTGCCGGGGGCCTTGACCCCGATGGTCCGGAACGCGACGGCGCCGTCCTGCCAGTCGACCTTCGCGTCACCGTTGGCGTCGGGGGTGACGACGACCTTCGCCCAGGGGAGGTCGTCGCCGCTCTCCGGCTGCGGCGCACCGTCGCCACGGTAGGTCCACTGCCCGGACCAGACGCCGACCCGGACACTGCCGTCATCGGCCTTGCGGGCCTGGTGCCAGAACCGGGCATCGTCGCCGCCGGTGGCCCCGGAGGGCTTGTCGTACGAGGAGTTGGACTCGATTGCGGCGGCGAGCGAGCCGGTGTTGACGAGGGCGTACGAGGCGCCGACCGGTGCGCTGTCGGCGGCGGTGTCCGCGGTGACCTCCGCGAACACGTCGGCGGTCTTCGTCGAGTCGTTGTCCAGCCGGGTGAAGGCGGTGGCGGCGCCGGTGTCCGTGGAGCCGACGGAGACCAGGTCGTGGCCGGGGATGTCGAGGGTGCCGACACGGAACGCCTCGGTGTCGCGGACGGCCGTCACCCGGAAGGTGGTGGCGCGGCCGGAGACGGAGAGCGAGGCGTCGATCTCGATGCCGGGCAGGTCGGTGAAGGCCAGCGTGTAGCGGGCGGTGGAGGCGGTGATCTCGGGGGCACCCTTGAGCTTCACGGGGTGCGCGGTGCCGTTGAGGGTGACGGTGGTGACCGGCTGCGTGCTGCCGAGCAGTTGGGCACCGCTGGCGCGGTCGGTGTACGCCAGGACGCGCGGGAAGTCGTCGGCGACCGCGACCGCGAGCTGCGCGGACCGGATGACGGCGGCGTCCGCCGGCACGGCCACCGACTCGACTGCAGCGGCTGAGGGGGCGACGGCTGAGGCGGGGAGCGCGGTCCCCACCAGTGCCAGAACGGCGACTGAGGCGGCGGCGACAGCGCCCGCCGAAGTGAATCTTCGCGACATGTGCCCTGGGTAGTCCTCGTGACGGGACACCGTCAACGACGCGCGGGCTCCGGGGACGCGCCAGTCCAACAACCGCGTTGCGTAAGTCCAAGTGGACGCTTTGCGCCCGTGCGCTCCTCGGCCGATACCTCCGTACGGCCCCGCCCGCCCTCTACGCCTCCCGCTGCCTGGACCGCCTTCGTCGATGCCACCACGTGAGGAACTTCCTTACCCTCTGGGGCCATTGAGAAGCGGCTGCGACCGCCCGGAGCTCTCCGGGGGATCTGTTCGGCAACAGACTTGCCATGTACCGTTCAACGGACTGCTGTGTGCGAGAAAGCTCAACTCAACTCTACGCGCGCAGAGTCGGCAGCCGCACCGCCTCTCCCCCCACTCCCCCACGGAGGTACCGCAGGATGCTCGGACTCAGGAAAGCGAGCGGCCTCACCGCCGCACTCGCCGCTTTCGGACTGCTCGCCGCAGGCGCCGCCGCCCAGGCGAACGCCGCGCCGGCCGCCGTATCGGCCACCACGGCGACCACCCCGCACCGTGTTCTGTTCGACAACGCCCATGCCGAGACGGCCGGCAACGCGGACTGGATCATCTCGACCAGCCAGCCCGATCCGCTGGGCCAGAACTCCTCCCCGTCCGTCGAGAAGGACTGGACCGGCGCGCTGTCCGCATGGGGCGTCGCCCTCCAGCAGACCGGCGACTACAGCCTCAAGACGCTGCCCTCGGGATCCAGTCTCGCCTACGGCGGCTCGACGACGACCGACCTGTCGAACTTCGACACCCTGGTCCTCCCCGAACCCAACACGCTGTTCACCACGGCCGAGAAGACGGCCATCATGAACTTCGTGCAGAACGGCGGCGGCCTGTTCATGATCTCCGACCACACCGGAGCGGACCGCAACAACGACGGCGAGGACGCGGTCGAGATCCTCAACGACCTGATGTCGAACAACACCGTCGACTCCACCGACCCGTTCGGTTTCTCGATCGACACACTGAGCATCAGCTCCGACTATCCGGCGGCCGTCAGCGACAGCACCGACCCCGTCCTGCACGGCTCGTTCGGCACGGTCACCAAGAGCCTCATCGCCTCCGGAACCACCGCGACGCTCCACCCTGCCGCCAACTCCACTGTCAAGGGCCTGCTCTACCGCACCGGCTACTCCGGCAACACCGGGGCCTTCTTCGCGACCAGCACCTTCGGCAGCGGCCGCGTCGCCTTCTGGGGCGACAGCTCACCCATCGACGACGGCACCGGCCAGTCGGGCAACACCCTCTACGACGGCTGGAACGACTCCGGCGCCACCAACGCGGCCCTCGCCCTCAACGCCACCGAATGGCTCTCCGGTGCGACCGGCGGCGGGGACGGCGGTGGCGGCACGGACCCCTCCTGCACCGCCGCCCAACTCCTCGGCAACAACGGCTTCGAGTCCGGCGCCACCACCTGGAGCGCAACCAGTGACGTGATCACCAACGACACCGGCGAGTCTCCCCGTACCGGCTCGTACTACGCGTGGCTCGGCGGATACGGCAGCGCCACCACCGACACGCTCGCCCAGTCCGTCACCCTCCCGTCCGGCTGCTCCGCGACCCTGAGCTTCTACCTGCACATCGACACCGCGGAGACCGGCACCACCGCGTACGACACCCTCAAGGTCCAGGTCCTCAACAGCTCCGGGACCGCCCTCGGCACCCTCGCCACCTACTCCAACCTGAACGCGGCCTCCGGGTACACCCTGCGCACCTTCGACCTCGGCGACTACGCCGGGCAGACGGTCACCGTGAAGTTCACCGGAACCGAGGGATCCAAGCTCCAGACCTCGTTCGTCATCGACGACACGGCGGTCGACGTGAGCTGATGCGGCACCGGTGGAGCCGGCCGGCGTCCACCGCGGCGGCCGGGCCCCTCGGCCCGGCCGCGTCCCGGACCTACCGGGTGAGCCGCTGGTCGCGGATCTCGGCCCAGCGCAGCGAGTCGCGAATGCCCTCGGCGACGCTGAACCGCGGGCTCCAGTCGAGCAGTTGCCCGGCCCGGTCGCCGCGAGTGAAGGCGCCGACCACGTCGCCCGGGCGCGGGCCGGTCTCGATCACCGCGACCGGCGAGGGGACCACGCTGTTGAAGGCGGCGACCAGCTCGGTGACGGTGGTGCCCGTGCCGGTACCGAGATTGATCACCGTGGAGCGGGCGCCGTCCAGCGCGGTCTCGAACCGCTGGAGCGCAGCCACATGCGCGGTGGCCAGGTCCCAGACGTGCACGTAGTCACGGATGCCCGAGCCGTCCCGGGTGGCCCAGTCGGTGCCGGTGATCCGGAACGGCACCCCCTCGTCGCTCGCCTCGATCAGTTTGCCGAGCGCATGACTGGGCCGGCGCAGCTGGAGGCCGGTGCGCAGCTCGGGGTCGGCACCGATCGGGTTGAAGTAGCGCAGGGAGAGGATCCGGATCGCCTGGGTTTCGGCGATGTCGGCGAACATGCCCTCGCAGACGGCCTTGGTGCGCGCGTACGGGCTCTGCGGGGAGATCGCCGACTCCTCGTCCACGCTCAAGTCCTCACCCGGCTCGTAGATCGAGGCGGAGGAACTGAAGATCATCCTCTGGCAGCCGTTGCGGAGCAGGTGGCCGACGAAGTCCAGGCTCTTGGCGACGTTCGCCCGGTAGTAGCCGACCGGGTCGCCGACCGAGTCCGGCACCACGATGAGCGCGGCGCAGTGCACGACCGCCTCGATCCCGGGGTGCTCGGTGAAGATCCGGTCCACCAGTGCGCCATCGGCGATGTCGCCCTCGTAGAAGATGCGCCCCTCGGTGAACTCCCGACGCCCCGTCACCAGGCTGTCCAGGATCACCGGAGTGATCCCCGCGTCCAGACAGGCGGAGGCGACGGTGCTGCCGATGTACCCGGCTCCACCCGAGATCAGTACCTTCATGTCCGAGATCAACTCCTTGTTCTCCCCACGCCGATGGCCTCCGTCCGCCGCCCCGGCCGACTCGCGCGGCGAGCCTACTGGTCGCGAGCGATGCGGTCCTCGGAGGGCCGTGAGCGGGACGCGTCTCTCCCCCGCGGGATCACAACAGAAGACCTCCGCCGCACCTCGCGAGAGCGCCCCCGTTCCGGTGGGAAAGGAACGGGGGCGCTCGTGCGGATGGCTACGGCGTGCCGTCAGCAGCCGCCGCAGTTGTAGTAGGTCACGTCCCAGTGGTTGCCCTCGTCCGCGTAGATGTTGCCGGAGCCCGACTGGTACTGGGCGGCGCCGTCGCCGCGCAGGCCGATGTAGGTGAAGGCTCCGTGAACGTAGTTCGTCAGGCAGGTGGTCTTGCCGAAGTCGAGCTTGTACCCGTTCCAGTGCGAGTACGTGCCGCTGGCGTGCCCGGTCTCGGTGCCCCCGGTGATGTTCAGCGCGCAGCCCGTGGCGCTCTTGAGGGTCTGGGCGCCCTGGGCGGTGGCCAGGTTGAGCTGCTCGAACGAGGTGCAGGTGGAGACGTTGCGGTCGGAGCAGCCGCCGGAGGACGACCAGGTGATTCCGGAGGAGCTGAAGCGGGCGGTGGCCTGGGCGTGGGTGAGCTTCGTGACGGCGTGGGCCTGCGTGGCACCACTGCCGAGGACGCCGATTCCGGGGGCGAAGAGGACGCCGAGGACAAGGGCGAGGGCGGTCAGGACGGGGCGCAGCGTCATACGGGACACCATGGGGGGATTCCTCCTGCTCATGACAAACAAAGGCAGAGAGATAGTGCCCGAGTTCCCCACCGTTCCGCCAGAAGGCAGGGCCGACGTCGACGGGGAGGCGAGTCTCCACATCGCGCTGAAGTTGAACTTTTAACAAGACGGGGCTACAGTCATTCTCGTTGAAGGTTAAACAACACCGTCGACCGCCATCCGGTCACGTCCCGAGGAGGAGCCATGGCTCTGTTCAGCCGCAAGAACGACACCACCCCGTCCGCCCCCGCCGCCGCTCCCGCCGTGGACCCGGCCCTGGCCGCCCTCACCGGCGACTACACGATCGACCCGGCGCACAGCAGCATCGGCTTCACCGTGCGGCACGCCATGGTCACCAAGGTGCACGGCGCCTTCCGTGAGCACGAGGGCCACCTGAAGCTCGACGGCAGCACCCCCGCCAACTCGACCGCCACGATCGACGTGAAGATCGCCAGCATCGGCACGGGCATCGCCGACCGCGACGGCCACCTGCTCAGCGGCGACTTCTTCGACGCCGAGAAGTTCCCCCTCATGACCTTCCGCTCCACGCAGGCCGAGCAGCTCGGCGGCGACCTGTACCGCATCACCGGCGACCTCACCATCAAGGACGTCACGCGCCCGCTCGCCATCGACCTGGAGTTCAACGGCTCCGCCACCGACGTCTACGGCAACGAGCGGGTCGGCTTCGAGGGCAGCGCGGACATCCTGCGCTCCGACTGGGGCCTGACCTGGAACGCCGCGCTGGAGACCGGCGGTGTGATGGTCAGCGACAAGGTCCGGCTCACCTTCGACATCTCCGCGATCAAGGCCGCCGCACCGCAGGCCTGACGTGCCCGCCGCCTCGGGCCGGGACCTGAGCGCGCCCGCCTTCCTCCTCTCCGCCGGGGACGGAAGGCGGGCGCTCGGCGGTTCAGGGGTCCGCGCACGGCCGGGTCCGACCGGGCCGCGCCCCTCGCGCTCAGACTTCCTTGCTGAAGTGGCACATCGCCGCGGCTACTGGCCTTCCTCCTCGTTCCCCTCGTTCCCCGCGTTCCCCTTGTCCTCCTCGTTCTCCTCGTCCGCCTCCTTCCCCTCCGACTCGCCGACCGTCTGCTCCGACCAGATCACCTTGCCCGTATCGGTGTAGCGGGTGCCCCAGCGCTCGGCGAACTGCGCGACGAGGAACAGGCCGCGACCGCCCTCGTCCGTCGTCGCCGCGTAGCGCAGATGCGGCGAGGTGTTGCTGGTGTCGGACACCTCGCAGATCAGGTTGCGGTCGTACAGCAGGCGGACCTCGATCGGACCGGCGCCGTAGCGCACCGCATTGGTGACCAGCTCGCTCAGAATCAGCTCGGTGGTGAACGCCTCCTCGTCCAGGCCGCGTTCCGAGAGCCACTGGGCGACGTTCTTGCGGACCTCGGCGACGGCCGCCGGGTCAGTGTCCACGTCCCAGTGCGCGACCTGTTCGGGGGCGAGGGTGCGGGTGCGTGCCACGAGGAGCACGACGTCGTCGATCGGCTGCCCGTTCAGCATCACGTCGAGCACGTCGTCGCAGGTCTCCTCCGGCGTCCGGTCGCGACCGGCGAGAGTGTCGCGCAGCAGCTCCAGGCCGGTGCCGATGTCCCGGTCGCGACGCTCGACGAGGCCGTCCGTGTAAAGAACCAGACGGCTCCCTTCGGGTACGTGGAACTCGGCCGCCTCGAAGGGCATGCCGCCGACCCCGAGGGGCAGGCCGGCCGGGATGTCGGGGACCTCCACGGCGCCGTCCGGGAGGACCAGCAGGGGCCCGAGATGGCCGGCGCGGGCCACGGAACAGTTCCCGGAGACCGTGTCGTAGATCAGGTACAGACAGGCCGCCCCGGTGATTTCGGCCGCGTCGACCGCCTCGTCCTCGTCGATCCGGCTGACCATCACGTCGAGATGCCCGAGGAGCTCGTCGGGCGCGAAGTCCAGCGCGGAGAAGTTGTGGATGCTGGTGCGCAGCCGCCCCATGGTGGCGGCGGCGTGCAGTCCGTGGCCGACCACGTCCCCGACGACCAGCGCGATCCGGGCACCGGACAGCGGGATCACGTCGAACCAGTCGCCGCCCACCTCGGCCCGCGCCGGCAGATAGCGGTGGGCGAGTTCGAGGGCGTTCTGCTCGGGCAGGTCGCGGGGCAGCAGACTCCGTTGCAGCGTCACCGCCAGCTCGTGCTCGCGCGTGTAGCGGCGGGCGTTGTCCACACTGACGGCCGCCCGAGCCGCCAGCTCCTCGGCGAAGGACTGGTCGTCGTCGTCGAACGGCTGGGGAGTGGGCCCGCGCCAGAAGTTGACCAGACCGAGGACGACACCCCGTGCGTGCAGCGGCACGGACAGCACCGAGTGAAATCCGTAGCCGATGATCTCCGCCGCCTTCTTGAGCTCCCGATGCCGCCAGCCCAGCTGCGCCATCAGATCGCTGCCGATCCCGGTCTCGCTGATGTTCACCCGCAGAACCCCGGTCCTGTCGGGAACGGGGCCGACCAGCGAGCCGGGCGGATACAGCGCTTGGTACGGGTCCACGGTGGCGGTCGCGGTGCGGTGCATGTGCGGCT
Organism: Streptomyces sp. NPDC052052; assembly: GCF_040680455.1. NCBI lineage: Bacteria > Bacillati > Actinomycetota > Actinomycetes > Kitasatosporales > Streptomycetaceae > Streptomyces > Streptomyces sp. NPDC052052. The sequence goes on along the minus strand of NZ_JBFAWU010000004.1, from coordinate 332,818 downwards.
GCTCCACCGTCTCCGGATCCTTCTCCGGATCCGTGCCGTCGGCCAGGTCGACCGTCGTGACGTCGGCGAACCCGGGCGTCGCCACATCCGCCAGTTCCTGGGCCGTCCGGGTCACGTCGAGGGTGGTTCCGATCCGAGCGCCGGCCTCGTAGAGGAGCAGCAGACGTTCGTGGACCAGTTCGGCCCGGCCGGTGACCTTGCGGAGCTCGGTGGTGTCGCGCAGCGTGGCCACGGTGCCGGGCGGCCCGCCGTGCTCGCCCGTCGGCCGGAGGTTGACGGCCAGCAAGCGGTTGCCGACACGCAGCACCTCGTCCGTGACGGTACGGCCGGAGGCGAGCAGCTCCGCGGCCTCGGGAGCGAGCCCGAGGTCCGTCACCGCGCGGCCCTCGGCCTCCGGCGGGAGGGCGAGCAGCCTGCGGGCCTCGTCGTTGGCCATCATCAGCCGGTGGTCGGGCCCGAGGATGAGGACGGCCTCGCGGACCGCGTGCAGGACCGCGTCGTGGTGTTCGTACATGCGGGTCATCTCTGCGGGCCCGAGACCGTGCGTCTGGCGGCGCAGCCGTCTGCTCACCAGCGCCGCGCCGCCCGTGGTGAGTGCGGCGGCAGCCACCGCGACGGCGATGCTGAGCGGAATGGACCGGTTCGCCACGCTGCTGACCGACCGGTCGGTCAGACCGACGGACACCACGCCGGCGACCGAGCCGTCGGGCCGGGTGATGGGGGTCACCGAGTTGACGGAGATCCCCAGACTGCCGGAGACGGTCCGGGTGACGCTCTTGCCGCTCAGCGCCTCCTTGTACGGGACGGTGGACTGCGTGCCGATCAGCTTGTGGAGGGGGTGGGTGTACAGAGTGCCCTGGGGGCCGGCCACGATGACGTAATCGACCTGTGTCTCCCGACGGATCTGCTCCGCGCGCGTTTGCAGGACGGCGGTGGGGTCCTTGCTGTCCAGCGCGGCCACGATCCCCGGCGCGTGGGCGAAGGTCTCGGCCACGCCCGAGGTACGCAGTCGGGCTTCACGCATGCTGTCCTGGCGGCTTTGCAGCACCAGGGCGACGGTGGCGCCCGCGATGAGCAGGAGGATCAGCGCGAGCACGAAGCAGAAGACCTGCCCGGCCACGGTGCGCAGCGTGAAGAGGGACAACAGTTCGCGGCCCGGGGAGCGACGGGGCACGTTCTGTCCGGGTGGTGCAGGAGTCGCCGGGCCCGAGCGTCCTCCACCCCGCCGATGTGGCCGCCGGGCGAAGCGTCGTAGCCGCGCCTGAAATCGGCCGATACCAGACATAACTCCAGGTCTAGCATGAATCGCGGGAGCCCGAAGGTTCGCCGGTCAGTGGCTCAGAACCCTCCTCCGTCAAAGCCGCCGCCCCCGAAGCCCCCACCGTCGAAGCCGGAGGAATCGAAGTCGGAACCGGAGAAGTCCCCGCCACTTCCGTCGCCACCGGGTCCGAAGTCGCCTCCGCCGTACTCGGCCGCGTATGCCGGGCTCGACAGTGCCGAGCCGAGCAGCGTGCCGACCAGCAGGCCGGGGAGCAGTCCGCCGCCGAAGTAGCCGCCCGCCCATGGGCCGTACGCGGGACCCGCCTCCCAGTACGGGCGGCGTCGGCCCTCCCCCGCGTCGACCGTGCGACTCAGCGGCTTCTCCCCCTCGCGCAGCCGGATCTCGTCCGCCGCGCAGACCGGGACCTCGCGGGCCGTGCCACCGGACGGGGACCAACGCAGCTCGGTCACCGCAGGGCCGTGCCGCGGGTCGAAGAAGCACGGCGGGCGGCGGGCGGGCAGTTCACCGCCCGTGCGACGGGCCTCCAGGACGGCCAGTGCGTAGCGCCCGTCCTCCAGGGCCTGGGTGACCCCGCGCACCTCGGACGGGTGTCTGGCCCTGGCCATACGGGATTTCGCGGTCTCGTAGGAGTCGAGCGCCCGCTCGTAGTCGGCGCGCATGTGGTCGTCCGCGCCCGGCTCGGCGGGGTGGAAGTCGAGCCGGTCCAGGGTCTCGCCATAGGCGGTGATGTCCTCGTCCACGACGACCCTCAGTTGGTTGAGCGCTGCCCGCTCCTCGGCCTCCCTGCGCTTCCGATTGCGCCGCAGGAGTGCGCAGGCCGTGCCGGCGCCCAGCACCAGGAACGCGCCGACCGTGACCAGCCCGACGACGGACGACGATCCCCCGGCGGCGGAACCGTCCCAGGAGGCGGGCGCGCTGCCCCTGGCCTGCTCGACGGCCCGGTCGACGAAGAGGTTCAGCTGGGTCACGGCGTCGGGGTCCGCACCGGGGGTCTTCACGGCGGCGGTAAGGTTCCGGACCGCCCGGGTGGACATCACCTGCGGGTCGGCGCCCGCGGCGAACCCGTTTCCGAGGCGGACGGCGTAGACGCCGGTGATTCCGGTGTCCGAGCGCAGGGTGGCCAGCAGGCCCTGCTCGGGGAAGGCCGGGGTGCGCGGCAGCACCGCCACGAACACGGGCTTGTCGGCGTCCTTGATCTTCCTGGTCAGGGCGGCAGCCTGCGCAGGCGGGAGCTGGTCCGCGGCAGCAGGGTCGACGTACACCGGGTCCTTGCGCAGGGCCTGCGCGACGTCGTCGACGGTCGAGGCGCGGACTGCCGCAGGCGCAGCGGGCGCAGCCGGCGCCAAAAAGAGGACGACCGCCGGTAGAAGCAGCAGGACGACGGCCGACACGATGAGGAACATTCTGTTCCGCATATCTCGACGCTACCCCTGGCGGGCGGCTTCCGCGCCGCCGCCCGCCAGGGCCGGCCTTGCATCCGCGGGCCGGCCGACCACCGAGGACGGGCCGCGCTACTCCGTCGGCTCGATCCCGGCGCGCAGCAGCCCGTACGTGTAGGCGTCCTCCAGCGCCTGCCAGGACGCCGCGATGACGTTCTCCGCGACGCCGACCGTCGCCCACTCGCCGCTGCCGTCCCCCGTGGTGATGAGGACTCGGGTGGTGGACTCGGTGCCGGTGCGGCCTTCGAGGATGCGGACCTTGTAGTCGACCAGTTCCAGCTTGGCGAGCTGCGGGTAGATCCGCTCCAGGGCGACGCGCAGCGCCCGGTCGAGTGCGTTGACCGGGCCGTTGCCCTCGGCGGTGGCGACGATGCGCTCGCCCTTGGCCCAGAGCTTCACGGTCGCTTCGTTGGCGTGCGTGCCGTCGGGGCGGTCCTCGACGATGGCGCGCCAGGACTCGGTGCGGAAGTAGCGGCGGGCCCGGCCCTCGGCCTCGGCGCGCAGCAACAGCTCGAAGGAGGCGTCGGCGGCCTCGTACGTGTAGCCCTTGAGCTCGCGCTCCTTGACGCGCTCGACGACCCGGCCGACGAGTTCGCGGTTGCCGCCGAGGTCGATGCCGAGCTCCTTGCTCTTGAGCTCGATGGAGGCGCGGCCCGCCATGTCCGAGACCAGCATCCGCATGGTGTTGCCGACCAGGGCGGGGTCGATGTGCTGGTACAGGTCCGGGTCGACCTTGATCGCGGAGGCGTGCAGTCCGGCCTTGTGGGCGAAGGCGGAGACACCTACATAGGGCTGGTGCGTGGAGGGCGTCAGATTGACGACCTCGGCGATCGCGTGCGAGGTGCGGGTCATGTCGGCGAGTGCGCCCTCGGGCAGGACCTTCTTGCCGTACTTCAGTTCCAGGGCGGCGACGACGGGGAAGAGGTTGGCGTTGCCGACCCGCTCGCCGTAGCCGTTGGCGGTGCACTGGACGTGGGTGGCGCCCGCGTCGACGGCGGCGAGGGTGTTGGCGACGGCGCAGCCGGTGTCGTCCTGGGCGTGGATACCGAGCCGGGCACCGGTCTCGGCGAGAACGGTGGAGACGATGTCCTGGACCTGGGCGGGGAGCATGCCGCCGTTGGTGTCGCAGAGGATCACGACGTCGGCACCGGCCTCGGCGGCGGCGCGGACGACGGCCTTGGCGTACTCCGGGTTGGCGCGGTAGCCGTCGAAGAAGTGCTCGCAGTCCACGAAGACCCGGCGGCCCTGCTCGCGCAGATGGGAGACGGTGTCGCGGACCATCTCCAGGTTCTCGTCGAGCGTCGTGCGCAGCGCGAGCTCCACATGACGGTCGTGGGACTTGGCGACCAGCGTGATCACGGAGGCCCCGGAGTCCAGCAGCGCCTTGACCTGGGGGTCCTCAGCCGCCTTGGCACCGGCCCGGCGGGTCGCGCCGAAGGCGACCAGCTCGGCGTTCTTGAACTCGATCTCCTGCCGGGCACGGGCGAAGAACTCGGTGTCGCGGGGATTGGCGCCGGGCCAGCCACCCTCGATGAAGCCCACGCCGAAGTTGTCCAGGTGCCGCGCGATGGTCAGCTTGTCCGCAACCGTCAGGTTGATGCCTTCACGCTGGGCCCCGTCGCGCAGTGTGGTGTCGAAGACATGGAAACTGTCGTCGCTGGCCTTGGCCTTGGTGGTCATGCTGATCTGACTCCTGTCGGATGAGTGGATCCGGGCGAAATGGCTCCACTTGCCCCCATCATCCCGCGTACCTCGCCCCGGCCGAGGTGGGGACCGGAAAACGAAAAAACCTCTCGCCGGTGCGAGAGGTCTGCGCGCGGGTCTGGAGCACGGTGACTGTGCCGTACGGGGTGGTACGGGACGCTCACTGCGGACCGGCGCGCCTGCTGCCAATAATCATGACGAACGAGGACACGGGGGCAGTCTTGCACAAGGCCACCCCCGTGCCATGGCCCGTCTCAGGATGCGGGCGTGATGCTCGTCGCTCCGGAGGGCCGGGCCTGCCCGGCCCTCCGGCCGTCCGCACCGACCCTGCCCAGGTCGATGTCGCGGGTCTCGCGCATGGTCAGGTAGACGATCAAGGAGACCGCGGCGCAGCCCGCCACGTACCAGTAGAAGCCGGACTCGACGCCCGCCTTCTTGAACCAGAGCGCCACGTATTCGGCGGTGCCGCCGAAGAGCGCGTTGGCGAGGGCGTACGGGAGAGCGACGCCCAGGGCGCGGATACGGGTCGGGAAGAGCTCGGCCTTCACACAGGCGTTGATCGACGTGTATCCGGTGACGACGACCAGGGCGAGGAGCGCCAGGCCGAACGCGGGCCAGAAGGTGCCCGCGTGCGTGAGCATCGTCATGATCGGCACGGTCAGGAAGGTGGAGCCGAGGGCGAAAGTGATCAGCAGCGGACGGCGGCCGATCCGGTCGGAGAGCAGTCCGGCCGCCGGCTGGATGCACAGGAAGACGAACAGGGCGCAGAAGCTGACGAGCGAGGCGGTGGACTTCTCCATACCGGCGCTCCGGGAGAGGAACTTGGTGAGATAGGTCGTGTACGTGTAGTACGCGACGGTCCCGCCCATGGTCAGCGCCATCACCAGGAACGCCTCGCGCTTGTGCTGCCACAGCGCCTTCAGCGTGCCGCGGTCCTCCTGTTCGGCGGCGCCGGACTCCGCGTACACCTCGGTCTCCAGCATGGAGCGGCGCAGATGGAAGACGATCCCGGCACCGAGCGCGCCGACGAGGAACGGGATGCGCCAGCCCCAGCTGTGCAGGGCCGCGTCGGACATGGTGCGCTGCAGGACGATCTGGAGACCGAGGCCGATGAGCTGTCCCGCGGTCATGGACACGTACTGGAAGCTGGAGGCGAAGCCGCGCCGGTGGGGCGCGGACGCCTCGGTCAGATAGGTGGCACTGGCGGCGTACTCGCCCCCGACGCTGAGGCCCTGGAGCAGCCGGGCCACCAGCAGGACGGCGACCCCGCCGTACCCCGCGACGTCGTACGTCGGCGCGATGGCGATGAGGACCGCGGAGGCTGACATGAGGGTGACGGTGAGGGTGAGTGCGGCCTTGCGTCCTTGCCGGTCACCGATCCGGCCGAGCATCCAGCCACCGACCGGTCTCATGAAGAAGCCGACGGCGAAGATGCCCATGGTGTTCATGAGGTTGGCGGTCTCGTTGCCTTCAGGGAAGAACGAATCCGCGAAGTAGACCGCGAAGGTCGCGTACACGAACCAGTCGAACCACTCGACCATGTTGCCGGCGGAGCCGACCCAGATCTTCTTCCACTGCTCTCGTCCCATGGTCCGTCACCGTGCCGGAACAGCAGGCGACGGACCAAGGGCGCAACGGGCCACGACCACGCGTACGTGCGTACGGTCTCGTCGGGCAGACCCCGCCCGTGCGACGTCCTGCGGGCGGACGGGCGGGAAACGGCCTAGCCGAGGGGGTGCATCCAGCCGTGGGTGTCCTCGGCGACGCCGCGCTGGATGTCCAGCAGGCGGTCGCGCAGCTTCAGCGTGACTTCACCGGGCGCTCCCTCGCCCTGGGTCCACTCGCCGCCCGCGTGCTTGACGGTGCCGACGGGCGTGATGACGGCGGCGGTGCCGCAGGCGAAGACCTCCGTGAGGGTGCCGTTCTCGGTGTCGGCCCGCCACTGGTCGATGGAGACGCGGCCCTCCTCGGACTCGTACCCCAGGTCGCGGGCGACCGTGAGCAGCGAGTCACGGGTGACGCCGGCGAGCAGGGAACCGGTCAGGGTGGGCGTGACGATCTTGTTCCCGTACACGAAGTACAGGTTCATCCCGCCGAGCTCCTCGACCCACTTGTGCTCGACCGCGTCGAGGTAGGCGACCTGGTCACAGCCCTTCGCCGAGGCCTCCGCCTGGGCGAGGAGGGACGCGGCGTAGTTGCCGCCGGTCTTGGCGTCACCCATGCCGCCGGGCACGGCGCGGACGCGGTCCTCGGAGAGCCAGATGGAGACCGGCTTGACGCCACCGGCGAAGTAGGCACCGGCGGGCGAGGCGATGACGACGAAGAGATACTCGTTGGCGGGCTTCACACCGAGGCCGACCTCGGTCGCGATCATGAACGGACGCAGGTAGAGCGATTCCTCACCGCCGTGCGCCGGAACCCATGCCTTGTCCTGCTGCACCAGCACGTCGCACGCCTCGATGAAGGTCTCGACAGGCACCTCCGGCATGGCGAGCCGACGCGCCGAGGCCTGGAACCGCTTGGCGTTCGCCTCGGGCCGGAAGGTGGCGACGCTGCCGTCGGGGCTGCGGTAGGCCTTGAGTCCCTCGAAGATCTCCTGCGCGTAGTGCAGGACGGTGGTCGCCGGGTCGAGGGACAGCGGGCCGTAGGGAACGAGCTGACCGTCGTGCCAGCCGCGGCCCTCGGTCCACCGGATCGTCACCATGTGGTCGGTGAAGTAGCGGCCGAATCCCGGCTTGGCCAGGATCGCCTCGCGCTCCGCGTCGGACAGCGGAGTCGAGGTGGGCTTGAGCTCGATCGTGGGCGTCGTCATGTGCGTGTCCTTCACCGGTTGTATGGGGTGGACCGCGCTCACGCCGCTCCTGTCAGGTACGTACGAGGACGTTCTGGCTTCAACGCGGGCCACGGCCCCGTTCGATTATCTCTCCCGGGTGACCGTGCACGAAATGACGCGAATGCGGTCCATTGGTCGATGGTGGCACCCGGGACCGCAGAGGAGAAGCCGCCGGGTGCTGTTGCGCCCGGCGGCTTCGATAGGGAGTCGTCGGGTCAGCTCGCTACACGTACCGCGAGCGCGTCGCCGATTTCTTCGGTCGTACGCGTCGAGCCGTCGCGCTCCGCGAGGTCGGCGGAGACGGCATCCTCGATGCGCGTGGCCTCGGAGTCGTAGCCGAGGTGACGCAGCAGGAGGGCGACGGAGAGGACGGTGGCGGTCGGGTCGGCCTTGCCCTGGCCCGCGATGTCGGGGGCAGAGCCGTGGACCGGCTCGAACATGGAGGGGTACTCGCCGCTCGGGTTGATGTTGCCCGAGGCGGCGACGCCGATGCCGCCGGAGACGGCCGCGGCGAGGTCGGTGATGATGTCGCCGAAGAGGTTGTCGGTGACGATCACGTCGAAACGCTCGGGCTGCGTGACGAGGAAGATCGTCGCAGCGTCCACGTGCAGATAGTCGGTGGCGACGTCCGGGAACTCGGCCGCGACCTTGTTGAAGGTGTTGGTCCACAGGTGCCCGGCATGGGTCAGCACGTTGTTCTTGTGGACCAGCGTCAGCTTCTTGCGCGGGCGGGCCTGGGCGCGGGCGAAGGCGTCACGGACGACGCGCTCGACACCGAAGGCCGTGTTGACCGACACCTCGGTGGCGACCTCCTGCGGGGTACCGGTGCGGATCGAGCCGCCGTTGCCGGTGTACGGGCCCTCGGTGCCCTCGCGGACCACGATGAAGTCGATCTCCGGCTGGCCCTTGAGCGGCGTGGCGACACCCGGGAGGAGCTTCGACGGCCGCAGGTTGACGTAGTGGTCGAAGAGGAACCGGAGCTTCAGCAGGAAGCCCCGCTCCAGGACGCCGGACGGCACGGAGGGGTCACCGATCGCACCGAGCAGGATCGCGTCGTGCTGCTTGAGCGCCTGGACGTCCGCGTCGGTGAGGGTCTCACCGGTCGCGTGGTAACGCTTCGCGCCGAAGTCGAACTCCTGAGTCTCCAGCTTCACATCCTGCGGGAGAACAGCGTTGAGGACCTTGAGGCCCTGAGCCACGACCTCCTGGCCGATACCGTCACCAGGGATCACTGCGAGATTGATGCTGCGAGACATATTCGCACCCTACTGCGCGTCCCATCCCGTGACACATGACGTCCACCATCCGGACATGCGGGGCGCTGTACCCGCACCGGCCCGGACGACGGCCGCCGTACTCACCGAGCCGGGCAGGCGCTTCGTCCACTTCGACATCAGCCACGGTCGGACAGGCCGGGCACGACCCGGAGAGCCGCAGTCGGGTGACCAGCCTCAGTGGCCCGTGGCGCCACCGTTGTCCCTGCGGTCGAGGGCGCGCTGCAGAGCGGCGGCGGCGTTCCGGCGCTCCGACTCGGTCGGGCGGTGGGTGCGGCGGACGCGGCGGACAGTCGTCTCGGTCATGGTGGATCGACTCCTTGAGATCGCGAGGATTTCGAGATCGAAGAACGTGAAGGTGATGTCGAGATCGGGATTTCGAGGCGCCGGAAGGGGCGGGGAGCGGGCGCCGCAGGGGTTGCCTGCACGGGGCGCGTACTCACGACCGCCAGTCGCTTGATCGAGCGAGACGTTCGGCTTCTACAAAGTTAGGGCAGCCCGGCCGTTCTGTCTCCACAATTACTCGGACTTCCTACTATCTGAGACGGACGTGTACGGGCGCCCGCTCCGGGTTCCGCCACCACGGCCCGGACACCACGTCGTCATGCCTGATCAGAGGGGGTGGGACGACAGGCACGGCGTCTGGGACGGCACGTGTCCGCGGACCGTGACCTCGGTCATATCCGGCACTCCACTCCGCGACGCCCCCGACTCACCTGCCGACGACGTGGCGCCCCCTGTGCAAGAAGCGGCCGCTGCGCAGGGAGCGCATAGAAAAACCGCCTCCCGGCCGGTAGGGGGACCGGCCGGGAGGCGGACATCGGGGTGGGGCGCCGGCAGGGCGGCGCCCCTGGGCGTCAGCCCTGGTGGGGGTAGGTGTACTCGGTCGGCGGGACCAGCGTCTCCTTGATGGCGCGGGTCAGGACCCAGCGCTGCAGGTTCTGCGGGGCGCCGGCCTTGTCGTTCGTACCCGAGGCACGGCCGCCACCGAAGGGCTGCTGGCCGACGACGGCACCGGTCGACTTGTCGTTGATGTAGAAGTTGCCCGCGGCGTACCGCAGCTTCTCCATCGTGTACGCGGCCGCGGCGCGGTCGTTCGCGATGACGGAACCGGTCAGCGCGTAGTCGGAGACCGACTCCATCTGCTCCAGCATCGCGTCGTACTTGTCGTCCTCGTAGACGTGCACGGCGAGGATCGGGCCGAAGTACTCGGTCGTGAAGACCTCGTTCGCCGGGTCGTCGCACTCGATGACGGTCGGGCGGACGAAGTAGCCCACCGAGTCGTCGTACGTGCCGCCCGCGACGATCGTGCAGGACGGGTCGGCCTGGGCGCGGTCGATCGCGGCCTTGTTCTTGGCGAACGAGCGCTCGTCGATGACGGCACCGATGAAGTTCGACAGGTCGGTGACATCACCCACGGTGATGGACTCGACCTCGGCCACGAACTTCTCCTTGAAACCGGAGTTCCAGATGGAGGCCGGGACGTACGCACGCGAGGAGGCCGAGCACTTCTGGCCCTGGTACTCGAAGGAGCCACGGGTCAGCGCGGTCTTCAGGACGGCCTGGTCGGCCGACGGGTGGGCGACGACGAAGTCCTTGCCGCCGGTCTCGCCGACGAGCCGCGGGTAGGTGCGGTAGTTGGCGATGTTGTTGCCGACCGTCTTCCACAGGTGCTGGAAGGTGGGGGTGGAACCGGTGAAGTGGATGCCGGCCAGGTCGGGGTGGTTCAGCGCCACCTCGGAGACGGCGATGCCGTCACCGGTCACCAGGTTGATGACACCCTTGGGCAGACCGGCCTCTTCGAGGAGCTGCATCAGCAGCACGGCGGAGTGGGTCTGCGTCGGGGACGGCTTCCACACCACGACGTTGCCCATGAGAGCGGGGGCGGTGGGCAGGTTGCCCGCGATGGCCGTGAAGTTGAACGGCGTGATCGCGTAGACGAAGCCCTCCAGCGGACGGTGGTCCATGCGGTTCCACACACCCGCCGAGTTGGCCGGGGGCTGCTCGGCCAGGATCTGGCGCGCGTAGTGCACGTTGAAGCGCCAGAAGTCGACGAGCTCGCAGGGGGTGTCGATCTCGGCCTGCTGGGCGGTCTTGGACTGGCCGAGCATCGTGGACGCGGCCATCGTCTCGCGCCACGGGCCGGACAGCAGCTCGGCGGCGCGCAGGATGATCGCGGCGCGGTCGTCGAAGGACATCGCGCGCCAGGCCGGGGCGGCGGCCAGTGCGGCGTCGATCGCGTCCTGGGCGTCGGCCTGCGTGGCGGCGGCGAACGTACCGATGACGGCCTTGTGGTTGTGCGGCTGGACGACGTCGAAGCGCTCGCCGCCACCCATCCGCTTCTCCCCGCCGATGGTCATCGGAAGGTCGATCGGGTTCTCGGCGAGCTCCTTGAGCTTCGCCTCCAGGCGGGCGCGCTCGGGGGAACCCGGGGCGTAGGAGTGGACCGGCTCGTTGACCGGCGCGGGGACCTGAGTGACAGCGTCCATGAGTGCCTTGTCTCCTTGTGTCGGGGGGTGGGGGTCAGCCGGGCAGGTCAGCCCTTGGTGAGGATGGAGCGGGCGAAGAACAGCAGGTTCGCCGGCTTCTCCGCGAGACGGCGCATGAAGTAGCCGTACCAGTCGGTGCCGTACGCCGTGTAGACGCGCATCCGGTGACCCTCGGCAGCGAGCCGGAGGTGCTCGTCGCTGCGGATGCCGTACAGCATCTGGAATTCGTACTCATCCAGTTTGCGCCCGGCCTTGCGGCCCAGCTCCTGGGCGATGGCGATCAGACGCGGGTCGTGGGACCCGATCATCGGGTAGCCCTCGCCCTCCATCAGGGTCTTCAGGATGCGGACGTACGCCTTGTCGATCTCGGCCTTGTCCTGGTAGGCGACGGAGGCGGGCTCCTTGTAGGCGCCCTTCACGATGCGGACGCGGCTGCCGGCGGCGGCCAGGCGGCGGGCGTCCTCCTCGGTGCGGAACAGGTACGCCTGGATCACGCAGCCGGTCTGCGGGAAGTCCTTCCGCAGTTCCTCGTGGATGGCGAACATCGAGTCGAGAGTGGTGTGGTCCTCGGCGTCCAGCGTGACCGTGGTGCCGATCGCGGCGGCGGCCTCGACGACCGGGCGGACGTTGGCGTACGCCAGGTCGTGGCCGCCCTCCAGGGACTGGCCGAACATGGAGAGCTTGACGGACATCTCGGCCTTGGTGCCCAGGCCCAGGTCCTTGAGGCGCTCGATGAGCTCCAGGTAGGCGTCGCGGGCGGCGGCGGCCTGCTCGGGGGTGGTGATGTCCTCGCCCACCACGTCGAGGGTCACTTCGAGACCCTTGTCGGCGGCGTCCTTGATGATCGGGACGACCTGGTCGACGGTCTCACCGGCGATGAACCGGTCGACGACCTGCTTGGTGCCAGGTGCGGCCGAGACGAAACGGCGCATCTTGTCGCTGCGGGACGCGGCGAGAATCACGGGACCCAGCACGGGGCACCTCCACGGAAAGTGACGAACGAAGGCTGCACCGGCGGAAAAGGGAAGTTCGGTACAGCACGGAGAACCACCGTGAAATCTAAGGATCTCCCCGTCGCTGTGCCATCGACAGCTGTCACGCATCCGCTCCCGGGATCTCAGACATATGTCTGAAAGGATGCGAGAATGGCCGGATGAAGGGTGACTACCAGGAGCTGGTCGACGAGATCTCCGGACTGCTCGGAGCCCTCGCGACGCTGGAGAACCGGGATTTCGGCCTGATCGCCTTCGGCGCCCACGACAGCGACGACGACACGGCGATGGACCCGGTCCGCACCCGCTCGATCCTGACCAGGCGTTCCACCCCCGCGGTCCGTGCCTGGTTCGAGGGCTTCGGCATCACCCGCGCCACCGGCCCGGTCCGCATACCGGCCGCGCCGGAGGTCGGAGTCATCCGCGACCGCATCTGTCTGCCGGTACGCCATCGGGGTGTCGTGCTCGGTTACGTCTGGCTGCTCGACGCCGACCCCGGGCCGACCGACGCGCAGCTCACGGCGGCCATGGAGGTGGCGGCACGGATCGGCGGACTGCTCTTCGACGAGGCACGGGCCGGCACGGATCTCTCCCGGGAGTTCGGTGCGGCGCTCACCGCCGGGCGGGGCTGGCAGCGCGACATGGCGGTGGCCGCGCTGCACGAGGTGCTGGGCAGGGACGCGGAGGGCCTGCACACGGTGGTGTGCGTGACGCCGTGGACCGGCGATCTGCCGTCGGCCCGTGCGGTGCCGGCGGCAGCGGCCCTGGCCTCGGTCCCGGCCCCGGGGGGCTCAGGCCCCTCGCTGGCGTCGCTGGTCCGGCTGCGTTCCACCGATGCCCTCGACCCGGCGCTCGGTGCGGCGACCCGGCTGCGTGCCACCGCGGGCCCGGACGCCACGGCCGGGGTCGCGGCGCCGCGTCGGGGCCTGGCGGACCTGGCCGGGGCGTGGCACGAGGCGTCGGCCGCGGCCCGGGCCGCGGCGGCCGAGCCCCGGTTCGGTCCGGTCACCGAGTGGTCGGCGATCGGGCCGTACCGGATGCTGGCCGCACTCCCCCCGAACGCGGCGGAGGACCCCGCGGTGAGGGCCCTGCTGGCCCCGTCGCACAAGGATCTGGCCCGCACCGCCGAGGTGTTCCTCGACTGCGCCGGCCAGGCATCCCGGACGGCCACCGCACTCGGCATCCACCGCCAGACGCTCTACTACCGGCTCTCCCGGGTCCAGCAGCTCACCGGCCTCGACCTCAACGACGGCGAGGACCGGCTGCTGCTGCACATGGCGCTCAAGGGCACCCGGCTCTGATCCCGGGCGCCGGTGCCGGGGCGCGGGGCAGTCCGGCCCGCACGGGAAGCCCGGCTCAGGGGCCGTCCGGGACGGTCACCGGCCGGCCGCTGACAAGCGCCGCCAGCACCAGCGGGGCATCGCCGTCGCTGTGCCCGACACTCACGCCGACCCAGCGGTCCGTATCCCCCACCGGGCCCCATACGGCCAGGTCCCCGTAGAGATCCTGGTCGAGCAGCGCGTCGAACAGCGGCTCGACGGGAACCCGCTCCTGCCTGCGGAGCAGCGGCACGTGGAGGGGCACCGCGCGGTGCGGGCCCCATCGGTGGTCCAGTTCCCCGACGAGGGCGGCGAGATGGGCCTCTGCCGCCTCCTCGGCGTCGTTCCACTCGGGGGCGTACACGCCGGTCAGCGGCTCCCCCTCCCAGAGCGGGATGACGCGGAACCCCTCGCCGCGGGTCGCGGTCCACTCCCCCGTCCCGGGATCGCCCTCGGCCGCGGTGGGCCCGCTCGTCGGCAGGGGCGACCCGAGCAGTCCGTCGATGTCGGCCAGGGCGCGGGCGGTGGTGAAGGTCTCCCCCGCGCGGGAGCTCACAGGACGGCCCGGTCCATCGGGCGGGGCAGCGGTTCGAGCGCCCCGGCGTCGCGGAGCTGCTCGTAGGCCGTCACCGCCTCGGCGACGGCGCCGGGGTCCGCGATGCGCAGGAGCACGCCTCCGCCCGGCAGTTCCTCCCGGGCCGCCTTCAGGCTGTCGGGGACGAGGGCCGCGCGGCGCGGCGAGAGGTATCCGACCCGGCCCACGAGGGGATCGCCGAGCGCGAATCCGGCCTCGTCCTCCAGCGCGTCGAGCACGTCGTCGTCACTCATGTCACCGAAGTCCGGCTCCCACACCCGGGCGAGGACGGCGAGGAGCCCGGCCTCCGGGACCTCGGCGCCGTCCGGCGCGTGGAGGGTCACGACGAGCGACTGGAGCAGGAACTCCGGCACCCCTCCCGCCGTTCCGCTGATCTCGGCCTGCCAGCCGGGCGCGCCGGTGCGGGTCAGCCGCAGCGCGGTGCCCGTGCGGTCGGACCAGTCCTCGGCCGCCTGTGCTGCGCGCAGGGCGCCGAGCAGTGCGCCCTCGTCCGCCGGCAGGCCGGTCTCCGGGTCCGAGCGGTGGACCTGCTGCCAGGTGTCCGCTCCGGCCGCGCCGCCCGGTGCCGTCGCCTCGGGGAGCAGTGCCGTGAGACCGTCCAGCGTCCGCTTCCAGCGTCCGGCGAGCGCTTCGACCGGCTCAGGCCGGGGGCCCCAGAAGGCCCGCACCACACGTCGCATGCACTTTCCTCCGTCGAGCTTTGTCCGTCGGGCCTGCGTGGCCCGCACACCGCCGGGCAACTGTGGGGTGCACGCTACTCGTCGAAGGCGCCCGGTTTCCTGACACTGTCGTTGGGCTTCGGCTTGGTGTAGATCACCTTGATCGGCAGGTTCTCGTCGCGGAACGCCTTGCGGGCCGCCTTCGCCACGTCCGGGTCGGAGAAGTGCCACTCCACGGGCCTGCCGCCGGCCGCCTCCACCTGGGCCTTGGCCTCGGTGACGAACTTGTCCTTGCCGGACTTGGTCAGCGCGCCCTGTTCGGTCTGGGAGAGATAGCTGCGGTAGCCGTTCTTGGCCTCCAGGAAGGTCTGCCTCCCGGAGTCCCAGCCGTCGTACTCCACGGCCGGCTTGCCTTCCGTGGGGTGCGGTACGACGTACTCCTGGCCCCGGTTGGTGCCGGTGATCTGCTCCTGGTAGCGCAGCCAGGACTCGTTCTTCCAGTTGGGTGCGGGGTTGCGGTCGCGGCTCGCCCAGTAGCCGTCGCCCAGGTCCGCGTCGCCGAGCGTGTGGTCCTTGAGGTCCTTGGCCCAGGACGGCGGGTTGTAGTTGCGCGGGTCGGAGGTGTCGTTGCGCTGCGGCTCGGGGTACTGCTTCTTCTCCAGCTCGGCCTTGCGGGCGCGCTCGGGCTCCTCCAGCCGCTTCTGCTCCAGGTGGGCCGCCCGTTCCTGGGCACGCGCCTCCGCGGCCTCGGCCTTGGCCGCCTCGTCGCACCCGCCGTCCGCGAGCACGACCCGGCCGACGGAACCGGCGGCGAGCACCCCGGTGCCGGAGCCGCCGACTCCCGCGGTTGTGCCGCCGTGACGCACCAGGAGCGGTCCGGACGCGATGACACAGCCGGTCCGGCGCGCCGCGTCCTCCGCCGCGTCGGCGGCTTCGTCGGCCTCCTTGGCGGCCTTGCGGACGCCGTCGAGGTCTCCGAGTTCGGCGGCCTTGCGCGCGCGGCGGGCCGCGCTTCCGGCGTCGTCGGCGGCCTTCGCCACCTTCTCGGCGATCTTGCCCAGCTTGCCGAGTTTGCCGACCTTGCCGACGACCTTCGCCACGTCGTAGCCGGGGATGAAGAAGGAACCGACGTTCCAGATGACATCGGTGACGGCCCGGGTCTTCTCGCCGTTGTTCCAGCGGTCGCGGACCTCGTCGCCGACGAAGATGTCGTCGCCCACCTTCACGACGGTGTTGACCGACGCCTTGCCCCAGTCCCACACGGCACCCAGGTAGTCGCCGTCGCCCCACTTGTCCCGGGCGCTCTCGGAGTCCTGCATCCACTGGCTGCCGAGCTGCTTGCCGTATTCGGCGATGCCGGACCACGTCTCCGGCTTGAACAGGTCGATGATCCCGGTGATGTCACCCCAGACCCCGTCGACGGCGAGACCCTTGACGACCTGGGTCGTGCGGTCCCAGGCGCAGCCGAAGAAGCCCCAGCCGCTGCAGTCCTCCTCGTCGGCCTTCGCGCCGTCGTCGCCCTGGTCGTCCGCGTCGGGCATGGGGGTGTCGTAGGCGGCCTCGGGCTCCTGGCTGTCCTCGGGGTAGGTGTCCACGCCGCTGCCCGGGCGGCTGCCGTCGGGGGCCCCGGTGCCACCGCCGGTACCCGTGCCGTCGGTACCCGTGCCGTCGGACGACCCCTCGGTGGCGTTCCCTCCGCTCGCGGTCCCGTTGCCGCCGGTCCCGTCGCCACCGCTCGCGTTCGGGCCGCCGTCGGTGCCGTCGCCGTCGGTGCCGTCGCCGTCGGTGCCGCCCGCCGAGCCGGCACCGCCCGTGACCGTCGAGCCTCCAGCCGCATCACCGGTGCTTCCCTCGTCGGCCCCTCCGTTCGCGGCGCCGCCGGCCGGTCCGTCGCCCGCCTCGACGCTGTCCGAGCCGTCACCGGACGCCGGGCACGAGTAGCCGCTCAGTGAGCAGACCGCCGAGTGGAGTTCCGCGGTGATCCGGCCTCCGAGACCGGTCAGCACCATGGCCGCGATCAGCGCGACGACGATCAGCACGAGGCCCAGGTACTCCAGGGCGGTCTGGCCCCGGTCCCGCCGCCAGGTGATCATGTGCGGGAGCGAGAACCTGCGCGGGCCGGCCCGTTCCCCCTCGGGTTTCCCACCCCGCTCGACCGGTGGCAGCAGGAACCACGCACGGCTCTGCGGCCGGGTGAGCAGGACCAGGATCCATACCGGCAGGAGCACCTGGGTGAAGCCGTGCGCCGATCCGTCCCCGATGTTGGCCACGCCGCCGAGGACCAGCCACACCTGGACGGCGATCAGGCCCCACCAGAGCCGTGTGCCACCCGTCTGCACATGTCGCGCCAACAGCAGGCCGAGGACTCCCGGCGCGGAGGCGTACAGCAGGATGCCGAGGACCCGGGCACCCATCGCGTCCACCGCGAAGGCCGATCCCGTCAGACCGAGCGCGCCCAGGAGTGTCGCGCCGAACAGCACGAGCAGCAGCACCCGCACCGTGTTGAGCGGCCGCGGCAGCCGGCGTCGCTCCGCGCTGAAGGGAGCCGGTCCCCCTGGAACCGGTATGCCACCGATCGCAGACATACGTGCCCCGCCCCCCGGTGCCAGTACGTGACATGACAGGCACTCAACCTAGGGGCGGGGCATCTCCCGCGTCATGGGTCTCAGGGCCCAATCCAGGTCCTACAGGGCGGCCCTGACGTATCGTCACCACGTTTCCCGAGCCAGGCCGGACCGGTAGCAGGAGCCGCAGCGGTAGCGGATGGGGGCGCGGGATCCGTACCGGAGACAGCCACGGTGTCGCACGCCCTTGTCAGCGCGGTACCTCCCCCTCCCCCGAAACGCACGCACCCGGCCCCGGACGCTCGTACGAAACGTGCGTCCGGGGCCGGGTGCGCGAGGCGGTGCCTCGTCAGTCGCTGAGGTTCACCGTACGGGCCGAAGCGGCACCGATCTCCGTGGAGATCTCCGCGAGCACCGACGCCGGGACGTCGTCGTCGACGGTGAGCACGACCAGGGCCTCGCCGCCCGCGTCGGTCCGCGAGACCTGCATGCCCGCGATGTTCAGACCGGCCTCGCCGAGGATCCGGCCGACGGTGCCGACGACACCCGGGCGGTCCTCGTAGCGGAGCACCACCATGTGGTCGGCCAGCGCCAGGTCCACGTCGTACTCGCCGACGGCCACGATCTTCTGGAGGTGCTTGGGGCCGGCCAGGGTGCCGGAGACCGAGACCTCCTCGCCGCCCGAGAGCGTCCCGCGTACGGTGACGACATTGCGGTGCTCCGGCGACTCGGAGCTGGTGGTGAGGCGGACCTCGACACCGCGTTCCTGTGCGAAGAGCGGGGCGTTCACATACGACACCGTCTCGTCGACGACGTCCTCGAAGACGCCCTTGAGCGCGGAGAGTTCGAGCACCTTGACATCGTGCTGGGTGATCTCGCCGTACACCTCGACGTCGAGGCGGACCGCGACCTCGCCCGCGAGCGCGGTGAAGATCCGGCCGAGCTTCTCGGCGAGCGGCAGGCCCGGACGCACGTCCTCGGCGATCACACCTCCCTGGACGTTGACCGCGTCCGGCACGAGCTCACCGGCGAGGGCGAGACGCACGGACTTGGCGACCGCGATACCCGCCTTCTCCTGGGCCTCGTCCGTGGAGGCGCCGAGGTGCGGGGTGCAGACGACCTGGTCGAACTCGAACAGCGGGGAGTCCGTGCAGGGCTCCTTCGCGTAGACGTCGAGCCCGGCGCCGGCGACCCGGCCCTCCTTGAGCGCGGAGGCCAGCGCGGCCTCGTCGACGATGCCACCGCGCGCGGCGTTGACGATGCGCACCGAGGGCTTCACCTTGTGCAGCGCCTCGTCGCCGATCAGGCCGATCGTCTCGGGGGTCTTGGGCAGGTGCACGGTGATGAAGTCGGCGGCTTCGAGCAGCTCGTCCAGGGCGAGGAGCTTGACGCCCATCTGGGCGGCGCGCGCGGGCTGCACATAGGGGTCGTACGCGACGATCTTCATCCCGAAGGCCGACATGCGCTGCGCGACCAGGACGCCGATGCGGCCGAGACCGACGACACCGAGGGTCTTCTCGCTCAGCTCGACGCCGGTGTACTTGGAGCGCTTCCACTCACCGTTCTTGAGGGCGGCGTTGGCCTGCGGGATGTTGCGCGCGGTGGCGATCAGGAGACCGCAGGCCAGCTCGGCGGCGGTCACGATGTTGGACGTCGGCGCGTTGACGACCATCACGCCGGCCTTGGTGGCGGCGGAGACGTCGACGTTGTCCAGACCGACACCGGCCCGGGCGACGACCTTCAGCTTCTTCGCGGCGGCCACGGCCTCGGCGTCGACCTTGGTCGCGGAGCGCACCAGGATGGCGTCGACGTCGGCGATCGCGGGAATGAGCTCGGCGCGGTCCGCGCCGTTGCAGTGCCGGATCTCGAAGTCCGGCCCCAGGGCGTCGACCGTGGCGGGCGACAGCTCTTCAGCGATGAGTACGACAGGTTTCGAGCTCACGTGAGTCCTCACAAGTCCAAAGCGGACGGCCGTCCCGACGGCCGCAGGCGGTGGAGGGGCTTGCCGCGTGGAAGACGCACGACACTGTGGGCCTGACGCGTGTATGTGTGGAGAAGTGTAGTCATGCGCCAGGACGCATTCTGCGCCCCGATGGAAGGATCACCCACACGGGGCTGGACGACTTGTACACACGTACGGCGCCGCCTCTTCCAGCGGTGGAACAGGGGATGCCGTCGGGGGCGGACCAACAGGCCCGCCCCCGACAGCGTACGACTTACGCGTCCTCGTCGTTGACCCAGCTCATGAGCTTGCGCAGCTCGCGGCCGGTGGTCTCCAGGAGGTGGTCGCTGTCCGCCTTCTTGTACTCGTTGTACTTGGGCAGACCGTTGTGGTACTCGGCCATCCAGTTCTTGGCGAAGGTGCCGTCCTGGATCTCGGCGAGAACCTTCTTCATCTCGGCCTTGGTGGCGTCCGTGATGATCCGCGGGCCGGTGACGTAGTCGCCCCACTCGGCGGTCTCCGAGATGGACCAGCGCATCTTCTCCAGGCCGCCCTCGTACATGAGGTCCACGATGAGCTTCAGCTCGTGCAGGCACTCGAAGTACGCGATCTCCGGCTGGTAGCCGGCCTCGGTCAGGGTCTCGAAACCGGCCTTGACCAGGGCGGCGGTGCCACCGCAGAGGACGGCCTGCTCACCGAACAGGTCGGTCTCGGTCTCCTCGGTGAAGGTCGTCTTGATGACGCCGGCGCGGGTGCCGCCGATGGCCTTCGCGTACGACAGGGCGAGGGCCAGTCCGTTGCCCGAGGGGTCCTGCTCGACGGCCACGATGCACGGGACGCCGCGGCCCTCCTCGTACTGGCGGCGGACCAGGTGGCCCGGACCCTTGGGGGCGACCATGCAGACGTCGACATCGGCCGGCGGCTTGATGAAGCCGAAGCGGATGTTCAGGCCGTGACCGAAGAACAGGGCGTCGCCGGCCTTGAGGTTGTCCTTGATGGACTCCTCGTAGACCTGGGCCTGGATCGGGTCCGGGACGAGGATCATGATGACGTCGGCCTCGGCGGCGGCCTCGGACGGGCTCACCACGCGCAGGCCCTGCTCCTCGGCCTTGGCCTTGGACTTGGAGCCCTCGTGCAGACCGACACGGACGTCGACACCCGAGTCACGCAGCGACAGCGCGTGGGCGTGGCCCTGGCTGCCGTAGCCGATGACCGCGACCTTGCGGCCCTGGATGATGGACAGGTCGGCATCGTCGTCGTAGAACAGCTCGGCCACTGGGTCTCTCCTTGGTGTGCAGGTGTTGCGTCCCACCGTACGGCGGGGTGCGTCAGATACGTTTTCGAGTCTCGCCATACGAGCGGCGAGCAGGCGGTGCCCGGCGTGTCGGATCAGGCCGAACGGTCGAGGGCGCGCAGCGAACGGTCGGTGATCGAGCGTGCGCCGCGCCCTATCGCGATGGTGCCGGACTGGACCAGCTCCTTGATGCCGTACTGCTCCAGCATCTTGAGCATGGCCTCCAGCTTGTCGGCGCCGCCGGTCGCCTCGATCGTGACGGCCTCCGGGGAGACGTCCACGGTCTTGGCGCGGAAGAGCTTGACGATTTCGACGATCTGGGAGCGGGTCTCGTTGTCGGCGCGGACCTTCACCAGGACGAGCTCACGCTGGATCGCAGCGGACGGCTCCAGTTCGACGATCTTCAGGACGTTGACCAGCTTGTTGAGCTGCTTGGTCACCTGCTCGAGCGGCAGGTCCTCGACACTGACGACGATGGTGATGCGCGAGATGTCGGGGTGTTCGGTGGTACCGACCGCGAGCGAGTCGATGTTGAAGCCGCGGCGGGAGAACAGCGCGGTGATCCGGGCGAGGACACCGGGCTTGTTCTCGACCAGGACGGAGAGCGTGTGCTTGGTGGACATGGAGTCGGTCTCTCTCTGTCTCTCAGTCGTCTTCGTTGTCGCCGAAGTCGGGGCGGACCCCGCGGGCGGCCATGACCTCGTCGTTGGAGGTGCCGGCGGCGACCATCGGCCACACCATGGCGTCCTCGTGGACGATGAAGTCGATCACGACGGGCCGGTCGTTGATGGAGTTGGCCTCCTCGATGACCTTGTCCAGATCGGCCGGGTCCTCGCAGCGGATCGCGTAGCAGCCCATGGCCTCGGACAGCTTGACGAAGTCCGGGACGCGGGTGCCCTTCGCCGGGATTCCCTCGGTGTCCGCACCGGACTGCAGCACGGTGTTGGAGTACCGCTGGTTGTAGAACAGGGTCTGCCACTGGCGGACCATCCCGAGGGCGCCGTTGTTGATGATGGCGACCTTGATCGGGATGTTGTTGAGCGCGCAGGTGGTCAGTTCCTGGTTGGTCATCTGGAAGCAGCCGTCGCCGTCGATGGCCCAGACGGTACGGTCCGGCGCGCCGGCCTTGGCTCCCATCGCGGCCGGAACCGCGTACCCCATCGTTCCGGCGCCGCCGGAATTCAGCCAGGTGGCGGGCTGCTCGTAGTTGATGAAGTGGGCGGCCCACATCTGGTGCTGGCCGACGCCCGCCGCGAAGATCGTGCCCTCGGGGGCGAGCTGACCGATGCGCTGGATGACCTGCTGCGGGGAGAGGCTGCCGTCCTCGGGCAGTTCGTAGCCGAGCGGGTACGTGTCGCGCCAGCGGTTGAGGTCCTTCCACCAGGCGCTGTAGTCGCCGACGTGCCCCTCGGTGTGCTCGGCCTGGACGGCCTGAACCAGGTCGGCCAGGACCTCGCGCGCGTCGCCCACGATCGGGACGTCGGCGGCGCGGTTCTTGCCGATCTCGGCCGGGTCGATGTCGGCGTGGACGATCTTGGCGTACGGGGCGAAGCTGTCCAGCTTGCCGGTGACGCGGTCGTCGAATCGGGCTCCGAGGGCGACGATCAGGTCGGCCTTCTGCAGCGCGGTGACGGCGGTGACCGCACCGTGCATGCCCGGCATTCCGACGTGCAGCGGGTGGCTGTCGGGGAATGCGCCGAGCGCCATCAGGGTGGTGGTGACGGGCGCTCCGGTGAGTTCCGCGAGGACCTTCAGTTCGGCGGTGGCCCCCGCCTTGATGACGCCGCCGCCGACGTAGAGCACCGGGCGCTTGGCCTGGGTGATCATCTTGGCGGCTTCGCGGATCTGCTTGGCGTGCGGCTTGGTGACCGGGCGGTAGCCGGGCAGGTCCTGGGTGGGCGGCCAGCTGAACGTGGTCTGCGCCTGCAGGGCGTCCTTGGCGATGTCGACGAGGACGGGGCCCGGACGGCCGGTGGAGGCGATGTGGAAGGCCTCAGCGATGGTGTGCGGGATGTCCTCGGCCCTGGTGACCAGGAAGTTGTGCTTGGTGACGGGCATCGTGATGCCGCAGATGTCGGCTTCCTGGAAGGCGTCGGTGCCGATGGCCTTGGAGGCGACCTGGCCGGTGATCGCGACCAGCGGGACGGAGTCCATGTTGGCGTCGGCGATCGGAGTGACCAGGTTCGTGGCACCCGGTCCGGAGGTGGCCATGCAGACGCCGACCTTGCCGGTGGCCTGCGCGTAGCCGGTGGCGGCATGCCCGGCCCCCTGCTCGTGGCGGACCAGCACGTGGCGGACCCGGGTGGAGTCCATCATCGGGTCGTACGCGGGAAGGATGGCACCGCCGGGAATGCCGAATACCGTGTCGGCCCCCACCTCCTCGAGGGAGCGGATGAGGGACTGCGCGCCCGTGACGTGCTCAACGGTGGCGGAGGACGATCCGCCGTTACGGGCCCGCGGCTGGGGATGGTGGGCCCCGGTGGCCTGCTCGGTCATCGGCATTCTCTTCTCGAAGCTGAGGTTCTTGCGGGTTTTTTACGAGGGTTTGCCTGGTACCAGTGCAACAAAAAACCCCTCGTGCCGTGAGGCAAGCGAGGGGAGCGCGCCGGGTGTGGTCTGCAGAGTGTCGAGGAGGGACTCTGCTTCAGCCGACGCGCTTTCCAAGTACGAGGATTCGGGTGCGCATGGCAATGACCCTCTCTCCGGCGCATGCGCCATGTCAAGTAGGTGGGACAGCCGTCTCAACATGTGAGCCGCCGAGCAGAGGGATCGAGCCACTGGACAGGGCCGGCTGGGCGGGGGTGCCGCCGGGGACCGGGAACGCGCCGTGGGCCAGGACGCGGCGCAGCCGGTACTCGTCGAGCGGCCCGGAGAAGGCCAGTCCCTGACCGTGGGTGCAGCCCATGGCGCGCAGCGCGAGGGCCTGCTCGGGTCCGTCGACCCCGTCGGCCACGGACTGCATGCCGAGGTCGCAGGCGATACGCAGCAGGCCGCTGGTGATCTTGTGCACCCGGGCGGACTCGGCGACTCCCTCCACGAGTCCGCGGTCGAGTTTCAGTACGTCGATCGGCAGCCGCCGCAGGGCGTTGATCGCGGCATGGCCGCTGCCGAAACCGTCGAGCGCGATCCGGACGCCGAGCCGGCGCAGTGCGACGAGACGCGGTTCGAGTTCGTCGACGGAGGTCCGCGGGTCGCTGTCGGCGACCTCGATCATCAGAGCGCCGGAGGGCAGCCCGTGCCGGGTGAGCAGCGCCTCGACCGAGTCGAACGGCGTCCCCTTTTCGAGGAGCCTGCGGGCCGGGAGCCGCACGGAGACCGAGACGGTGTGACCGGACCTGGACCGGTCGGCGGCCTGCTCGACGGCCTCCTCCAGGACCCAGCGGCCGAGTTCGGCGGTGCGGTCGCCGTCCTCGGAGATGCGGAGGAACTCGGCCGGGGTGAACAGGAGGCCCTGGGCGGAGCGCCAGCGGACCTGGGCGGCGACAGCGGCGACGGCGCCGCTGTCCAGATGCACCACGGGCTGGTGGAGCAGGGCGAACTCGCCGTCCCGCAGGGCTGTGCGCAGCCGGGTCGCGAGTTCGGAGCGGCGCACGACCTCGGCCTGCATCTGCGGGGCGTACAGCACGACGCGGTCCTTGCCGGCCGCCTTCGCCCGGTACATGGCGAGATCGGCGTTGCGCATGAGGTCGCTCGGGGTGATGCCGGGTTCGGCGAAGGCGACCCCGATGGAGGCCGCGACCCGGACCTCGCCGGCGCCGACGGGGTACGGCTGGGAGAGGGTGAGACGCAGCCGGTCGGCGATCTCGTGGATCCGGTACTCCTGGGCCGACTGGTCGCGGATGCCGTCGCCGAGGATGATGGCGGCGAATTCGTCACCGCCGAGGCGGGCGGCGGTGTCACCGGACCGTACGGACTCGTGGAGGCGGCGGGCCACCTGGACGAGGAGTTCGTCGCCGGCCTGGTGGCCGAGGCGGTCGTTGACCGCCTTGAAACCGTCGAGGTCGATGAAGAGCACGGCGGTACCGGGGTCGCCGGAACGACGGCCGCCGAGGGCCTGGCGTACCCGCTCGGTGAACAGGGCACGGTTGGGCAGGCCGGTGAGTGGATCGTGCTCGGCGTTGTGCCGCAACTGGGCCTGGAGCCGGACCCGTTCGGTCACATCACGGCTGTTGAGGATCAGCCCGCCCTGATGGCGGTTGACCGTGGATTCGACATTGAGCCAGTCGCCCCTGCCGGATCTGAAGCGGCACTCGATCCGGGTGGTGGGTTCGTCGGACGGCGAGGCGGCGAGGAACCGGCGCAGCTCATGGACCACCCGGCCCAGGTCGTCGGGGTGGATGATCGAGGCGAGCTCGGCACCGACCAGTTCCTCGGCCTCGCGTCCGTACACCCCCGCGGCTGCGGGGCTGACATAGCGCAGGACCCCGGTGGGGGCGGCGATCATGATGACGTCGCTGGAGCCCTGCACCAGGGAACGGAAGTGATTCTCCTTCTGTGCCAGCTCCTGGGTGAGGGCGATGTTGTCGACGAGCATGATGCCCTGCCGGACGACCAGGGCGAGCACCACCGTGCAGCCGGTGAGGACCACGACGCGGTCCACCCGGCGGCCCTCGATGACGTTGTACAGAATGCCGAGGGTGCACACGGCGGCGGCGAGATACGGCGTCAGCGCGGCCAGCGACCCCGCGATGGGCCGGCTGGTCGAACGCGGCGGACCCGGTGGCGGGAGGGATTCGTCCGCCGCACCGTTCGCACCCCAGGGCGCGTAGGCGAGGAGCAGCGAACCGGCGAACCAGCCCGCATCCAGCAACTGGCCCGAGTGGTAGCTCTGGCGCAGCAGCGGGGAGGCGAACAGGGTGTCGCACAGGACCGTCAGCGCGAGTGCGGCGACGGCGGTGTTCACCGCGGGGCGGTGGGCGCTGGACCGTCGGAAGTGCAGGGCCAGCACCATGGAGACCAGCACGATGTCGAGCAGCGGGTAGGCCAGCGCGAGCGCCGCCCGGGCCACGCTCGCCCCCTCGGCGTCCACCAGCTGCGCGGTGTGGGCGAGCGCGAGACTCCAGGAGAGCGTGAGGAGAGATCCGCCGATCAGCCAGGAATCCAGCACGAGACAGACCCATCCGGCCCGGGTGACGGGGCGTTTGGCGAGGACGAGCAGCCCGACGATGGCGGGTGGTGCGAAGCAGAGGTAGAAGGCGTCGGCGAGGGAGGAGCTGGGCATCTGGCGGCCGAGCACGACCTCGTACCAGCCCCAGACCGCGTTACCCGCCGCGGCCATGAGGGAGGAGAGCGAGAACAGCAGCCAGGCAGGCCGGAACCGGCCCTCGCCGGACCGCGCGTAGCGGAAGCAGGAGACGGCCGCGATCAGCGCGGCGGCACTGAGACCGAAATCTCCCATGACGAGCGCCAGTTGGGTGGATCCCCAGCCCAGGGCCGCCCCCACCGCGTACCCGGCACAGACGAGGCCGAGCAGGATCTGGGTGATCAGTGCGGATGCGCCACCGGCGGTCGGCCGCCGGGCGACGGACGCCCTGTTGGAACCTGCCGACGCGCTCACCGGAACGTTCCTCGCCCGGCGGTCTCGGGGCGTGGCTGCCGCCGGTGGTTCACGGGGCTCCGCTCCGGGTGTCCCGGCCGTGCCCCGGCGCCCGCCCTGCGGGCAGGGGTCGGAAAGCCCGGAACGGGACCCGGCCGCCGCCGGCCGCCTTGCCGGTCCGGTTCGTTCGACCACCTGCCGTGCATCGCCCGTCGCCCCCTCGCGTATCGCGTCCTCCCCGGCGCAGTCCCCTCCTCGGCGCAGCGCCCCTTGCGGGACGATACACCAAACCGGTCACACAGGGACATAGCTTATCTACGCTCAGTGACGACGCAGAGCGCTTCGGCGACAGTGCGCAGTCATATGGTCCCGAAGTGTGACCCGCGCTGCGGTCAGCCGGTGGTCCGTACAACGTTCTGCATCGGCTCCCCCGCGGCGAAACGGCTGAGCTGTCCGGCCACCAGACGTTTGGCGCGCGGCAGGAACGCCGACGTGCT
The DNA here is from genome assembly GCF_040680455.1 of Streptomyces sp. NPDC052052. Taxonomy (NCBI): domain Bacteria; kingdom Bacillati; phylum Actinomycetota; class Actinomycetes; order Kitasatosporales; family Streptomycetaceae; genus Streptomyces; species Streptomyces sp. NPDC052052. The sequence goes on along the minus strand of NZ_JBFAWU010000004.1, from coordinate 306,399 downwards.
GCCCCCGACATGCGGGGTGATCAGGACGTTCGGAGCATGCCAGAGGCGGTGGCCGGCGGGCAGCGGTTCCGGGTCGGTGACATCGAGGGCCGCGCGCAGTCGGCCGGACTCGAGCTCGCGCAGAAGCGCCGTGGTGTCGACGACCGGGCCCCGCGCGACGTTCACGAGCAGCGCCCCGTCCGGCATCGCGGCGAGGAAATCCGCGTCCACCAGCCCTTTCGTGGAAGGGTTCAGCGGGGTGGACAGGACGACGACATCGGCCTCGGGCAGGAGTGCGGGCAGGTCGTCGAGTGGGTGCACCGGTCCGCGTGCTGTGGTCCGTGCCGAGCGCGCGACGCGCGCCACCCGCGCGCACTCGAAGGGCGCGAGCCGGTCCTCGATGGCGGAACCGATCGACCCGTACCCCACGATCAGCACGGACTTGTCGGCGAGCGCGGGATAGAAGCCGGCCTTCCACTCCTCCTCGTCCTGGCCGCGGACGAACCCGGGGAAGCCCCGCAGCGATGCCAGGATCAGGGCCAGCGCGAGCTCCGCGGTGGACGCCTCGTGGACCCCTTGGGCATTGCACAGCCGTACCCCGGCGGGCAGCCGGTCCAGCACCGGCTCGACATGGTCGATGCCGGCGGTGAGCGTCTGCACGACCCGTACACGTGTCATGTCCATCAGTGGCCGGCTCACGATCGTTGCGGCCTTCATGTACGGCACGACATAGAAGGCGCAGTCGGCCGGGTCGGCCGGGTAGTCCTGCTCGCCGTCCCAGACGTGGTAGTCGAAACCCTCGGGAAGTCCGTCGAAACCCTCGGCGGGAAACGGCATCCATACAGCGGGCGTCCTGGTCGAAGTCATGGCCAGGAGGCTAACCCTCCGGAGGCTGCGCGAGGGGCGGTGGGCGGCAGAGGTTACTTTGGGGTCGGTGCGGTCCCGTGAGGGCGGGGCCGGGGTCCTGTCGTCACGGGACCTGAGGGAGGGTTCGGGGAGTTGGAGCGCAGGAGTCTCGGTGCGGCGGCGCTCGCCGTGGGTGCGGTCGGTCTTGGGTGCATGCCGATGAACTGGGCGTACAGCACGTCGCAGCAACGCGGTGACCGTGCGTCGCGTGCGCTGCACGCCGCGCTCGACGCGGGCGTCCAACTGCTCGACACGGCCGACATGTACGGCCCCTTCACCAATGAGCTGCTGGTGGGGCGGGCGCTGAAGGGGCGCCGTTCCGATGCCTTCGTCTCCACCAAGTGCGGTCTGCTGGTGGGCGATCAGCACATCGTCGCCAACGGCCGGCCCGGCTATGTGCGGCGGGCCTGCGATGCCTCGCTGCGGCGGCTGCAGACCGATGTGATCGATCTCTACCAGCTCCACCGGGCCGATCCCGAGGTGCCCGTCGAGGAGACCTGGGGCGCGATGGCCGAGCTGGTGACCGCGGGGAAGGTGCGAGCGCTGGGACTCTGTGCGGTCGGTGCGCGGGCTTCACGCCGTCCGGGTACCCGGATGTATGACGAGACGATCCGTCAGCTGGAACGGGTCCAGCAGGTCTTTCCGGTGAGCGCGGTCCAGGCGGAACTCTCGGTCTGGTCACGGGAGGCACTGGAGTCGTTGCTCCCGTGGTGTTCGGCGCGGGGCGTGGGCCTGGTGGCGGCGATGCCGCTGGGGAACGGCTATCTGACGGGCACGCTGACCCCGGGACAGGGCTTCGAGCCGGACGATCTGCGGGCCAGGCATCCGCGTTTCACGGCCGAGATGATGGCGGCGAACCAGCCGTTGGTGGCCGGGCTGCGCCGGATCGCCGAGCGGCACGGGGCGACCGCCGCGCAGGTGGCACTCGCCTGGGTGCTGCGGCAGGGGCCGCATGTGGTGCCGGTGCCGGGGACCAAGCGGGAGCGGTGGGCGGTGGAGAACGCGGGGGCGGCCGACCTGGTCCTGACCGCCCAGGACCTGATGGAGATCGCCCGGCTGCCCGCGGCACAGGGGTCGTGGGACTGAACTCCGGCCCCGCCTCCGTGATCACCGGTCGAGAAATGTGGCGGACATCCGCAACCCGGGGCGGGGCTGCGGTGTAAGAACAGGGGTCGGGTGGTCGTCGAAGGGACCGGTGTCGTGCGCGGTGTTCTGTTCGGATCTGTACAAGGCCCCGCGGATCGTCGCGGGCGGCGGGGCGTCCGCTCCGGAGCGGTGGCCGCTCTGGCCGCGGGCGCGCTGCTGCTGACCGCGGGATGTTCCCCGGGGGACGGCTCCGGCGGTACCCGGGGTGTGGGGCAGCTGCCGTCGCCGTCCCTGCCCACCCCCGCCTCCTCGGGCCCGTCGGCCTCGCCGTCCGCTTCGGTCTCCCTGCCGCCGGCGAAGGGCGCGGTGACGGTGGTCTCCACGCTCACCGAGGGCCTCGACTCCCCATGGGGGCTGGCGGAGCTGCCCGGCGGCGACCTGCTGGTCTCCTCCCGGGACCGGGGCACGATCACCCGGGTCGACGGGAAGAACGGCAAGAAGACCCTGCTGGGCACCGTGCCCGGGGTGGCGCCCGGCGGTGAGGGCGGGCTGCTGGGCATCGCGGTCTCCCCCACCTTCGGTTCGGACCACCTGGTGTACGCGTACTTCACCACCGCGTCCGACAACCGCATCGCGCGCATGCTGTACGACGAGGACGGCACGACGCCAGGACACCTGCTGGGCGCCCCGGACACGATTCTGCGGGGCATCCCGAAGGGCTCGATCCACAACGGCGGGCGGATCGCCTTCGGCCCGGACCACATGCTGTACGCGACCACAGGCGACACGGGGGACGGCGGTCTCGCCCAGGACAAGAAGTCGCTGGCCGGCAAGATCCTGCGGATGACCCCGGACGGCCTCCCGCTGCACGGGAATCCCGAGGCCGACTCCGTGGTGTATTCGTACGGTCACCGCAATGTCGAGGGGCTGGCCTGGGACGAGCACAAGCAACTGTGGGCGTCCGAATTCGGCCAGGACACCTGGGACGAGCTCAACCGGATCGTGCCGGGCGGGAACTACGGCTGGCCCGAGGCCGAGGGCAAGGCGGGGAAGCCGGGGTTCATCGACCCCGTCGCCCAGTGGAAGACCTCCGAGGCGTCCCCGAGCGGAATCGCGTTCGCCGAGGGTTCGATCTGGATGGCGGCCTTGCGCGGCGAACGGCTGTGGCGCGTTCCGCTGTCCGGCAAGGCCGACGGGGAACCTCTGGCCGCCCCGCAGTCGTTCCTCAAGGACAAGTACGGTCGGCTGCGCACGGTACTCGCCGCAGGCGGCGACCGGCTCTGGCTGGTCACGAGCAATACGGACACCCGCGGCACCCCCAAGCCGGGAGACGACCGGATCCTGGTGCTGAAGGTGCGGTAGCGGCGACAGCAGGTGAAGGGGCGTGCGGCGGTGTTCAACTTCTTCGAGGAACTCTTCGCGCCGGGCCGCAAGCACGCAGCCGAGGAGCAGAAGCGGCTGGAGCTGACCCGGGTGGACCTGGGTGTGGGCGACCCGGGGCGCGGACCGATCGACCTGGCCTCCGGAAAGGTGGTCGTCAGGGCGCCCGGCACCGGAGACGGTCCCGTTCCCGGGCAGGCCCCTGGAGCCGCGCCGGACCGGGTGGCGGCACCGGGGGCGGACCGCGCCGCGGCGCCGGAACCGGACGCGGTCGACGACGGCCTCGGGGAGATCCGGGGCGTCCCCGAGGACATCCCGGAGGAGCCTGCCGGGCCGGAGGCCGGGGACGCGTCCCCGAGCGGTCCGGAGGCCGGGCCGGACCCCTTTGCCGAGGCCGGGCCGGACGCCCGGCCCTGAGCAGGCCCGGGAGAGACGGGGGACGGAGGGGCGGGAAACGGCCCGGCGCGTCAGACGGTGTCCCGAGCCGGACTCACCCGCTGGTGGTCGGCAGAGCCACGATGAGGTCGAAGTACATGCCCACGGAGAGCAGCACGCCGAGGACGCCGAGCGCAATGCCGGCACTCGCCACGGCACGCACCCAGCCGGGCTGCGGGTCCGGAGACGGCGGGCCGAAGGCCGGGCGGACCAGGGCGAAGATGCCGACGAGGAGCGCGAGCAGTGCGAAGAGGCCGTTGACCAGCGCCGTGGCGTGCCAGGCGTCGCCGTAGATCTCGGAGATCTGCTGGGCCGCGGAGCTGCTGCTGGAGGTCTTGATCTGTCCGATCAGGGTCTCGCGCTCGGCGGCGACCTTGCCGGTCCAGGACCCGGTGAGCGCAACGACACCGAGGCCTGCGGCGGCCACGGCAGCGGCTGCGGAAGCCAGACCGGACGGCCTCCTACCGGAGTCCTCGGCGTCCGAGTCCGTGAGGTCGGAGTCCTCGGCGTCCAGGTCCGTGGGGTCGGACTCCTCGACGTCGCCGCCGGCCGCCACCTGCTCCCTTTCGGTATCGGCCTCTCCCGTGCCGGGGCCGTCCGCCACGTCCTTGGCGGGGTTCTCCTCGGCCTCGACTGCGGCGGGAGCGGTGGGGGTGGTGGGTTTCTTGGGCGTTCCGGTGTTCATGCACGGCACGCTAGACCGCCTGGATGAGAACCCTCTTAAGTACGGCAGTCACCGTGACGGGCTCGGGTGTGACGACAGCGCTGAGGGCTGTCCCGTTCCTCGCTGGTGGATCGGCCTCCGGTGCTGGATGCGTGGGATGTGACGCGTCACAAGATGGGAAGAAAAGCCCGCATATTGGCAGCATTCAGACGTTCCGGCAACACGGCGAAGTGCCGTGGCTGCATCGTGCGCCCGCCGGCGAACTCCGGTGGCAGCTCGACGGGGCCGGCATGAAGATGGTGTGAAACGCCATCCCCCTCAGGGGGTCTGATGAACTACAAGATCAGCGTCCTGTTCCGGGCCATACCCGTGCTCATGGGTGCCATATCGGCCGCACTGGGCGGATACGTACTGGCACACGCATCCGGGCCGAGCGCGCGCGTCGCAGGTCTGGTACTCATCTTCCTGGCGGCCATCTGCCTCTGTCTGTTCGCCACCGCGGCGACGATCATCAGGCAGCTCATCGGCCGTTACACCACCCTGGACCGTTTCCTCTACCCGGTCTTCGGCTTCGCCGTCAGCGGCGTCACCATGGGTTACGGGCTCTCGCTGCTCACCGAATCCCCACGACCGCCGCCCGATTTCATCGCGGGGCATGTGATCTTCGGCGTCGCCATGGTCTGCGTGTGCGTCTCGTGCGTGGCCACGGCCTCCACCCAATTCGTTCTGATCACCGAGAACTCGGCGCTGCCCGAGGGGTCGCCACCGCGCTCGCCGGCACCGTTCGGCCCCCTCGCCGTACGCATCCTGGTGACGCTTCCGGTCCTCGCGGCCCTGGCCACCTGGGCATGGGCCTTCACCCTGCTGGCAGGCGGGGGCGGTGGAATCGCGGCGGGGCGTTTCACCTCCGGACACGTGATGATCGGTCTGGCGCTCGTCTGCACCTGCCTGATCGGGCTGGTGGTCAGCATTCTGCGGCAGATCCAGAACACCTACACCCCGCAGGACCGCACCCTCTGGCCCGGTTCGGCTGCCGTCCTGGGGGCCATCGGCATCGTGTGGGGTCTGATCGTGATCTCCGTGCACACCCGGCCCACCCAACTGTCCGCCGCATTCGTGCTGATCGGGCTGGGGCTCATCTGCTGGAGCATCCTCAGCAAGGTGCTGCTGCTGGCACTTGTCTGGCGGCGGGAGGCGCCGCTGGCGAACCGGGTTCCGCTGATTCCGGTCGGTACCGCCCTGCTCTGTCTGTTCCTCGCGTCCTTCCTCTTCGAGTCGGCCGATTCCGCGGTGCTAGTCGCGGCCCGTGTCCTGATCGGTCTCGGCTGCATCTGCTTCTCGCTGTTCTCCATCGTCTCCATCCTGGAGGCCGGCACCAGTGGCGACGGAGACGACGGGAACGGTGGGACCACATCGACGACCGGGGCCGGGACGCAGGCGCCCGGAACCGGCAGCACCGGCTCCGCCGGCGGTGGACAGAAGTCCACATGAGCGACGATCAAGCTGTCAGTGTCCGACTCTAGGGTCGGCCCTATGACAGCAGACCTGGTCCAGGATTCATGGAACCGCATCGACGCGTGGCTGCGCGAGCACGCGCCTCACACGTTCGCCACGCTCCGACCGCCCGCGGGAGACAAGGAGATTGCGGCAGCACAAGAGGAACTGGGTGTCACGTTTCCTCCGGACCTGGTCGCTTCGCTGCTCCGGCACAACGGGGCCCTGGACGGACCAGAGGCTTTCCTGTTCAGCACGCACGACCGACTACTCGGAGTGAGTGGGATCCTCCGGGATACCGGGTTCATGCGCGCCATCGCCGAAGACCTTGACGAGGAGGAGGCCAAGAGCTACTGGCACCACGGCTACGTGAAGTTCGGTTCCTATGGGGCGACATCGGACGGTCTCATGATCGATTGCCGCACTGGGCGGGACTCCTTCGGTGCGATCGGACGCTTCTTCGACGAGACCGGCACCAGTTTCGGGCAGGCCGACTCACTGGGTGGCTATCTGGCAGAGCTGGCCGACCAGCTCGAGGTCGGCCAGGGCGCTGGTGCCGTTACGTTCAACGGTCGGCTGTTCTGGGAGTGCGCTATGCCGGCCCGCCCGGAGTGGGGCAGTGCCGACGAGTCTCTTCCCGCACCGGATGAGCAGCTACCGGAACTGGACCTTTCCTGCAGTCCCACCGACCTCCTGCACGTGAGCTATCTGGACGGATTTGAGGAACTCGGTGCACTGCTCGCGGTCTTGCCGCGTGAACAAGTGGCTGAGGCCGCTCGGAAGCAGCTGCGCAGACTGGCGGTCGAAACGGGCCTGAACAAGTACCCGGAGGTCAAGTCAGCCCTGGACGCGTTGGATCGGGGGGAAGCCCCACCACGGCCGGACCAGACCGACCCGCTGGCCCTGCGACTACGCAAGGTGCTTGTGCAGGCGAACACCCACCGAGACATCACTCGCAGGTGGGCCGCGGAGAAGATGGCCAGCGGGATCTGGGGCTCGCCTTACAGGTCCGTGTACGAGAGCGCGGGGATCCGGAGTCGTCTCACTGTCGACTGGCGTGCGGATCTGCATGCGGACCTGGGCAATCCGCCACTGCCACCGATACCTGACGATCGATTCTGGGGGACCCTGCGCAACCCCGCCATCGACTCCAGCTGGTACGCCGCTCAGTACACCCGAGATCAGGACTGATCCCTGGGGCGTCGGTTTCCGCGTGAGCGCTCCCTATGGCGAGTCTCGCCATAGGGAGCGCTCAGTCACACCAGTACCGTCCTGCCGAGGGTCGTGTGACGTACCACTGGCCCGAGGAGAGCTGGGAGCAGTCCCTCGTCGGCCGCCTGCTTCTCCGCGTACCGCCGCAGCAGGGCGCACGCCGATTCCAGGTCGGTGGCGAAGGAGGCGAACGGGACCCACGGATCGACGAGGTCACGGGCCCGGTCCATGGGCGCGAGGAACTCCTCCACGTGCCGGATCTCCAGCGGGCGCAGCTCCGCTCCGTCGCCCCCCAGGGGCACCGCGAACATCATGCTCCTTCTCGTATCGCCGTACGGAGAACGGGGGCAACCGTTCTCCTGACCAACAGGATCACCGTGCTGTGACAGATCCGGGCAGCAGCCCGCCCGCGCCGCCCCCGAATCGCCCCCGGTCCTGCGGACGTTGACCGGTGCGGCTCTCACCCGGCAACCTTAATGACCGTCAATTATCGTTTCTGGGGGAACAGTTGAACAGCGCTTCGCACCACATCGGACCGGACTCCGCACCGGACAGATACCGCCTGCTCAATTCGATCGGCCGCGGCGGGGAGGCCGTCCTCTACCGTGCGGAGATCGAGCTCGACGGGGCGCCCGAGACCGTCGTGGTGAAGGTCCTGGACTCGAAGACCACGATCACCATCGAGCAGTTCCAGCGGCTCAGCGCGAAATGGCAGGAGCAGGCGGAGCTGCTGAGGTTCGTGAACCGTCCCGGTGTGGTGGGTGTACGCGAGCACTTCGAAGGGTCTCCCATCCACGGCCGCGGCGATGCCTCGACCGCGCCGGGTCGCGCACTCGTCCTGGTCATGAACCATGTGGAGGGTCTCGATCTGCGTGACTGGCGGGCCGAGCGGACCCTCTCCACCCCTGCGGAACGCCGTGAGGCGCTGCGGGCGCTCGAACAGATCGCGGACGTCCTGGACTGGCTCCACTCGGGCCGGGCCACGCCTTCCGGCCGTACCGTCGTGCACGGCGACCTGTCTCCCGGCAATGTGATGGTCGACGAGCACGGCCAGGCCACTCTGGTCGACTTCGGGCTGAGCAAACTGACCGCGGACCACCAGACGGCCGAGGTCTGGTTCACTCCGGGATACGCCGCGCCGGAGGTCTTCGAGGGAAAGCGGACGCCGAACACCGACCGGTACGCGTTCGGTGCGATCGCTTACTTCCTGCTCAGCGGCCAGTCCCCGCCCGCCACCCCCGAGCAGCTTCGGGCGGCTCTGCTCGCGCTTCCGCAGGTCACGGCCGCCACCCCGGACCGGATCGAGCGCATCCTTCGGGTCTGCGCGGCCGAACCCGACCGGCGGCCGGAGAGTCTCTCGGCCTGGGTGAAGGACATCCGCTCGGCAGTCGTGTCGACGACGGTCAGCGGTCCGTCGGCCCGCGACGCCGCGCCGGGAGCCCCGGTGCGGGACGCGGTGCCGGGTGCCGTGCCGATGGCCGCGCCCCCGCCGCCGCTCCTGCCGCCCGGCACTCCGCCCGGTGGGTCGCCCGCGGCGGCGGACGCGGGCGCTCAGCCCGGGTTCCCGCCGCCGATCACGGCCTCCGGTGACCCTGGTGTGCCGTTGCCCACGACGGTGAACCCCGGGCCGGTGACCGCTTCGTACACGGCGTCGGGCCACGCGCCCGAGCAGTCGGTCGCCGGGCACGCATACGCGGCGCAGCCACCGCTGACCCCGCAGGGGCCGTCGCAGCCCCCTGCTCCGCAGAAGAAGAAGCGGAAGACGCTGAGGGTGGTGCTCCCGGTGGTGGCCGTGCTGCTCGCCGCCGCGCTGGGCGCCCTGGGCGCACAGGCCATGCTGAACAACGACGACACGAACACCGACGGAGCCCACGGAACCGGCTCCTCCGCCGCCTCCACCCCGTCGGACACCGACGCCGGGGCGTCCTCCGAGGAGCCGGGAGACGGCAGTGGCGCCTCCTCCCCGTCGGGGGACCAGACCACGCCCGGCACCGTCGAGGAGGCCTCGGAGGTCTCCCTGACCACGATGACTCCCGTGGCCGAACCCGACGCGTTCGAAGTGGGATCCACCACCCTGAACACCCAGGTGCACAACGACGCGTTCGTGGCATCGCCGAGCTGCAACACCGAGCCCTATATGGAGTTCAATCTCAACCGGGCCTGGACCGACTTCGATCTGACCGCCGGGATCGACGACAACTCGAACTACGAGTCGGGGCGGCTCACCATCAAGGTGGACGACAAGACCGCCTGGACCGGAGAACTCACCCTGGGCAAGCCGCAGAAGCTGACACTGCCCGTGCAGGGCGGTCTGCGACTGCGCATCCATGTCGATTCCAACTGCGACGGTGCGGTGCTCACACTCGGCACTCCCCTCCTGAAGCGGTGACGGACGTCAGCGGACTCGGACTCTCCGCATGACTGAAGGGGCGGCGCACCCGGATCACAGGTGCACCGCCCCTTCAGGGACGTACGGGAACCCCCAGCAGGGGGCGGGATCAGCCCTCGACGCCGAGCTTCTCCAGGATCAGCTCACGGACCCGGGCCGCGTCCGCCTGGCCGCGGGTGGCCTTCATGACCGCGCCGACGAGCGCACCGGCCGCCGCGATCTTGCCGCCGCGGATCTTGTCCGCGATGGCCGCGTTGCCCGCGATGGCCTCGTCCACGGCCGCGCCCAGAGCGCCCTCGTCGGAGACGACCTTCAGGCCGCGCTTCTCGACGACGGTGTCCGGGTCGCCCTCGCCCGCGAGGACCGCCTCGATGACCTGGCGGGCCAGCTTGTCGTTGAGGTCGCCCGAGGTGACGAGCTCGGCCACCCTGGCGACCTGCGCCGGGGTGATGGGCAGCTCGTCGAGGTCGCGGCCGGTCTCGTTGGCGTTGCGGGCCAGCTCGCCCATCCACCACTTGCGGGCCTGGTCCGAGGGGGCGCCCGCGTCGGTCGTGGCGACGATCAGGTCGACCGCGCCGGCGTTGAGGATGGACTGCATGTCGTGCTCGGAGACGCCCCACTCCTCCTTCAGCCGGTTGCGACGCACCCGTGGCATCTCGGGGAGGCCCTTGCGGAGCTCCTCGACCCATGCGCGGGCCGGGGCGACCGGCACCAGGTCGGGCTCGGGGAAGTAGCGGTAGTCCTCGGCGTTGTCCTTGATGCGGCCGGCCGTGGTCGAGCCGTCCTCCTCGTGGAAGTGCCGGGTCTCCTGCACGATCGTGCCGCCCGTGCTCAGCACCGCGGCGTGGCGCTGGATCTCGAAGCGGGCGGCGCGCTCGACGGAACGCAGCGAGTTCACGTTCTTCGTCTCGGAGCGCGTACCGAAGGTCTCGGTGCCGTTGGGGCGCAGCGACAGGTTGACGTCGCAGCGCATCTGGCCCATTTCCATCCGGGCGTCCGAAACGCCGAGCGCCTTGATGAGCTCGCGGAGCTCGGCGACGTACGCCTTGGCGACCTCGGGGGCGCGTGCGCCGGCGCCCTCGATCGGCTTGGTGACGATCTCGATGAGCGGGATGCCGGCGCGGTTGTAGTCGAGCAGGGAGTGGGACGCGCCCTGGATGCGGCCGGTGGCACCGCCGACGTGGGTCGACTTGCCGGTGTCCTCCTCCATGTGGGCGCGCTCGATCTGCACCCGGAAGACCTCGCCGTCCTCCAGCTGGACGTCCAGATAGCCGTTGTAGGCGATCGGCTCGTCGTACTGCGAGGTCTGGAAGTTCTTCGGCATGTCCGGATAGAAGTAGTTCTTCCGGGCGAAGCGGCACCACTCGGCGATCTCGCAGTTCAGCGCGAGACCGATCTTGATGGCGGACTCGACGCCGATCTCGTTGACGACCGGCAGTGCGCCGGGCAGACCGAGACAGACCGGGCAGGTCTGGGAGTTGGCGTCCTGCTTGAGTTCGGTCGAGCAGCCGCAGAACATCTTGGTCTTGGTGCCGAGCTCGACATGGACCTCCAGGCCCATGACGGGGTCGTAGGACGCGAGCGCGTCCTCGTACGACACCAGGTCGGTGACAGTCACGGTGAAACTTCCCTCTCAGCCCAGCAGGACGTCGTCGTCGCCGAGGCGCTTCAGCTCGCGCAGCAGCAGGGCGATACCGGTGGCGATGGCGGCGGCGGAGACAACGGCGTCGACCAGACGGAGCGTGTCGTGTTCGAAGCGGGCCTTCCTGACCTGCTTGACGATGCCGAGTGCCCCGTAGGCGGTGGTGCCGATGGACATGTACGTACCGGTCTTGGACTTCTTGAAGCCCTTGGCCTTGGTCAGTGCGCTCACAACGAGGGAGCCTCCTCCAGCAGCGGGTGTCCCCACTTTTCCACGAAGGCGGCCTCGACGGCGGCTCCGACCTTGTACAGCCGGTCGTCCTTCATGGCGGGGGCGATGATCTGCAGTCCGACCGGCAGGCCGTCCTCCGGGGCCAGGCCGCAGGGCAGCGACATGGCGGCGTTTCCGGCGAGGTTGGTCGGGATGGTGCACAGGTCCGCGAGGTACATCGCCATCGGGTCGTCGGCGCGCTCGCCGATCGGGAAGGCGGTGGTGGGCGTCGTCGGGGAGACGATGACGTCGACCTGCTCGAAGGCCTTCGCGAAGTCCTGGGTGATGAGGGTGCGGACCTTCTGCGCCGAGCCGTAGTACGCGTCGTAGTAGCCGGAGCTGAGCGCGTACGTGCCGAGGATGACGCGGCGCTTGACCTCGTCGCCGAAGCCGGCCTCGCGGGTGAGCGCGGTGACCTCCTCGGCGGACCTCGTGCCGTCGTCGCCGACCCGCAGGCCGTACCGCATGGCGTCGAAGCGGGCCAGGTTGGAGGAGCACTCGGACGGTGCGATCAGGTAGTACGCCGACAGCGCGAGGTCGAAGGACGGGCAGTCCAGCTCGACGATCGTGGCACCGAGCGACTTCAGCAGCTCGACCGACTCGTTGAAACGCTGGACGACACCGGCCTGGTAGCCCTCACCGGAGAACTGCTTGACGACGCCGACGCGCATGCCCTCGACGCTGCCGTTGCGGGCGGCCTCGACGACCGGCGGGACCGGGGCGTCGATGGACGTGGAGTCGAGCGGGTCGTGCCCGCCGATCACCTCGTGCAGCAGGGCCGCGTCCAGGACCGTACGGGCGCAGGGGCCGCCCTGGTCCAGGGAGCTGGAGAACGCCACCATGCCGTAGCGGGAGACGCCGCCGTAGGTGGGCTTGACGCCGACGGTGCCGGTCACGGCAGCGGGCTGGCGGACGGAACCGCCGGTGTCCGTGCCGATGGCGAGCGGGGCCTCGTACGCCGCGAGCGCTGCCGAGGAGCCACCGCCGGAGCCGCCCGGCACCCGGGTGAGGTCCCACGGGTTGCCGGTCGGGCCGTAGGCGCTGTTCTCGGTGGAGGACCCCATGGCGAACTCGTCCATGTTGGTCTTGCCGAGGATGACGACGTCGGCGGCCTTCAGCTTCCTGGTGACGGTCGCGTCGTACGGCGGGATCCAGCCTTCGAGGATCTTGGAACCGACCGTGGTCGGGACGCCCTCGGTGGTGAAGAGGTCCTTCAGCGCGAGCGGGACACCGGCCAGCGGGCCCAGCTTCTCACCGGCCGCCTTCTTCGCGTCGACGGCGCGGGCCTGCGCGAGCGCACCCTCACGGTCGACGTGGAGGAAGGCGTTGACCTTCTCGTCGACCGCTGCGATCCGGGCCAGGTGCGCCTCGGTGACCTCGACGGCCGTCAGCTCTCCGGCCGCGATCTTCGCGGCGATCTCGGAGGCGGTGAGCTTGATGATGCTGTTGTCCGTCATGGCTGTCAGTCCTCCCCCAGGATCTGCGGCACCTTGAAACGCTGCTGCTCCTGGGCCGGGGCGCCGGAGAGCGCCTGCTCGGGGGTGAGCGACGGACGGACCTCGTCCGCGCGCATGACGTTGGTCAGCGGCAGCGGGTGGGAGGTCGGCGGTACGTCTTGGTCGGCGACCTCGGAGACGCGGGCGACCGCGCCGATGATGTCGTCCAGCTGTCCGGCGAAGTGGTCGAGCTCTTCGGCCTTCAGCTCCAGACGCGCCAGCCGGGCGAGGTGGGCGACCTCCTCGCGCGTGATGCCAGGCATGCAGCGATCCTCAGGGGTTGGTGTGCGTGCGGTTTTAGCCCAATCCTATGGGGTCGCCCGCATGCGCTTCCGCCACCTGGTCGAACGCCCTGGTCAGCAGCCGGTCCGAGCCCTGCCCGTCCGGTCCGGACAGCGGGGGCACCGGACCCCGGTCCCGCCCGGCGGCGGGGGCCGCCCCACGAACCGGGATGACGGAGGGTCGTGATGCGGCCACCCGGAGGAGTCGACAGAGGGGGCTGTCCCCTCTGCCGGCTCACGTCGTCGCGGGCCGGTTCAGGTCGTAGCGGGCCGCGACTCGACCGGCCGCTGGGGCGGCCGCTGCTCCAGCGCGGGCGTGGTGCCGGCGGGGCCCGGCCGCTGCCATCCGTGCTCCCCGCGCGCCCGCAGCCAGGCCGTCGCCTCCAGCGGCGGCATCGCGGCGGCGACCAGCCAGCCCTGCACCGCGTCGCAGCGCAGGTCCCGCAGCCGTTCCCAGGTCTCGTCGTCCTCGACCCCTTCCGCGACCACCAGCAGGCCCAGCGAGTGGGCCAGGTCGATGGTGCAGCGGACGATCTCCGCGTCCTCGTTGTCGACGGCCAGCCGCGCCACGAACGACCGGTCGATCTTGAGCTCGCTGACCGGCAGTCGGCGCAGATGGACCAGCGAGGAGTACCCCGTACCGAAGTCGTCGAGGGACATCTTCACGCCGTGCCCGGTGAGTCCGGCGAGGGTGTCGGCGGCGCGCTGCGGGTCCTCCAGCAGCACATGCTCCGTTATCTCCAGCTGCAGCGCCCCGGCCGGTACGCCGTGCCGGGCCAGTCGGGCCGCGACACCTCCCGCGAACCCGGGGGTGTGGACGTCGCGCGGGGAGACGTTCACCGCGACCGGGACGCACAGTCCCTGCGCCCGCCACCGGGCGACCTGGGCCAGGGCCGTCTCCAGGACGTACTCGGTGAGGTGCGGCATCAGGCCGGACGACTCGGCGATGGCGATGAACTCGTCCGGCGGGACCCGGCCCCGCTCCGGATGCACCCAGCGCACCAGCGCCTCCAGGCCGGCCACCTTGCCGTCGAAGCGGACCTTCGGCTGGTAGTGGAGCTCCACCTCGCCGGCGTCCAGCGCGCGCCGCAGGTCGCCCAGGAGTCCGAGCCGGTCCGGGGTGTTGCTGTCCCGCTTCGACTCGTACACCTCGACGCCCGTGCGGTCGCGCTTGGCCTGGTACATCGCCACGTCCGCGCGCCGGAGCAGCCCTTCGGCGTCCAGCGCGTGGTCCGGGTAGACGGAGACGCCGGCGCTCGCCTCCAGCACCAGGGTCAGGCCGTCGAGGTCCAGCGGGGACGACAGCTCGGCGACCAGATGGCGGGCGACCCGCTGGGCGCTGGTGGTGGAGTCCGCGGTCGGCAGGAGCACGGCGAACTCGTCACCGCCGAGCCGTGCGGCCTCCGCTCCCCGCGGGAGTGCGAGCTTGAGGCGGTCCGCTATCTGCAGCAGCAGCCGGTCGCCCGCCAGATGTCCGAGGGTGTCGTTGACCGCACGGAAACGGTCGAGGTCGATCAGGACGAGAGCGGATCGGGCACCGATGGATTCGGCGTCCTCCAGAGCCGCCCAGGCGCGTTCCAGCAGCCACTGCCGGTTGGGCAGTCCGGTCAGCGGGTCGCGCAGCTGCTCCTCGGCCCGCGCCCGGGCGATCCAGAGAGTCGAGTCAAGGGCGAACAGCGGGACCGCGAACAGCGGCAGGAGTATGGGTTTGGCCGTCGCGACGACGCAGATCAACGGTGCGATGGCGAGCAGGGCGACCGCGAAGAGGCCCTGGCGCAGCAGGGCGGTCCGGGCGACGGTCGGCAGCCCGCCGCCCTGGGGGGCCCGCGCGTACCACAGCAGGACCCGGGTCACCAGGAGGTAGGTGGAGGCGGCCAGGAGGACCTCCGGGACGGCACCGAAGCTCCAGCAGGACGGATGCCAGGGCTCCTCGACGGTCTGCCCCTCGCCGAACGCGGCGAGCACCAGGGCCGCCGCGCCGATCCCCAGGATGTCCACCGCGCCGTGCACCAGCCCCTGCCGCCAGCAGTGTCTGCGGGCCGCCCCGACGAGCACGACGACCACCAGGCTGACCAGACCGGCGGGCACCCAGCCGTAGAGGAGCAGCACGGCGAGGGTGAGTGCCGCCCCGGAACCGGTACCGCCCCACCAGCGGTCGCGTCCGAGCGCGACCAGGTGACCGACGACCATCCCGGTGAGGAGGGCGAGGGACCAACCGACCGTGCCGTCGGGGAAGAGCGCGTGTCCCTCGCTCACGGTCCGGTAGAAACCGGTCGCGAGCTGGACGGCGGCGATGGCCACGATACCGGCGCCCATGGTGGGCGTGAGGCCGAAGAAACCCTGCAGCCGCGACACCGGTGCGGCGCTCTCGGTCGGTTCCATCCCGTCCCTCTCACAGCCGGCGGTGCCGATGTCACCCGATGGTTCGACCCCGTGCCGACACCACGCGAATCTCCACCCGTGGCCGGGCACGGCAGGTGCACCTCTCAACAGTAGGCCGCACAGGGCTTCCACGGGCAGCGCTCGGCAGCTCTTGCCCACATGCGGCCTGATCGCTCATCAGTATCTGCTATGCGCCGATCAGGCGAACCCACCACCCAACAGCATCTCTTGCCCCTCCCGCCTCGTACACCCCTTCTACACCTATTTGTTGCCCCTCCGACAGCCCCAGTCCCACAATTTTCGCGCCCCTTCGCAGCGGTCTGTCCCGTTACGCCGGTTCTTCGGCGGGTACGGCCGCTTCGCGTGCGGCGTCGGCCCCCTCTTCGAGCAGCACGGCGAAGCCGTCCTCGTCCAGCACGGGCACCTTCAACTGCATCGCCTTGTCGTACTTGGAGCCGGGGTTGTCGCCGACGACCACGAAGGAGGTCTTCTTCGAGACGGAGCCCGTGACCTTCGCTCCCCGGCTCTGGAGTGCCTCTTTCGCACCGTCCCTGGTGTGTCCGGTCAGCGTGCCGGTGACGACGACCGTGAGGCCTTCGAGCGGGCGCGGGCCCGCTTCCTCCCCCGCCCCCTCGTCCTCCATCCGGACCCCGGCCTCACGCCACTTGCGCAGGATCTCCCGGTGCCAGTCCTCGGCGAACCACTGCTTCACCGAGGCGGCGATGATGGGACCGACCCCTTCGGTGTCGGCGAGCTCCTGTTCGCTCGCCGCGTCGATCCGGTCGATGGAACGGAACTGACGGGCCAGCGCCTCGGCCGCGACCGGGCCGACATGACGGATGGAGAGCCCGGTGAGGATGCGGGCCAGCGGGGCCTCCTTCGCCGCGGCGATGGCGTCGAGCATGGCCAGGGCGTTCTTCTTCGGCTCGCCCTGCTGGTTGGCGAAGACCCAGGCGGTCTTCTCCTCGCCGGTCTTCGGGTCGCGCTTGGGCAGTCCGCTGTCCTGGTCCAGGACATGGGCCCGGATCGGCAACAGCTGATCGACGGTCAGCCCGAAGAGGTCGCCCTCGTCGCGCAGCGGCGGCTCGGCCGGCTCCAGCGGCCTGGTCAGGGCCGCGGCCGCGACATAGCCGAAGTGATCGATGTCGAGGCACTTGCGGCCCGCGAGATAGGCGAGGCGCTCCCGCAACTGGGCGGGGCAGGAGCGCGCGTTGGGGCAGCGGACATCGACGTCGGCCTCCTTCATGGGCCGCAGCTCCGTCCCGCATTCCGGGCAGTGCGACGGCATCACGAACGCCTGCTCGGTGCCGTCGCGCAGATCGACGACCGGGCCGAGGATCTCCGGGATCACGTCGCCCGCCTTGCGGAGCACCACGGTGTCCCCGATGAGGACGCCCTTCGCCTTCACCACGTTCTGGTTGTGGAGGGTGGCGAACTCGACCTCGGAGCCCGCCACCACGACCGGCTCGACCTGGGCGTACGGGGTGACCCGGCCGGTGCGCCCGACACCGACCCGGATGTTGACCAGCTTGGTGTTGACCTCCTCCGGCGGGTACTTCCAGGCGATCGCCCAGCGCGGGGCGCGCGAGGTGGAGCCGAGGCGCCCCTGGAGCGGGATCTCGTCGATCTTGACGACCACGCCGTCGATCTCGTGCTCCACGGAGTGGCGGTTCTCACCGAAGTACGCGATGAACTCCCGCACGGCACCGAGGGAGTCCACCACCCTGTTGTGCCTGGCGGTGGGCAGACCCCACTCGTGCAGCAGCTCGTAGGCGTGCGAGAGGCAGTCGATGTCGAAGCCCTCCCGGGCGCCGATGCCGTGCACCACCATGTGCAGCGGGCGGGTGGCGGTGACCTTCGGGTCCTTCTGGCGCAGTGAACCGGCTGCCGCGTTGCGCGGGTTGGCGAAGGGTTTGTCGTCGGCCTCGACGAGGCGGGCGTTGAGCTCCTCGAAGGCCTCCATCGGGAAGAAGACCTCGCCGCGGATCTCGACCAGCGCCGGAACCCGGTCGCCCTTCAGCCGGTGCGGGATCTCGGCGATCGTACGGATGTTGGGGGTGATGTCCTCGCCGGTGCGGCCGTCGCCGCGGGTCGCCGCCCGGGTCAGCCGCCCGTGCTCGTAGGTGAGGTTGACGGCCAGTCCGTCGACCTTCAGCTCACACAGGAAGTGGTGGTCGGTGGTGCCGATCTCCCGGGCGATCCGCTCGCCCCAGGCGGCCAGCTCCAGGTCGTCGAAGGCGTTGTCCAGCGAGAGCATCCGCTCGCGGTGCTCGACCGAGGTGAAGGCCGTCTGGTACGGGCCGGCGACCTTCTGCGTCGGCGAATCCGGCGTGCGCAGCTGGGGATACGTCTCCTCCAGCGCCTCCAGCGTGCGCATCAGCTGGTCGAACTCGGCGTCGCTGACGACCGGCTGGTCGTTCACGTAGTACCGGAAGCGGTGCTCCTCGATCTGCTCGGCGAGGAGTGCGTGCTGCTCCTGAGCCTGTGCGGGCACTGCCGTCTGCTGGTCGCCGGCCATGGTGTCGTCCTCCCGTTACCCGTTGCCCCGTTACTCAGGGTTGTCTGCGAGCGATCTCGCGGCCCGGGCGCAGTGGGCGAGCGCGGCACGGGCGTACGCGGGCGAGGCACCCGCGAGCCCGCACGACGGGGTGATCACCACGGACTCCGTCAGAGTCCCCGGGTTCAGCCCCAGCCTGCGCCAAAGCGTCCTGACACCCATGACGCTACCGCCCGGGTCGGACAATCGGCCCGAGGCGGGGTCGGTGCCCGGCACCACTCCGAGGAAGAGCTGGGTGCCGCCCTCGACCGCCTCCCCGATCGCGTCCTCCTCACGCTCGGTGAGCAGCGAGAAATCGACCGAGATGCCGTCGACCCCGGCGCGGCGAAGAAGCGCGAACGGTACGTCGGGGGCGCAGGAGTGCACGACGGTCGCCCCGTCCCCGGCCGCCGCCAGCACGTCGCGCAGGGCGCCCTCGACGATCTGACGGTCCACGGCCCGGTAGGTGCGGTAGCCGCTGGCCGTCCTGATCCGCCCCTGCAGTACGCCGGTCAGCGAGGGTTCGTCGAGCTGGAGGACCACCTCGGCTCCGGGCACCCTGCGCCGCACCTCGGCGAGATGGGTGCGCAGCCCCTCCGCCAGGGACTCCGCCAGGTCGCGGCAGGCCCCGAGGTCACCGAGCGCCGCCTCGCCGCCCCGACGTTCCAGTGCGGCGGCCAGCGTCCAGGGGCCCACGGCCTGGACCTTGAGCGGACCCTCGTACCCCTGGGTGAACTCCTCCAGCGCGTCGAGGTCCTCGCCGAGCCAGGACCTGGCGCGCCGGGTGTCGCGTCCGGGCCGGTCGCTGATCCGCCAGCCGCTGGGCTCGACATGGCCGTACAGGTCGACCAGCAGCCCGATGGTCCGCCCGATCATGTCGGCGCCGGGCCCGCGGGCCGGGAGTTCGGCCAGGTACGGCAGGCCCTCGCCTCCCGCGAAGGAGCCGGTGACGGTCTTGGCCGCCTCCCGTGCGTCGCCCCCGGGCATGGATCCGATTCCGGTGGCCGGGCACCGGCTGAACTCGCTCTTCTCGCTCACCCGGGAAGCCTATAAGGGCGGTCCGGCCCGCCCGGTCGGCGGCGGCCACGGGCTGGCGAGCGGGTCGGCGGACGGCCCCGGCCGGGGAGCGGCCGGGCAGAGGCGGTCAGCGCCCCGGGCGCACCGTGAGGTCGTTGACCTCCGCGTCACGCGGCAGGTCGAGGGCCATCAGGATCGTGGTGGCCACCGACTCGGGGTCGATCCAGCGCGCGGGGTCGTACTCCTTGCCCTCCTGCTGGTGGACCTTGGCCTGCATGGGGCTGGCGGTGCGCCCCGGGTAGACGGAGGTCACCCTGACCCCGTTGCCGTGCTCCTCCTGGCGCAGGGAGTCGGCGAGCGCCTTCAGACCGTGCTTGCTCGCGGCGTACGCGCCCCACTCGGCATGCGCGGCGAGGCCGGCGCCGGAGTTCACGAAGAGCACATGGCCCTGCGCGACCCGCAGTTGCGGCAGGAGGAGCCGGGTCAGCTCGGCGGGCGCGACCAGGTTGGTGTTGAGCTGGAAGTGCCACGCCTTGGGCGTGAGGTCACCGACATTGCCGAGTTCGACGACGCCCGCGATGTGCAGGAGCGAGTCGATCCGCTCCGGCATCGGCTGCTGGGCGAAGGCCCAGGAGAGCCGGTCCGGGTTGGAGAGGTCGCCGACGAGCGTACGGGCTCCGGGGTACCGTCCGGCGAGCTCCTTCGCCCGGCCGGCATCACGGGCCAGCAGCACGATCTCGTCACCGCGCTCCAGCAGACGACGGGCGACAGCTGCGCCGATACCGGAGCCGGCGCCGGTGATGACATGAGTGGACATCCCGCCATGATCTCACCCGTGACCACGTCACTGCAGGCCGGACCACTCCTCCAGGTAGGCCAGGGCGCCCACGCCGTCCTTCGCGAAGAACACCAGGTCGGCCAGCGGGACCGGCAGGAAACCCTCGTCCTCCATCCGCTGGAACTGCTGGCGCAGCCCGTCGTAGAAGCCTGCCGTGTTGAGCAGGACCACCGGCTTGTCGTGCTTGCCGTGCTTCTTCAGCTCCAGGATCTCGGTCGCCTCGTCGAGCGTCCCGGTGCCCCCCACCATGATCACGACTGCGTCGGCCTTCTCCAGGAGGAGAGCCTTGCGCTCGGCGAGATCACGCGCGATCACCATCTCGTCGGCGTTGGTACGGGCCTTCGCGGCCAGGAAGTCGACCGACACCCCCACCAGCCGCCCGCCCGCTTCCTGCACCCCGTCGGCGACGACCTTCATCAGGCCGCTCTCCGACCCGCCCCAGACCAGGGTGTGGCCGCCCCGGCCGAGCAGCTCGGCGAATTCGCGGGCGGGCACGGTGTAGCGGTCGTCGAGGTCGGCGGCGGAGAGGAAGACGCAGATGTTCATGGCGCAACCGTACGGGCCACCACTGACACACCGGGACGCCCGGTTCGAAAATCGGCCAGGCACCGGGACGTGCGCGCGGGCGGGGGAAGAAATCGGTGCGCGGGAGGGCTGAACCAGACATGACTTCCACACGAGGACACGTCATCACCGTGGAACCCGGTACCGAGCATGTGCGTGTGGTGCACGACGGGCAGGTGCTGGCCGAGAGCCGGCGCCCGCTCGTCCTGCGGGAGACCGGCTGTCCGGCCCGGTACTACCTGCCTCCCGAGGACGTCCGTACGGAGCTGCTCACGGCCTCGGACACCCACACCCACTGCCCGTTCAAGGGCGACGCCTCCTACTGGTCGCTGCCGGACGCCGCAGATCTCGTCTGGGCGTATCCGGACCCCAAGCCCGACGTCGCCGCGATCAAGGACCACTTCTGCTTCTACGACACCGAGAAGGTCTCTGACTGATTGTCACCTGACGTTGGGCCTGCGCCAGTTGCCGCCACCTCGCTCCGGGGTGCGTGTCAGGGCTGCCCAGCAGGACCGGTTTCCGGTGGTCAGGTGCCGAGAACCAGCTCGAACCAGACGGTCTTGCCGCCCGACCCCAACTCCCCTTTGCCTATGGCACATCCGCCCCACCGGTCGGCGAAGAGTTCGACGATGGCCAGCCCCCGTCCGGCTTCGGCCCCCGACCCGACGGCCTGCCTGTAGGGCTTGGGCAGGTCCGGGATGAGGTCCCAGACACTGACCCTCAGCACCGGGTGCCGCCACTGGAGCCGCACACCGGCCGGACCTTGTATGTGCCGCACGGAGTTGGTGGTCAGCTCGGCAACTGGCCAACTTCCGTACGCGGCTGGACTTGGTCGAGAAGGTGGCGTTGACTCCCACCCGGTCCAGAGATCTCATCCACTCCATCGCCAGGGAGCTGTAAGAGGTGCCTCACGTGTCCGGCCTGCATTGGGTGAAGTCATCATTCTCCGACGCAGGGGGGAACAACTGCCTGGAGCTTGCCTCGCCGGCCGATGAGGGTGGCGTCGCGCTGCGCGAGAGCGATAGCCCGGGAAACGTTCTGGTGACGGACCGAGACGCCATTCGAGCGCTGCTGCTCAGTATCAAGTCGCGTTGCGATCAGGGGCCCCAAGAGCCGTTGACACGCCCGGTCGCACAGCTCGATACCGTTCAGCTCGACACATCGTTCGGCGGTCATTTCATCGATGCGCCGACGCCGCTGGGGAACTATCGTTCTCTTCTTGACCTGATGGAGGAATCCGCCCTCCCTCCCGATGAGTCGCGTGATCTCATCCGGTCAATCGCCCGCGAGTTGTGAGGGGTCGTGACGTGTCCGAACGTGACTGGCAACGTTCGTCGTTCTGCGGAGGGGGCGGCAACAACTGCGTCGAAGTAGCCTCGTTGTCCGCCGAAGGCGGCATCGCGCTTCGCGAGAGCGAGAGCCCGGACGCCGTTCTGGTAGTGAGCCGGGATGCTCTGCGGGGGCTGCTGCTCCGCGTAAAGGCGAGCGATACCGGACAGCGCTACTCGTGAGGGACACGGCCGCTGAGTAAGCGCATGGACCTCAGTGGCGCCCGGCCGGTCCGTGGCCGCGATCCAGACCTGGTCGGGGCCGAGCAGTCGGCCCCGACCGTGTCGACCCCGTACCCTCAGCCCGCCGCGGCCCGCTCGCGCCGTACCGTCGTCGCGATCGTCGCCGAGCCGACCACGCGGGTGCCGTCGTACAGCACGACCGCCTGGCCGGGGGCCACGCCCCGCACCGGCTCGGTGAAGGTGACGTGCAGAGTGCCGTCCACCAGCTCCGCCGTCGCCTCGGTCTCGCCCCCGTGGGCGCGGAGCTGGGCGGTGTACGTACCGGGGCCGGACGGGGGCGTGCCGCACCAGCGGGGCCGGATGGCGGTGAGCGCGGTGACGTCGAGGGCCTCGACCGGGCCGACCGTCACCGTGTTGTTCACCGGGGAGATGTCCAGGACGTAGCGCGGCTTGCCGTCGGGGGCGGGGTGGCCGATGCGCAGGCCCTTGCGCTGGCCGATGGTGAAGCCGAAGGCGCCTTCGTGGGTGCCGACCTTCGTGCCCGACTCGTCGACGATGTCGCCCTCGGCGGTGCCGAGCCGGCTCGCCAGGAAGCCCTGGGTGTCGCCGTCGGCGATGAAGCAGATGTCGTGGCTGTCGGGCTTCTTCGCGACGGCGAGGCCCCGGCGCTCGGCCTCGGCCCGGATCTCGTCCTTGGTGGTGAGGGTGTCGCCGAGCGGGAACATCGCGTGGGCGAGCTGCTTCTCGTCCAGGACGCCGAGGACGTACGACTGGTCCTTGGCCATGTCGGAGGCGCGGTGGAGCTCCCGGCTGCCGTCCTCGTTCAGGACGACGGTGGCGTAGTGGCCGGTGCACACGGCGTCGAAGCCGAGCGCGAGGGCCTTGTCGAGCAGCGCGGCGAACTTGATCTTCTCGTTGCAGCGCAGGCACGGGTTGGGGGTGCGCCCGGCCTCGTACTCGGCGATGAAGTCGTCCACGACGTCCTCGCGGAAGCGTTCCGCCAGGTCCCAGACATAGAACGGGATGCCGATGACGTCCGCGGCACGGCGGGCGTCACGGGAGTCCTCGATCGTGCAACAGCCACGTGCTCCGGTCCGGAAGGACTGCGGATTGGCGGAGAGGGCGAGGTGCACACCGGTCACGTCGTGGCCCGCCTCGGCGGCGCGGGCCGCGGCGACGGCGGAGTCGACACCGCCGGACATCGCGGCAAGCACACGGAGGGGGCGCTGGGGAGTCTGAGTCATAGCCCCACCAGGGTACGTGGCCCCGGGAACCGAACGCGCTCGGATATGCGTTCTGGATCACATGGGGACCAAGGGGACGGCGGGCGCCAAGGGCTCCGCGGGGGCGAAGTCCGGGAGCGGCGTCAGCCGCCGCGGACTGTTGATCGGCGCTGCCGCCACGGCCGTGGGCACGGCGGTGCTGGCGCGGGAGAAGCTGGAGCGCGCCTGGTGGCGGCTGCCCGGGGTGGACAAGCCCCGGACGCCGGGCGCGGTGGACTACGCGCGGGCGGAGTGGATAGCGGCGTCCCCGGCGAACTGGAGGCAGGCCGACCGCCCCGCGGACTACCCGATCGACCGGGTCGTCATCCATGTCACCCAGGGCAGTTACCGAGGCGCGGTGAAGGTCTTCCAGGACCCGGGCCACCAGGCGGCTGCCCACTATGTGGTGCGCAAGGACGGCCATGTGGCGCAGATGATCCGTGAACTGGATGTGGCGTTCCACGCGGGGAACCGGTCGTACAACGAACGCAGCGTCGGCATCGAGCACGAGGGCTTCGTCGACCGTCCGCAGGACTTCACCGCGGCGATGTACGCGTCGTCGGCGCGGCTCACGGCGGAGATATGCGGGCGGTACGGAATACCGGTGGACCGCGAGCACATCGTCGGGCATGTGGAGGTGCCGGGTACGGACCACACCGATCCGGGGAAGCACTGGGACTGGGACCGGTATCTGAAGCTGGTCCGGGCGGCGGACGCGCATCCGCCCGCCGCGTGAGGCACCTGCCGGGCGTATCCGGCCCGCCGCGCCGCCCCGCCGTCCGTCCGCCCGTCCGGCCTGCTCTCAGGTGAGTCCCGCCGTGCGGGCCCGCTCCACCGCCGGGCCGATCGCGCGGGCGACCTCGTCGATGTCCTGCTGGGTGGAGGTGTGGCCGAGCGAGAAGCGCAGGGTGCCGCGGGCCAGGTCCGGGTCGGTGCCGGTGGCCAGCAGGACGTGGCTGGGCTGCGCGATCCCCGCGGTGCACGCGGAGCCGGTGGAGCATTCGATGCCCTGCGCGTCGAGCAGCAGGAGCAGGGAGTCGCCCTCGCAGCCCGGGAAGGTGAAGTGGGCGTTGGCGGGGAGCCGCCCGCCCGGGGCCGGGTCCCCGCCGAGAAGGGCGTCGGGGACGGCCGCGAGCACGGCCGCCACCAGCTCGTCGCGGAGGCCGCCGATCTCGCGGACGAAGTCCTCGCGTCCGTCGGCGGCCATCCGTCCCGCGACGGCGAAGGCGGCGATGGCGGGCACGTCGAGGGTGCCCGAGCGGACGTGCCGTTCCTGACCGCCGCCGTGGAGCACCGGCACGGGGGTGTACTCCCGGCCGAGCAGCAGCGCTCCGATGCCGCCCGGTCCGCCGATCTTGTGCCCGCTGACCGTCATCGCGGCCAGTCCGGACCGGGCGAAGTCGACGTCCAGCTGGCCGACCGCCTGGACCGCGTCGGCATGCATCGGCACATCGAACTCGCTTGCCACGTCGACCAGTTCGCGGATCGGCATGATCGTGCCGATCTCGTTGTTGGCCCACATCACGGTGACCAGCGCGACATCGTCGGGATCCCGGAGGATCGCCTCGCGCAGCACGTCCGGATGCACCCGTCCGTACGGGTCGACGGGGAGGTATTCGACGTTCGCGCCCTCGTGCTCGGCGAGCCAGTCGACGACGTCCAGCACCGCGTGGTGCTCGACGGGGCTGGCGAGCACCCGGGTGCGCCGGGGGTCGGCGGCGCGGCGGGCCCAGTACAGGCCCTTCACCGCGAGGTTGTCGGCCTCGGTGCCGCCGGAGGTGAAGACCACCTCGCTGGGGCGTGCGCCGAGGGCGTCGGCGAGGGTCTCTCTCGACTCCTCGACGGTGCGGCGGGCCCGGCGCCCGGCGGCGTGCAGTGAGGACGCGTTGCCGGTGACGGCGAGCTGGGCGGTCATCGCCGCGATCGCCTCCGGAAGCATCGGCGTGGTCGCGGCGTGGTCGAGGTAAGCCATGGTGGGTTCGATTCTACGAGCCCCCGACGGGGCGTATGCCGGGCGCATCGCGACCCGGACCCCGCGCACCGGGGTACGCCCCCCACAGCCGTCGGCGTGCGGCACACTCGGCCGACGAGGTTCCCGGCAGGCCCTACCGGTCGGAGCCCTGGCCGGGCGGCATCGGGCGGACGGTGAGGATCTGTTCGGCGTGACCGACCGGGCCGTCGATGTCGTGGAGAACGCTGCTGGTGAGCCCGTGTCCGGAAGGGCCGAAGGTCACCGTGGTGTCCAGCCCGGTCCAGGGCCCGCGGGGCCGGCGGTGGAGGTGGATCGTCAGGTCGAGGTTGGGGAACATCCACTCGGTGGGGTCCTGCTGCACGGCGACGCCATTGGCGGTGTCCACGAGGGTGATGTAGGAGGCGAGCGGGCTGCTGGGCTCCCCGGCGACCAGGTCGAGGCGGCTGGAGATCCAGGCCGTGCCGCGGCCCCTGCGGAGCGGCGTCATCCGCCGGGCGTCGATGGACGCGATGTAGCCGCCGCCCCACGCGTTGCTCATCACCCACGGCTCCAGGGTCTCGGGGGCGGGGAGGCGTTCATGGGGGCTGTCCGCCACGGCCGAGGTGTCGTAGGAAGCGGCGAGCCAGGCGCGGGCGCGCACGATCGCGCGGTCGTCGATGAGCAGGACGGCTTCGATGAGTTCGATGGTCCGGCCGGGGCGGATCGTGGCCACCTGGATCTCGCACTCGCCCAGCGGGATGCGTCCGAGGATGTCGAAGCTGATCCGGACCGGCGTCAGGGTGTTTTCGGGCCGCCCGGCCAGGTGCTGGTCCATCGCGTGGACGATGAGGCCGGCGACCGGGCTGAAGTGCTGCTCGTCGAGGTTCCACGCACCCCCTGCGTGGGCCGTGGGCTTGTAGCGGTGCTCACCCGTGCGCTCGTAGTAGCTCTCGCGCGCCGCATGGTCGGTCACGGGACGGTTCTCCTCGGCAGGTACAGGGAGTTGAGCGAAGAGGGAACGGCCGTGCCCATGCTCGTGATCAGGATCGTAGGGGGCCGGAGAGCGTGCGAAGCGCGTCCGTGACGCATCCCACAACGGGTCGGTGTGCGTTACACCGGAAATTCCGCGGCGCCGGGTCGCGCCGGAGACCTCGGGGCACCCGGAGCCGCGCCACCCACCGCCACGGCGTCCGCCCGCCGATGCCCGCGCCGCGCATCCGGGCACGTCATCGGCGGGCCACGGCCTCAGCCGCGCGGTGCGCGGGCGAGCTGCCGGGACTGGGCCACCAGCCGGTCCGCGCTGTCCCAGACGTCCGCGTCCTCCTCCAGGAAGCCGCCCGCGAGGTTGCGGGTGGTGATGGAGACGCGCAGCGGACCGGGGGCCGGGCGGCAGCGGATGTGGGCGGTGAGTTCGATCGTCGGGGTCCAGCCCTTGAGGCCCAGTTCGAACGAGGTGGGCGGCAGTGCGTCGACGGCGAGCAGCAGCGAGAGCGGGTCGGCGTCCCGGCCGTCCGCGAGGCCGAACCAGCCGCGCATCTCGCCCTTGCCGGAGGGGGCACCGACGGCCCAGCCGACCGTCGCCGGGTCGATCCTGATGTCGAGCCGTTCGGTGATGGCGGAGCCGCCGGCGAGCGGGACCGGGCCGTCGCTCGGTCCGAGGCAGCGCTCCAGCGGCGGGATGGCCGGCGGCCTCGCCGAGGTGCGGACCTCGTCGGACAGTCCGTCCAGGTCGCCGTAGGTGCCGACGACACGGATGCGCTCGATCTCGGTGCCGTCCGGCGCGAACTGGAAGAGGGACGCCTGGCCGGTGGAGAGGGTCCGGCCCACCCGGGCGACCTGGGTCCGGATCACCGCGGGGCCGGGGACGGAGGCGGTGAGGTAGTGCGCGGAGACCGAAAAGGGGTCCGGGTGCGGGAGCGCCTCGCCCAGCGCACGGCCGAGCATGGCCAGCAGATAACCGCCGTTGACGGCTTCGAGGATGGTCCATCCCGCGGAGAGCTCGGCGTCGTAGACGCCGTCCTCGCGAAGGGTGACCGCGGTGTCGCGATCGAACTCGCTGTCCCCGATGGTCACCCGCGCGCGCTGCGCTGCCTGCTCTGCTGTCTGTGCCATGAGTCGCACCGTACACCGATTGTATTACTGAGCGGTAGCTTTGCGGGTAGGGAGATGTGGAAGCGGGTCTTCCGTCGGTGCACCGGCCGGTTCACCCGAACCGCCTCAGGAGGCCGCCCGGCCCTCCTCGGCCGTCGCCGACCGGCGGTTGTAGGCACGCGGGGCCCGTAGGTGGTAGCGCATCGAGAGCAGCCTCAGCGCGAAGGCCAGGATCACCGCGGTGCCGCTGGTGAAGGCGTTGAGCGCGTGGAAGCGGATGCAGACCGCGACCACGGCGGCACCGACGATCGCGGGCACCGCGTACAGGTCGCGGTCCCAGCGCAGCAGCGAGGGCACCTCATTGGCCAGGACGTCGCGCAGCACACCGCCGCCGACGGCGGTGGCCAGCCCCAGGGCCGCCGAGGCCGTGAGGCCCAGTCCGTAGTCGTACGCCTTGACCGTGCCCGTCACGCAGAACAGCCCGAGCCCCGCCGCGTCGAAGACGTTGACGCCCACCTGGATCCGCTCGACCTGCGGGTGCAGGAAGAACACCAGGCCCGCGGCGAGGAGCGGGGTGGTGAAGTAGCCGAGATCCGTGAACGCCGCGGGCGGGACCGCCCCGATGACGATGTCACGGAACAGCCCTCCGCCCAGCGCTGTGACCTCGGCGAGTACCGCGATGCCGAAGACATCGAAGTTCTTGCGTACGGCGAGCAGAGCGCCGGAGATCGCGAAGACGAAGATCCCGACGATGTCGAGCGCATGCTGGACGGAGGGCGTGAACAGTTCGTTGAGCACCGGGCAATTGTGCCGGTACTACTCCTTCGGGCGGTCCTCCGGCGTATCGGACGAAGCGGCGCCGTCGTCCGCGGTGCTCCCGTCGGCCTCCGGCTGCCCCACCGCGTCGGTCTCCCGCTCCTCCTCCGCACCGGCCTCCGGCTTCCCCACCGCGACGATCTCGATCGCCTCGCGCGCCGCCGCCGTCACCGTCTCGCCTGGCGCCTGGTCGGGCGCGTTCTCCGGGTGGTGGCACGCCACCTGGTGCCCGGTCTTCAGCGCGACCAGCGGCGGTTCCTGCGTCTTGCAGGTCTCCGTCGCCTTCCAGCACCGGGTATGGAAGCGGCAGCCGCTGGGCGGCGAGATCGGCGACGGGACGTCGCCCTTCAGCAGGATGCGCTCGCTCTTGACCCCGCGACGACGCGGATCGGGCACCGGCACGGCCGACATGAGCGCCTTGGTGTACGGGTGCATCGGCGCCGAGTACAGCGACTTGCGGTCCGCCAACTCGACGATCTTTCCCAGGTACATCACCGCGATACGGTCCGAGACATGGCGGATGACCGAGAGGTCGTGCGCGATGATCACGTAGGTGAGCCCGAGCTCGTCCTGGAGGTCGTCGAGCAGGTTCACCACCTGTGCCTGGATCGACACGTCCAGCGCCGAGACCGGCTCGTCGGCGACGACCAGCTTCGGCCGCAGGGCAAGCGCACGGGCGATGCCGATGCGCTGACGCTGCCCGCCGGAGAACTCGTGCGGATACCGGTTGTAGTGCTCGGGGTTGAGGCCCACCAGCGAGAGCAGGTCCTGGACCGTTTTCTTGACCCCGCCCTCGGGCGTGACACCCTGGAGCTTGAAGGGCGCACTGACGATCGTGCCGACCGTGTGCCGCGGGTTCAGTGAGGAATACGGGTCCTGGAAGATCATCTGCACGTCGCGGCGCATCGGCCGCATCGCCGAGACGCCCAGGTGCGTGATGTCCTTGCCCTCGAACTCCACCGTGCCACTGGTCGGTTCGAGCAGCCGGGTGATCAGTCGGCCCATGGTCGACTTGCCGCAGCCGGACTCACCCACGACACCCAGGGTCTCCCCCGCGCGCACGTCGAAGGAGATGCCGTCGACAGCCTTCACCGCGGCGACCTGGCGCTGCAGCAGCCCCTTCTTGATGGGGAAGTGCTTGACCAGGTTGTCGACCTTGAGCAGCGGCTCGGGCGAGCTCGCCGGCTGCGTCGGGATCGCCGTCGCGGCGGCGCTCTTCTCGGTCTTCTCGCTCTTGTCGCTCACAGCTTCGGCGCAATCTCTTCGGTCCAGATCCGGGTCCGATCCTCCGGCGACATGTGGCAGGCCGCGAAGTGGTCGCCCTCGACCTGCTGCAGCTCCGGGCGCGTGGTCCGGGTGATGCCGCCCTTGGGCACATCCGCGTACGGGCAGCGCGGGTTGAAGGCGCAGCCAGACGGGATGTTGATCAGGCTGGGTGGGGAACCCTTGACCGGGACGAGCCGGTCGGTCTCCTCCTTGTCGATGCGCGGCATCGACGTGAGCAGACCCCAGGTGTACGGGTGCCGGGGCTCGTAGAAGACCTGCTCGGCGGTGCCGCGCTCGACGCAGCGACCGCCGTACATGACCAGGATGTCGTCGGCCATCTCGGCGACGACGCCCAGGTCGTGAGTGATCATGATGACCGCGGATCCGAACTCCTTCTGCAGATCGCGGATCAGGTCGAGGATCTGCGCCTGGACGGTGACGTCCAGGGCGGTCGTCGGCTCATCGGCGATGAGCAGTTCGGGGTTGTTGACCAGCGACATCGCGATCATCGCTCGCTGGCGCATACCGCCGGAGAACTCGTGCGGATAGGCGTCGACGCGCTTGGCGGGCTCCGGGATACCGACCCGGTCGAGCATCTCGACCGCGCGCGCACGGGCCGCCTTCTTGCTGACGTCGTGGTGGTTGCGGTACGCCTCGACGATCTGCGAACCCACCGTGTAGTACGGGTGCATCGCCGACAGCGGGTCCTGGAAGATCATGGACATCTGCCGGCCGCGCAGCTTGCGCACGTGTTCGTCGCCGGCGCCGATCAGCTCTTCGCCGTCCAGCCAGATCTCACCGCTGATGTCGGGGCGGCTGCGCGCGTGACCGGATCGGTGCAGGCCCATGATGGCCAGCGAGGTGACCGACTTGCCGGAGCCGGACTCGCCCACGATGCCGAGGGTCTTGCCCTTCTCCAGTTGGAAGGAGAGCCCGTCGACGGACTTGACGATGCCGTCGTCGGTCGGGAAGTGCACCTTCAGGTCGCGTACGGAGAGGAAGGCCTCGGGCCGTGTGCCGCCCTGCTCGGGAACACCGACCGGACCGGCCGGCTGCTTGTCCTGGGTGGGGGTGTTGTCGGTCACGTCAGCCTCACACGCGGGTCGACGACCGCGTACAGCAGGTCGACTATCAGGTTGGCCATGACGACGAAGAACGCCGCGATGGTGGTGACGCCCATGATGACCGGCAGGTCACCGGAATTGATGGCGTCGACGGCGGCCTTGCCGAGTCCGGGAAGGTTGAAGGTCGACTCGGTCAGCACCGCGCCGCCGAGCAGGGCGCCCAGGTCCAGGCCGAAGATCGTGATGATCGGAGTCAGAGTGGACCGCAACGCGTGCTTGCGGATGACCACGCGCTCCTTGAGGCCCTTGGCGCGGGCCGTACGGATGTAGTCCTCGCCCAGGATCTCCAGCATGGTCGCGCGGGTGAGCCGGGCGTAGGTGGCCGCGAAGAGGAAGGCCAGGGTGATCCAGGGCAGGAGCATGCTGTTGAACCAGGCCCCGGGATCGTCGGTGAACGGCGCGTAGTCGATCGTCTCCATCCATTCCAGGCTGTAGATGAAGACCGCCGAACAGACCAGCCCGGTGAAGTAGATGGGTAGCGATACACCCGCCAACGCGGTGATCATGGTGACCCGGTCGAGCAGTGTGCGTCTGCGTAGTGCGGAGATCACGCCGGTGGCGACACCGCCGATCAGCCAGAGCACCGAGGCTCCCGCCGCCAGCGACAGCGTGACGGGCACCCGCTGCTTCAGGTCCTCCCACACCGGCTGCTCGTTCTTGAACGAGTAACCGAAGCAGGGCGCCGGGCAGTGGGTGATCTCCGCGCCCGTGTCGTAGTCGCGGCCGGCGACTATGCCCTTGACGAAGAGCCCGTACTGGGTGGTGAGGGGCTTGTCGAGGCCCATCTTCTTACGGATGCCCTCGATGGCCGTCTTGTTGGTCTCACGGCCGGCATAGAGGAGTGCGGGATCGCTTCCGGTGATCTTCGGCACCATGAAGAAGATGCCGAAGGTGACCATGGAGACGATCACCAGCATGACGACGACATTGACGAGTCGCCGGAGGAGGTAGACGAGCACTGCAGTCGGCCTGGTCAGCGGGCGGCTGCCGTCCCCTTGTGAGGACGACAGCCGCCCGCCCGCGGCCTTCACCTGCCCTTCGAACTAGCGCATGCGAGGGTGAAGGACCCGCATGTCCAACTGCTACTTGACGACGCCCATGACCGCGAGGTCGAGACGGCCCATGGACTCGTTGTAGAAGACGTTGGTCAGCCG
Organism: Streptomyces sp. NPDC052052; assembly: GCF_040680455.1. Lineage (NCBI taxonomy): Bacteria > Bacillati > Actinomycetota > Actinomycetes > Kitasatosporales > Streptomycetaceae > Streptomyces > Streptomyces sp. NPDC052052. The sequence goes on along the minus strand of NZ_JBFAWU010000004.1, from coordinate 274,653 downwards.
CGGGTTGCGGTAGACAAGCGCCTTGTCGAAGTTGATCGGGAGATAGAGAGCCTTCTCCATGATCGCCTTGTTGATCTCGGTGTAGAACGGCGCGGCAGCCTCGGGCGACTCCGCGGCAGAGGCCTGGTCGAAGAGACCGTTGACCGTCTTGTCGTTCAGCATCGTGTAGTTGTTGTTGCCGTTCTTCAGGATGAAGGAGCCGTCAACCAGCGGCTGCAGGAAGCCCGCACCCGAGTTGTAGTCGGCGCCCCAGCCCATCACGATGATGCCGTAGCCCTTCTTCTTCACGTTGTCGGGGGCGCCGATCACGGAAGCAGAGTTCTTGCCGTCGTACTGGTCGATGGAGGCTTCGATACCCACGGCCTTCAGCGAAGCCTGCAGCGACTCGGCGGTGGCCACCTCGGGCTTGCGGTTGTTGCGGACCGCGATGGTGGTCTTGAAGCCGTTCGGCTTGCCGCAGGCCTTCAGGGCCTCCTTGGCCTTCTCGATCTGCGGCTTGCCCTGGGTCAGGCCCCACGGGTCGTAGGACTTGTCCGAGCCCGGGACACCCGGGGGCAGCATGTTCGCGCCGAGGTCACCGCTGGTCGGGCCGCCACGGGCGGTCTGCAGCGACTTCGGGTCGGCGGCGTAGATGACCGCCTTGCGGCACTCGATGTTGTCGAACGGCGCGACCGTCTGCGGGAACGCGAAGTACCGGATGTAGCCGGTGAACGGGTCGTCGGCGTTGGCCTTGTACTTGTCGCTCTGCAGGATCTTGATCTTGGCGGCCTGCTGGACACCGGTGCCGTCGACCGCGTAGTCCACGTCGCCCGAGAGCAGACGCGCGTCCATGTCGTCCGGGTTCGAGGTCACGGTGAACGTGACCTTGTCCGGCAGACCCTTGCGGATCGGGTCCGTCTTCGGGTCCCAGTTGGGGTTCCGTACGAAGACCGTCTCCTTGCCGGCGACGAAGGACTGGACCTTGTACGGGCCGGTCGCGACCGGGTGGTTGGTGTACTTCGCGCCGTCGTCCTTGGCAGCCGGAACCGGCGAGGAGTCGCCCATGGCCATCAGGTACGAGAAGTCCGAGTTCGCCTTCTTCAGGTTGAAGACGATCGTCTGGTCGTCCGGCGTCTGGACCGACTTCAGACCCAGCTTGTCGGGGTCCTTGTCCTTGTAGGGGCCGGGGTAGTTCTGGCCCTGGTCGAGGAGGTCGATCAGGTAGGTCGGGCCGCCGGAGAGGACGTCCTGCGCGAAGACGCGCTCGATGCCGTACTTGATGTCCTTCGAGGTGATCGGCGTGCCGTCCTCGAACTTGACACCGGACTTCAGCTTGAAGGTGTACGTCTTGCCGCCGTTGCTCAGCGTCGGCAGCGCCTCGGCGAGGTCGGGGACCAGCTTGGTGCCGGCCTCACCGGGCTTCGAGTCGTACGCGAGCAGCTGGCGGACGTACAGCCGCTGCATGTTCCAGACGAAGCCGTAGTAGGCACGGGCCGGGTCGAGGAAGTCGACGTCCTGAGGGGACATCAGCTTCAGCGTGCCACCCTTCTTGTCGGACGCGTTGATGACCTTGCCCTTGGTGGCCGCGTCGTAACCGGCGCCCTGGCTCGAGGAGTCCTTCTTGTCGTCGTCACCTCCGCCACAAGCGGTTGCGGTCAGCGCAACCGCGGCCGCGAGGGCCGTGAGGGCAACTGCCTTCCGTGAGCGATTCACTGTCTTGCAACCTCCGTGATGTGGTGTAGCCCGTGGGTGCGCAGTCCGCCCCCGACGGTCGATCGTGTGCCAACCGGCTCGCGCCGGATACCTTGTGGTTCGGTTCAGCTTCCCTTCGGGTCGAGGGCGTCACGCAGCCCGTCACCGAAGAGATTGAATGCCAGAACGGTGATGAAGATCGCGAGTCCGGGGACCACCATGTATGTCGGGTCCGCCTGGTAGGTGTTGATCGCGTCGGAGAGCATCTTTCCCCACGAGGCGGTCGGCGGCTTCACACCCGCACCCAGGTAACTGAGCGCGGCCTCACTGAGGATGTTGGTCGGGATGATCAGTGTGGAGTAGACGAGAATCGGCGCGACCAGGTTGGGCAGCAGCTCCTTGAAGAGGATGTAACCCCGTCCGGCGCCCAGGCTGCGCGCCGCCTCGACGTACTCGCGCTCGCGCAGGGACATCGTCTGCCCCCGGACGATACGTCCGATGTACGGCCACCCGAAGAAGCCGATCACCACGATCAGGACGCCCATCCTGACGCCCGAACCGGTGAGACCCCAGAGGGAGTTGGGCACGACCGAGACGAGAGCGATGGTGAACAGCAGCTGCGGGAAGGCGAGCAGCAGGTCCATCAGCCGGCTGATGAGCGCGTCGACCCAGCCACCGAAGAAGCCGGCCACCGCGCCGAGGATGCTGCCGATGACCACGGAGACCATCGCGGCGAGGAAGGCGACCAGCAGCGAGATGCGCGCGCCGTAGACGATGCGGCTGAACACGTCGCGGCCGTTGGTGGGTTCGACACCCAGCAGGTAGTCCGAACTCATGCCGCCGAAGGAGCCCTTGGGGATACCGAGGTCCGGGTCGAGCAGGTCCTCGTGGAATTCGTTCGGCGGGTGGCCGAGGAGATTCACGATCAGGGGTGCGAACACCGCGACCAAAATCAACAGGAGTACGACCACACCGCCGGCGAGCGCCACCTTGTCGCGCTTCAGCCGCATCCAGGCAATACGCCCTGGCGAACGGCCTTCGATGTCCTTGGCCGAGGCATCGGTCGTGACATCGACGGTCGCAGTCTCGGCCGCGCTGTCGTGCAGTGGTGCCGTCATCGTTGTGGGGACCCCTCTCGGCTCGACCGACTGTGGCCGGCCCGTGCCCGCCGCGGTAGCGGCTTGTTCACTTCACAGGTGCACGTCGCACGTTGGTTCGGGTGGTGCGGAAGAAGCAGGTGGTGCGAGTGGAGCAGTTCAACTGTCCAACCAGAAGCCGCAGGTCGCACAGGGCGCCGCACACTTCTCGTTGCGGGGAGTCTTCAACGCGTCACGGATCACCCGCCAGCCCTGACGGGGAATGGATGCGCAACCGTGATGTGGTCAGCCAGGTTCCGTTATCCGGACCCCGTGGTCGCCCCAGCGAACCAAGTCGACACTCTTCGCCCAGATCGGACAGGTGCCCCAACAGGGGTCATCCCGGCGCCAATTGACAGTGCGTCCAGGTCGGTCAGCCGTGGACCGGGGGGTAGCCGTAACCCGTGGCGGGAGCGGGCGCCATGTGCGCCTCGCGGTCGTAGAACGGACGGGAGTTGGCGCGCAGCCACATCGCGACCGGGTCGTACTCGTCGGACATCGCGACGGTGGAGACGGGAAGTCCGTCCGGGACCGCGCCGATCGACTGCTGCATCATCGCGCGCACCGCGTCGACCGAGGTCTGGCTCGTGTCGTAGAGGTCGAGCCCGATGGCGAGATACGGAACGCCGAGCGCGGGCTGCACCCAGGCGCGGCGCAGCGAGCGGATCACCGGGGTGTGATGGGCGTTCTGCGTCAGCAGGGCGTAGAACTGCGGGGTCTCGACGGCCGGTTCGGTGAGCCGGAGCGGGCCCGCGGGCATCCGGTCGAGGCCGGTGGCGATCCGGCGCAGATCCAGCCAGGGGATGCCGACACCGCCGCCGGGGGCATGCGGGTTGAGCCAGATGCCCCAGCGGTCCGGGAAGAGGGTGCGGGCGATGTCACGACCGGTGACGAGTTCGTGGGCCCGGTTCCAGCCGCTGGCCGAGAGCTCCTGGGCAGAGGTGACACAGGGGGCGTAGCCGAGGCCGTCGACCTCCATGTTCCCGTACTGGGCGTCGGGCGAACCCGCCTGGCCGTGCCAGAGGAGCATCCAGATGTGGCCGTTCGCGAGAGCGTGCAGCAGCGCCTCGTACGCGTCGTAGCGCCCGGGCGTCACTTGGCGCAGCATGTGCTCGACCTGCCCGGCCGCCGCGGTGCCTGACGCAGTCACCTGGTTCCGCCCCTCTCGATCCACTGTTCGGCCCACCGCTCCCGGGGCACACGGGTGCGGCACGGTGCCGAGGCACCAGCCATCAAACCAGCTTATGCGCCGGTCCTGACACCGACTTGACGCCTCGGACCGGTGCGGTGGCCCGCCCGGAGGCCGTCGGGCGGCACCGGCCGCTACGCGGTCTCGCGACGGTAGAACGGCCGGACCTTCTCCCGCATCCAGTCGCCGACCGGGTCCTGTGTCATGTCGAGCAGGACGAGGTTGACCGGCCAGGGCACCTCGACCCGGCCGAGCGCACGGCCGAGGGCGTCCATCGGGACGTTGCGCACGCTTTCCTCCCAGGAGGAGAGCTCGACGCCGACGAAGAGCACGGGTTCGTCGCCCTCGATGCTGGCCAGCGTCCGGCGGGCGGTGAGCACGACACCGCTCTGCTCGAATTCACCGGCCGCCGCGGAGAGGAAGTCGACGGGTTCCTCCTGCCAGGACGGTTCGTAGAGCCGGACCCTGCCTCCGGTGGCCGGACCGTCCAGCGGGGTACGCCCGACGCGGCAGAGCTCGGCCACGGCGGGCGGCGGCAGCGGCAGGCCGACGGCCCCGCCCGGGTTGACCGCGATGCCGAGCTGCGGGGGCAGGCCGCGGGCGAAATCGCGAGCGGGCGCGACGGTGAACGGCATGGAAGTGCCGACACAGCTGACGAACTGCTGTTCGGAGCTGAACACGGGCACGTACGCGGCACCCTCGATCTCCAGCGTGGGCAGATCCAGGGCGACGGAGTCGGGTCCGCCGCCCTTGGGCAGGGGTACCCAGACCTGGCTCCGTCCGAGCACCTCGACGAGCCGTCCGCCCGCCCCCGGGACGCCCATCGAGGCCGTCAGGACTTCTTCGAGCTCGTTGGCCGGCCATCCGCTCTGCGGATGGGACGGGACCTGTGCCGGAATGTCCACTGCTTCCCCTTCTTGCCCGAGTCTTCCGCCAGAAGGTTAGCGTTCCGGGCCCGATCCTCTCGGTCTTTCGCCCGCCCCGGACCGCTCCGTAAGGGCTCGAAAGCAATCAGGCCCAGCTCCGCCGCCGCCTCCCGGTCCAGCAGGATGGCCGAGGCACACCCGGGCGGCAGCAGGCCGGCCTCGACGCCCCGCAGCAGCCTCCGCACCGCCCGGCGGTGCCGGGCGAACGCGTATCCGGAGACGCCGCGCCCGCGGTCGCGCTGGCCCTCCTTCGCCGTCCGCGGCGTGACGTCGAGCAGGACGAGGTGGAGATCACGACCCCGACGCCGCACGTCACGGGCCAGCCAGCCGCGTACCCACGCCTGGGTTCCGCAGTCGTGGACGACGACGGACTCGCCGGAGCGCAGCACCCGCCACAGGCCCCAGTAGTGGTCGGCACGGACGAGCGGGCGATAGAGGGCGTAAGGAAATAATCGGGGCATCTTGTGCGCCCAGCGGTCCCGGGTGTCCTGGGAGTCGATGGCGCGGGCCGTGGTGACCGCTCTGCGGATGAGCGTCGACTTGCCGCTTCCGGGCAGCCCGGAGACCACCACCACGTCACCGGCCGCGAAGTGCAGGCTGCGCGGACTGTGTCCGGCCCGCTCCCGCAGATCCCGCAGGACCGGCGCGCGCGGACCGGGCGTGGTGGTGGCCGGAGCCCCCGGCTGTGCGGGCACCGACTCGTGCGCGGCTCCCACGGTCGCCGCGGAGTGCTGCGACGTCATCACGTCCCCCTCACCTCACGTATGCCCATGGAGTGTAAAGAAAAGGCAATGTGGCACAACCGTCCACGCCGCCGGAAGCCCGTGCGGGACCGGGGCGTCACTCCATCGCGATGCGTGCGATGATGAGCCCGCCAACTGCATAAAGGCCGCTTGAATCCGCGCGGGAGAGCTCCGGTCACTGTGTGCCGGGCGCCGAAGGAGCAAGTTCCTCCCTTGAATCTCTCAGGCCCCGTACCGCGTGGATGAGGCAGATCTGAAAAGCGGGCCGCCCGGCGGCCCCACCCAAGGTGCAAGCCGCGACCCCTCCAGGGCTCTCGGCGAACCTCTCAGGTTCCGATGACAGATGGGGAGGGATCGTCCTCCTCGTCATGCCCTGGGAGCCACACTCATGAGCACCGCCCCCCGTCTCACCGCCCTCGATGCACTGCACCGTTCGCTGGGCGCGACCATGACCGACTTCGCGGGCTGGGACATGCCCCTGCGGTACGGCAGCGAGCGCGACGAGCACCACGCGGTCCGCACCCGGGCCGGTCTCTTCGACCTGTCGCACATGGGCGAGATCACCGTCACCGGCCCCGAGGCCGCGGCCTTCCTGGACTTCGCGCTGGTCGGCAACATCGGCACCGTCGCCGCGGGCCGCGCCCGCTACACCATGATCTGCGCCGAGGACGGCGGCATCCTCGACGACCTGATCGTCTACCGCCTCGGCGAGGCCGAGGCCCCCGAGTACCTGGTCGTCGCCAACGCGGGCAACGCCCAGGTCGTGCTGGACGCGCTGACCGCGCGGGCCGAGGGATTCGACGCCGAGGTGCGCGACGACCGTGACGCGTACGCGCTGCTCGCCGTCCAGGGCCCCGAGTCCCCCGCCATCCTGGCCGCCGTCACCGACGCGGACCTGGACGGCCTGAAGTACTACGCCGGTCTGCCCGGCACGGTCGCCGGTGTCCCCGCGCTGATCGCACGTACCGGCTACACCGGCGAGGACGGCTTCGAACTGTTCGTCGCCCCCGAGCACGCCGAGCAGCTCTGGAAGGCCCTCACCGAGGCGGGTGCCTCCCACGGCCTGGTCCCGTGCGGGCTCTCCTGCCGCGACACGCTGCGCCTGGAGGCCGGCATGCCGCTCTACGGACATGAGCTGACCACCGAGCTGACCCCGTTCGACGCCGGCCTGGGCCGGGTCGTGAAGTTCGAGAAGGAGGGCGACTTCGTCGGCCGCGAGGCCCTGAGGGCCGCCGCCGAGCGCGCCGAGACCGCCCCGCCCCGCAAGCTGGTCGGACTGGTCGCCGAGGGCCGCCGGGTACCGCGCGCCGGCTTCTCCGTGGTCGCCGGCGGCGAGGTCGTCGGTCACGTCACCTCGGGCGCCCCGTCGCCCACCCTGGGCAAGCCGATCGCCCTCGCGTACGTGGACGCCGCGCACGCCACGCCCGGCACCACGGGCGTCGGAGTGGACATCCGGGGCAGCCACGAGCCGTACGAGGTCGTGGCGCTCCCGTTCTACAAGCGTCAGAAGTGACGTCCGAACCCCTCCGAAGTGACGCAATCGCGTCTCACACCGTAAGACCACCGTTCACCAGCACTCCCCCGCGTACAGGAGAATTCAGGTCATGAGCAACCCCCAGCAGCTGCGTTACAGCAAGGAGCACGAGTGGCTGTCGGCCGTCGAGGACGGTGTGGCCACGGTCGGCATCACCGAATTCGCCGCCAACGCGCTCGGCGATGTCGTCTTCGCCCAGCTCCCGGAGGTCGGTGACACGGTGACCGCGGGCGAGACCTGCGGCGAGCTGGAGTCGACCAAGTCGGTGAGCGACCTGTACTCGCCGGTGACCGGCGAGGTGACCGCCGCGAACCAGGACGTGGTGGACGACCCGTCGCTGGTGAACTCCGCTCCTTTCGAGGGCGGCTGGCTGTTCAAGGTACGCGTGGCGGAGGAGCCGGAGGACCTGCTCTCCGCCGACGAGTACACCGAGTTCTCCGGCAACTAAAGACCCCAAGGGACCACCTGATGTCGCTTCTCAACTCCTCCCTCCACGAGCTGGACCCGGATGTCGCCGCCGCTGTCGACGCCGAGCTCCACCGTCAGCAGTCCACCCTCGAGATGATCGCGTCGGAGAACTTCGCTCCGGTCGCCGTCATGGAGGCCCAGGGCTCCGTCCTCACCAACAAGTACGCCGAGGGCTACCCGGGCCGCCGCTACTACGGCGGCTGTGAGCACGTCGACGTCGTCGAGCAGATCGCCATCGACCGCATCAAGGCGCTGTTCGGCGCCGAGGCCGCGAACGTCCAGCCGCACTCCGGTGCGCAGGCCAACGCCGCCGCGATGTTCGCGCTGCTGAAGCCGGGCGACACGATCATGGGTCTGAACCTCGCCCACGGCGGGCACCTGACCCACGGCATGAAGATCAACTTCTCCGGCAAGCTCTACAACGTGGTCCCGTACCACGTCGATGACACCGGTGTCGTCGACATGGCCGAGGTCGAGCGCCTGGCCAAGGAGTCCAAGCCGAAGCTGATCGTCGCCGGCTGGTCCGCGTACCCCCGTCAGCTGGACTTCGCCGCCTTCCGCCGCATCGCGGACGAGGTCGGCGCGTACCTGATGGTCGACATGGCGCACTTCGCCGGCCTGGTGGCCGCGGGTCTGCACCCCAACCCGGTGCCGCACGCCCATGTCGTCACGACCACCACGCACAAGACCCTCGGTGGTCCGCGCGGTGGTGTCATCCTGTCGACGCAGGAGCTCGCCAAGAAGATCAACTCCGCGGTCTTCCCGGGTCAGCAGGGCGGCCCGCTGGAGCACGTGATCGCGGCCAAGGCGGTCTCGTTCAAGGTCGCGGCGAGCGAGGAGTTCAAGGAGCGCCAGCAGCGCACCCTGGAAGGCGCCCGCATCATCGCCGAGCGCCTGGTCCAGCCGGACGTCACCGAGGCCGGTGTCTCCGTGCTCTCCGGCGGTACGGACGTCCACCTGGTCCTCGTCGACCTGCGCAACTCCGAGCTGGACGGCCAGCAGGCCGAGGACCGCCTCCACGAGATCGGCATCACGGTCAACCGGAACGCCGTCCCGAACGACCCGCGGCCGCCGATGGTCACCTCCGGTCTGCGAATCGGTACGCCGGCCCTGGCCACCCGTGGTTTCCAGGCCGAGGACTTCACCGAGGTCGCGGAGATCATCGCCTCGGCGCTCAAGCCCTCCTACGACGCGGCCGACCTGAAGGCCCGCGTCTCCGCGCTGGCCGAGAAGTTCCCGCTGTACGCCGGCCTGAAGTAACCCGGCGCACTCCGGCCTGAAGCAACCCGGGCACAGGCCGTCCCGGCACCGTCCGGGACACGGTTCAGCACCTTCCGGGCGGGGCACCGCGCACACTGGTCAGTGGGCGCGGTGCCCCATCCCATGTCCCGCTGCTCTCCGGGCCGACCGGCCCGTACCGCACCACCCGGCAGACAACGGCGTCTACCAACCCTGAGGAGTTCCCCCGTGGCCATCTCGGTCTTCGACCTGTTCTCGATCGGCATAGGCCCGTCCAGCTCCCATACGGTCGGCCCGATGCGCGCCGCCCGCATGTTCGCGCGCCGGCTGAAGAACGAGGGCCTGATCGCCCACACGGCCTCGATACGCGCCGAGCTCTACGGCTCCCTCGGCGCGACCGGCCACGGCCACGGCACCCCCAAGGCCGTCCTGCTCGGCCTGGAGGGCGAGTCGCCGCGCACCGTCGACGTGGAGTCCGCCGACGAGCGGGTCGAGAAGATCCGCGCCACCGGCCGGATCAACCTCCTCGGCATGCACGAGATCGACTTCGACGCCGACGAGCAGCTGGTCCTGCACCGCCGCAAGACCCTGCCGTACCACGCCAACGGCATGACGATCTTCGCGTACGACCACGAGGGCGCCCCCCTCCTGGAGAAGACGTACTACTCCGTGGGCGGCGGCTTCGTCGTGGACGAGGACGCGGTCGGCGAGGACCGGATCGTGCTCGACGACACCGTCCTCAAGCACCCCTTCCGCACCGGGGACGAACTGCTGCGGCTCGCGAAGGACACCGGTCTGTCGATCTCCTCGCTGATGCTGGAGAACGAGAAGGCCTGGCGCACCGAGGACGAGATCCGCTCGGGTCTGCTGGACATCTGGCGCGTCATGCAGGCCTGCGTCTCGCGCGGCATGTCCCGCGAGGGCATCCTGCCCGGCGGCCTCAAGGTCCGCCGCCGCGCCGCGACCACAGCGCGTCAGCTGCGTGCCGAGGGCGACCCGCAGACCCACGCGATGGAGTGGATCACCCTCTACGCGATGGCGGTCAACGAGGAGAACGCCGCGGGCGGACGCGTGGTCACCGCGCCCACCAACGGCGCGGCGGGCATCATCCCGGCCGTGCTGCACTACTACATGAACTTCGCGGCCGGCGGCGCCACCGAGGCGGAGAAGGAGGACGGTGTCGTCCGCTTCCTGCTGGCCGCCGGAGCCATCGGCATGCTCTTCAAGGAGAACGCCTCCATCTCCGGCGCGGAGGTCGGCTGCCAGGGCGAGGTCGGCTCCGCCTGCTCCATGGCCGCCGGCGCCCTCGCCGAGGTCCTGGGCGGCACCCCGGAACAGGTCGAGAACGCCGCCGAGATCGGCATGGAACACAACCTCGGCCTGACCTGCGACCCGGTCGGCGGTCTCGTCCAGATCCCGTGCATCGAGCGCAACGGCATGGCCGCGGTCAAGGCCGTCACGGCGGCGAAGATGGCGCTGCGCGGCGACGGAAGCCACATGGTCTCCCTGGACAAGGTCATCAAGACCATGAAGGAGACGGGCGCGGACATGAGCGTGAAGTACAAGGAGACGGCGCGGGGCGGGCTCGCGGTGAACATCATCGAGTGCTGACACCGTAGGCCCTGACCAGCGCGTTCGTATCTTTCAGCGCTGTCAGGGCCTTCCCTGTTTACGCGGCGGAAGGTCCCTGGAACCTCACGGGGACAGATGTGAAAGTCCCTGCAAAGCCCCTGGGAAATCCCCACGGGATGGGCGTCTGACCTGCAGGTTCGTGGCGCATAGTCAACGACGGGAACTCCACCCCCCACTCTCTGGATGTATCAAATCGATCCCCCATCCCCATCGGAGGGGTATCATTCGATACATGAGTGCTGCGGAAATCTCGCGCCTGGAGCAGCGGCTGGCCGGCCTCTCTCCGACGTTCACGACCGCGCAGGCGCGTCAAGCCCTGCTCTCCGCTCGTGATCTGGCGCACCTGGTCACCGAAGGGGAGATAGACGAACTGTCCCGTGGCGTGTACCGGCGGGCAGACGCACCGGAGACCGCATACGCAGATCTACTGGCCGTGTGCACGCGGGCGCCTCGCGCTGTCCTGTGCGGGGAGTCCGCCCTGGCTCTGCACGAGCTGATCGACGACATTCCCAGCGCCGTACACATCGCCGTACCACGCGGATCACGCCGTCCCACGATCTCTTATCCCCCGACCGTGGTGGCGCAGTACGCGGCCAAGACCTTCAACCTCGGCGTCGAACAGTTCGAGGCCGCACCGGGAGAGACCGTTCCCGCATACAACGCCGCCCGCAGCGTCGTCGACGCGATGCGCCACCGTGGCAGAATCGGCGAGACCATGGCTCTGTCCGCGCTCGGCCGCTACCTGCGTCGCAGCGGACGAAGCGGGGTCGGTGAACTCCAACTCATCGCGCGCGAGCTGGGTGCGCTCTCCGTCATCCGCCCCGCCGTAGAGGCGGTGCTTGCCTGATGGTCAACCCCACTCGCGCTACCACCGCAGGCCGCGTCTACAACGATCTGCGCAATCTGGCTCGTCGCAACGGCCGTTCAACGGACGAGGTCATGGTCGAGTACGTGCTCGAACGCTTCCTCTACCGCCTGGGAGCGTCCGCCCTCGGCCGCGAGCACTTCATCCTCAAAGGCGGCCTGCTGCTCGCCCAGTTCGGCGCCCGCCGGATGACCCGTGACATCGACATCCTCGGCCACGCGTTCTCCGGCGAGGAAGCCGAGATCATCCGCAGAATCGCCGCGATCGCCACCACTGAAGTCGACGACGGTGTGGCATTCGACTCCGCCACGCTCAGAACCGTACCCATCCGAGAGGAGGACGAGTATCACGGCCTACGGCTGTCGATGGCCGCATCGATCGCCCGGGCCCGTCTCAAGCTCCAACTGGACATCAGCTTCGGCGATCCCGTCACTCCCGGACCTCAGACCATCAACTACCCGCAGCAGCTCACCACGGACAGCTTCCAACTCTTCGGTTACCCGCTCGCCACTGTCATCGCCGAGAAGCTCTCCACCGCCATCTCGCTCGGCGATCTCAACACCCGCGACCGGGATTACGCGGACCTCTACCGCCTGCTGACACTCAACAATCTCAACGGCGAAGAGCTGGCCGCAGCGCTGACCGCCACCGCCACACACCGCGGGATAGCGCTGAAGCCCCTCAGCGCCGCGATCACCGACCTCGCCGAGCGACGCCAATCCTCCTACGCCGCCTGGCGCCGCCGACAGGGACCTTCCTCGGCCGGCTATCCGCATCTCTTCACTGACGTGGTCGGCCTAGTCATCGCATTCGCAGACCCACTGCTCGCAGGCACCGCCGCCACACGTAGTTGGAGCAGCTCAGCCAGTACGTGGACATGATCCGACTCCCTCACAAACCGCAGGAGATGCCCCACACCCCGAAGCGGCAATGACATACCGTCACTGACCGTCGGAGGCGCGCCCGACGCACGGAGTGGTGAATGCCCGGTCGTTCGTGACGCCAGGGAATGCGGGGGCTTTCCAGCCGTAGGCCCACGTTACGAACCGGGGCTACGTGGGTTCGGAAGAATGCGCCCGGAGCCCGGCGGCCAAGGCAAGGAGGGTGCGGGCGCAAGCAGGAACCAAGGAGCACTCATTCGGCCCGGCGGTCCGGCCGTCCCGCCCACCCACAACTTGTCAACTGGAGCGCGAGCGAGGGCTGAATCCGGCCCCGTGGGACGCAGCGAAGCTCCGGTGATTCAGGGTGACTTGGGAAGGTCATCCCGTTCAACCGGAGCTTCGTTGCGTCCGCGACGGGCCGGTCCCGAACACCTGCATCACGATGATCTACGGACTCGCGCGCTCACCGGGACTTCGAAACAGCCCCGCGGCCGACGCAGGAAGGCCGGGCGACTCAGGAGAACTTGATCGTGTCGAGCTGACCACCGGACGGGGACGGGCAGGTGATGGGCGAACCCGGGGAGGATTCGCACCTCCAGATGATGTCCTGCGGGTTTCTCACGTCGAATGTGAGGGACACGTTCCCCCGAAAAGCATTGACGCTGTCGGTGACCGTGTAGATGGCTCCGGTGAGGCCGATGGTGGGCCAGAACAATTGCCCGTTGTCGTTCAGGATCGTTTGGTTGTCCGGAGCCGGGTCGAAGAATCCGATCTTCTCGGTGAGCGTCATCCGGTACGTGGTGTTCGTGCTGCCCACACGGAAAAACGGCAATGAAGGGTCGGGCAGGCCGACGTTCCCGTTCGTGGTGCCCACGGTGTGGCCGCTGCCGGCCACGTGCCCGCTTCCGTTCTGCGCGTCGTGGCAGGCGTTGACTGCGTTGTCGCCCGTGTTGTAGATGAAGCACGGCCCGCCGTTGTCCCGCCCCTCCGCATGAGCAGAAGCCACTCCGACCGTCGCCATGAGCACCGCCGCGAGAGCCGTCACGCCGGTTTTGATCAGTTTATTCATCGCCCTGAAACTCCCTGGTTGTTCGAACCTGCCATTCACCCTAAATTTCCCGTGCCAGTAAATGCACCGAATAGGCCGACTGACGGCGCGGCACGTCTTGGGCGGTCGCTGCAGCGTTTCAGGCGGCGTAATTTTCCGATGAGCTTACGCTCTCGATCCCGAGGTAACCGCACCTCATTTTCCGGAAACTCGACGGCCGCGTCGACGCTATGGCCGGAATGCTGCAACGCAGGATTTTCGGAGAATTCGACGGTTGCCTTACAGAGCTGTTTCGGAGTCCCGGTGGGGCCACGCGGAACGAGGGCGCACGCGCTCGCCGCCCTGCGGAAACGAACCTGCCACGACCGCTCACTGCACTGGATCCGGCAGTTCCGGCGCCAGCAGGAAGCCGACTTCCCCTCGGGACATGCGGAGAAGTGGTGCGGCAGTGAATCGCGAAAGGGCCTGGCATCGGGCCTGCGTCCGTGGCGCGGCCCGGTGCCAGGGGCCTTCAGAGCATCAGGTGGGCCTTCAGGACATCAGTGGAAGATGCCCGGCGCGATCTGGCCGCCGTACAGGTCGGTGCCGTAGGCGACGTAGATGGTGGGAGCCACGTTGCAGAGGTGGTTCAGTGCGGCGTGGGCATCGCGCCAGTAGCGCTGCTGGGGCTGGTCGAGGTGGAGGGAGTGACCGCCCGCGTGGATGAACAGTTTCTCCACCGCTTCCACGGCGCGACGGGAGGCGCGCACCTGGTTGCGGCGCAGTTCGAGCCGCAGGTGCCGGTCGATCTCGCCGCCGGCCATGACGATGTCGTAGGCGCGACGCATGTCGGACAGGAGGTGATGGCGACTGGCAGCGATGTCGGCACCGGCTTCACCGAGGGCGACGAGCTGGGCGGGGTCGGAGAAGACCCTGTCCCCCAGAACGTTGACCCGGTTGCGGGTGTATTCGACGGAAGCCTGGAGCGCTCCCTGGGCCATGCCGATGGTGGCGGCGGCAATGGCGGTGCTGAACATGACGCCGAAGGGGAGGTGGTAGTAGGGGTCGTCCGGGCGTCCGGCCCTGGCGGCCTGGCCTTCGAAAACCTCGTACTGGTTCAGGACACGGTGGTCGGGGACGAACACGTCGGTGACGCTGATGTCCTTGCTGCCGGTGCCGCGGAGTCCGACCACGTTCCAGCTGTCGTGGTGGATCTCGTAGTCCTCGCGCTCGACCACGAAGTGCCGTACGTCGGGAGGGGATGCGATGGCCCCGGAGGAGTCGGTGACGATACCGCCGATGATCACCCAGGAAGCGTGGTCGGTGCCGGAGGAGAACGGCCAGCGGCCGGTGAGACGGTAGCCGCCCCCGACGCGGACGGCACGCCCCATCGGGGCGTAGGGCGACGCGGTCCAGGTGTCGGGGTCCTCACCCCAGAGTTCCTGCTGCATCTGTCGGCTGCTGTAGCCGAATTCGTAGGCGTGGACGCCGACGACGCCTACGACCCAACCGGCGGAGGGAGAGGCGGCAGCGACCTCGATGACAGCTTCGTAGAAGTCGGCCGGGTGGGACTGCAGGCCGCCGAAGTCGCGGGGCTGAAGCATGCGTACGACGCCGATCTCCCGGAGGCGTCGGACCGTCTCGTCGGGCAGGCGGCCGAGGTCGTCGGCCTCGGCCGAGTGGTCCTTCAGGTACTGCGCATGCTCGTGGATGTGCTTGAGGATCTCGTCCACGTCATTCTCCTCATTGAGCCGTGGACCGGCGTCGTCCGGCGCCGGTGGTGCGGGGTGACTAGTTGTTCGACACGAAGTCGGTGACCAGACGGTTGAATTCGGCGGCGTGCTCCAGCTGGGCCCAGTGGCCACAGCGGTTGAACAGCACGAGCCGGGAGTCGGGGATGAGGGAGACCAGTTCGAGGCTGGCCTCGAAGTGCACGACCCGGTCGTCGCGGCCGTGGATCAGAAGGCTGGGGGCGGTGATGCCCATGAGCTCCTGCGGGGTGGCCCACCGGGTGATCGGGGTGGAGCCAGTAGCCAGGCCCTCCAGGAAGTGCTTCAGGTGATCGGGGCGGCCCTGAGCGGCTGCGGCGCGTTCGGCTGCGATGCCGTCGGCGGCGTCACCGGAGCTGTAGCTCATGATGTCGACGAGGCGGCGCATCGTCTCCTGGGACGGGTCCTGGTATCCGGCGAAGAGGATTTTCATGCCTTCGCTCGGTCCGCCTCCGGGGCCGAACAACCCCGGGCGGGGCTTGGACGCCGGGCCCATGGTGATCAGGTGCGAGACCCGGTCCGGGTGGAGGGCGGCGACGGCGAGGGAGACGACTCCGCCCATGGAATTGCCGACGAGCGCGGCCTTCTCGATGCCGAGGGCGTCGAGGAATTCGACCACCGTGCGCGGATGGTCGCGCTCGGCCATCGGCACGGCCTGCGAGCCGCCCCAACCGGGCAGATCGAGGGCCAACACGCGGAATCGGCAGGCCAGTTCGGGGATGTTCGGGCGGAAGTTGCTCCACGCGGTCGCACCGGGACCGCTGCCGTGCAGCAGGACGATCGGGTGGCCTTCGCCCAGGTCGTGGTAGCGGACGGTGGCACTGGCGAGTGCGACTTCGCGGCTGGTGCCGGACTCGGTCGGATCGTTGCTCATGAAGGACTGCTCCTGCGGGTGCAAGGTGTCGGGGGTGTCGGGGGTGTCGGGGTTCAGGCGTCGAGGCAGGTCCCGTATCCACCACGGTGGAAGACCAGAGGGCGGGCCTCCCGGCTGCCGAGTTCGTGCTGGACCACGGTGCCGACGGCGAGGTCGTGGTCGCCGATGCTGTGCACGCTGCTGAGCGTGCAGTGCACCCAGGCCACCGCGTCGGCGAGGACGGGTGCTCCGGTGGGGCCCTCCGACCAGCTGACGCCGGCGAACTTGTCGGCGCCGGAGGTGGCGAACGCGCGGCACACGTCGAGCTGGTCCGCACCCAGCACGTTGACCGTGAACGCCCCGGACTTGCGGATGCGGGCCCAGGAACGGGAGGCCGACGCGGGGAAGAAGCCGACCAGCGGCGGGTCGAGAGAGATGGAGGTGAAGGTGCCCACCGCCATGCCGACCGGTTCGTCCTCCTCGATCGCGGTCACCACGGCGACACCGGTGGGGTAGTGGCCCAGGGTCCTGCGGAACTCAGCGGAATCGATGGCTACGCCCTGGCTCATGCCGGGTCCTTTCGTGCGGTCGGGACCGCGTGCGGCCCCCTGGGGGAAGGTTCCGGTGCGACGGGATCACCGCGCCTCGGCCGCGTCGGGGCCAGGGGCCCCTTCGGGCACGCGGGTGATGAGCGCGGGCGGGATCGGGCCTTCGGCGCGGTGATGGCCCCAAATGCTCTGGCGGTCGAACATCTTGGGCACCCACATGTCGTCGACCGCGAGTCCGCCGGTGCCGTACTCGATGTGCATGTCGGATGGCGACACCAGGTAGAACGACGTCATCAGGTCGTTGACGTGGCGCCCCAGTGTCATCGAGATCGGAATCCCGCGCTTCTCGCACTCGTCGAGGGCCAGGCCGACATCGTCGATGGAGTTGACCTCCAGCATCAGGTGCTGGAGCCCCACGACCGGGGCCTGGGCAACGGCGAGGGAGTGGTGGCGGCCGTTGATGTGGTAGAAGCGGGCGTTGAGAGGTCCCTGGACGATGCGGTCGGACAGCTTGAACCCGAGCACGTCGGCGTAGAAGGCATCGGCGGCGACCAGGTCCGGGACCAGGAACACCACGTGGCCCATTCCCTGTTCGCCGGTCCGGAAGCCGGACAGGGCGCGGCCGGGGTGGAACGAGGCCGGCACGACGCTGCGGCCCCAGCTGAGCTCGTGGCGCAACCCGAAGGGGTCCTCGAACCAGATCAGCCCCTCAACAGCCCGCTCCTGGCTCAGGTCCGCGTCACCGTGGTGGACCTCGCAGCCGAACGCGGCGACCTTCTTGGCCAGTTCGTCGGCCTCGGCCGCCTCGGCGACGCTCCACCCGATGTAGGCGACGTCGTTGCGCTCGCCCGGATGCAGGGCCAGGCGCCACACGGCGTCGTCCATCTTCAGCCGGACGGCGCCGTCGGGGCCCGGCTCGACGAGTTGGAGGCCGAGCACCTCCGGGCCGAAGGTCTTCCACTCCTCGGTCTGCGGGGTGGCCAGGCCCAGGTAGGCCAGGGAACGAATCATGACTCCTCCTGTGCGAGTACGGCTGACATCAGGCAGCCCGGCGGGCCGGCCCGCACCCGTGCGGGGAGGGGCGACCCACGAGCACAGCCCTAGAATCCGCCATCTAGATTACTCATTCTAGAACGTCTGTGGAACGTAACAGGGGGACGCTGTGGTAGCAAGAGGCATGAGCGAAACGACCAGCCGAAACCAGCGGAGCGATGAGTCACGCCACCGCATCCTGAAAGCGACGTTGGAGCTGGCAGCCGAAAAGGGTTACGAGGGCACGACCATCGCCCAGGTCAGCAAGCGGTCGGGCCTGCCTTCGGGCTCCGTGTACTGGCACTTCGAGAACAAGGACAAACTGTTCGCCTCACTCCTGGAGCACTCGGTCGAGGCCTGGGAAAGGCGGCAGGACTGGCAGTTTCGGCCGGGCGAGCTGCCGCAGGACCGGGTCCGCGCCGCAGTGGCCGTGCGCGCACAGGAGGCCACCGAGGACACGAGCTTCTGGCGACTGGGCCTGCTGCTCACCCTGGAGCGCAGGTTGAGCGGCACGGCAGCCCGGGAGATGTTCCTGCAGATCCGCTCGACCCGCCTGGCCACCATGATCGACTGGTGGAATCAGGTACTGCCCGAGCAGGTCCAGGACCGCGACCCACTGCTGGCCCGGCGACTGTCACAGTTCACCATGGCCGCCGCCGACGGCATGTACATCGCCATCAGCGCAGGCGACGACTGGGACACCGCCGCGCTCGCGGACATGCTGACGGACTCACTCACCCACCTCGTCGAAGCAGCCGGCGCCTCCCTCGCCGAACTTCCCTCCTGATCAACGCCCTTCCTCATCCGCGCAGCACACACGAACACACCACCAGCAGGCGCCCCCCGGCCCTCCCCCGCCCATCCACCCATCGGGCTGAGCGCCCCGGAGACCGGAACGGCCGCCCCAGGGGGCGGCCGAACAGCCCGTACACCGCCGTCCGGGAAACCCGGGCACCATGACCGATTCCGCGGCGGGGATGCCAGCGCACGGGCTCACCGTCCGCCATCATCCCGGCGACGCGGGGGCGAGCCGGGCCGCATCGAGGGCGGGCGGGTCAGCGGCGAGCGGTGGGGCAGTCCGGCGCGGGGCCGATGGCGTCGTTGATGCGGCGACTGATCTCACGCAGGTGCGTGGCGTGGGCCTTGGTCAGCGGGGCGAGCATCAGTCGCCGGACTCGCCGTGGTCATGCTCGGCGCCATCGGGGTCCACCTGCGGCGAGGCGAGGCCAAGGCGGTTCCGGCCAATGTGGTCCTGCTCGTTCTCGCCGCCCTGGTGGCGTGGGGCCGATTCGGCCCCCACGCCTTCTGAGCCGCCCCACACATCCCGCCCCGGCCCCCTCACCGCGAGGCGTCGGGGCGTGTGAGAGAACCGCTCATCGCCGCGGGCATCCGCAACGCCCGGGTCAGCCCCAGGGCCGCCGTGCGGACCGCCGTGGCGAGCTGGGCGGGGTGCCAGCGGGTCACCGGGACGGCCACCGAGATGGCGGCGACGGCTGTGCCGTCGGGGGCGAAGACAGGGGATGCCACGCAGCTGATGCCGGTCACCGCTTCCTGCTCCTCGTAGGCCAGGCCCGCCACCCGGACCTGTTCCAGGATGGGGCGCAGTCGGGCAGGGTCGGTCACCGAGTGCGGGGTCAGGCGGGGAAGCGGGCCGGCCAGGATTTCCTCGGTGAAGTCCTGCGGGGAGAAGGCGAGCAGCACCTTTCCGACGCCTGTGCAGGTCAGCGGGAGCGCGCCGCCCACGCGGGAGGGCAGGGGAAGTCTCTCGTGGCCGTGGATGCGTTCCACGTAGATCACGGACCGGTCCTCACGGATGCCGAGGTGCACCGTCTCCCGGGTGGCTTCGTACAGGTCCTGGAGGAACGGCAGCGCCGTCTCCCGCAGGTCCTGGCGGCGCGGCACCAGGGTGCCGAACTCGAAGAGCAGCCCGCCCAGCTGGTACTCGTCACCGGACCGTTCCAGCAACCCCAGGCGGACGAGGTCGGCAGCAAGGCGGTGCACGGTGCTCCTGGCCAGGCCGGTGCGTGCCGAGAGGTCGGCGAGGCGCAGCCGGCCGCCTGCGGGGCGGAAGCAGTCGAGCAGGCTCATGGCCTTGTCCAGCATGTTGCCGTGCACTGCATTGTTCCGTGTCACGGGTCTCATCCTGGCCCCTGAGCGGGGTGCAGGACACGTTTTGTTCCATGTCGCGGAACAAACCTTGGTCCGGTGGCCGCTCGGCCTCTATACCTGCCGTTGTCGAGCCGCATTTCCCTGTTGGCCGCATTTCCCTGTTGACGGAGGTTGTCCGCCATGAGTTCCCCCGCGGTCCGCGAGACCGCCGACCTGCTGGCCGAGGCCGAGCGCACGGGCAAGCCGGTGGCCCCCGTGCGTGACCGGTTCGCCGCCGGTGACATCGCCACCGCGTACGCCGTGCAGCGCGTCAACGTGGAGCGGAAGCTGGCCGCGGGCCGTCGTGTGGTCGGGCGCAAGATCGGCCTGACCTCGCCCGCCGTCCAGGCCCAGCTGGGCGTCGATCGGCCGGACTTCGGTGCCCTGCTGTCCGACATGGCGGTACCGGACGGCGGCACCGTGCCGGCCGGACGGCTGCTGCAGCCGAAGGTGGAGGCGGAGGTCGCGCTCGTCCTCGGCACCGACCTCGATGTGGCGGAGCCGAACGTCGCGGACATCATCCGCGCCACCGACTTCGCGCTGCCCGCGCTGGAGATCGTCGACAGCCGGATCGCCGGCTGGGACATCACCATCACCGACACCGTCGCCGACAACGCCTCCTCCGGCCTGTTCGTCCTCGGCACCGCACCGGTTCCGCTGACCTCCGTCGATCTGCGCGGCGTCACCATGACGCTGCTGCGCGGCGAGGAGAAGGTGTCCGCGGGCAGTGGCGCCGACTGCCTGGACGGCCCGCTCAACGCCGCCGTGTGGCTGGCGGGCGCCCTCGCGGAGATGGGCGAGCCGCTGAAGGCCGGGGACATCATCCTCACCGGCGCCCTCGGACCGATGGTTCCGGCCGCGCCCGGTGACCGGTTCGAAGCCCGCATCTCCGGACTCGGCTCCGTCCGCGTCCGATTCGCACCCGAAGAAATCGAAGGAGCAGCCCAGTGACCACCAAGGTCGCCGTCATCGGCTCCGGCAACATCGGCACCGACCTCATGATCAAGGTGCTGCGGCTGTCGGAGACCCTGGAAATCGTTGCCATGGCCGGTATCGACGCCGCGTCGGACGGTCTCGCCCGCGCCCGTCGTCTCAAGGTCGCCACCACCCACGAGGGCATCGACGGGCTGGTGAAGATGCCCGAGTTCGAGGACGTCGAGATCGTCTTCGACGCCACCTCGGCCGGCGCGCACAAGCGCCACGAGGAGGTTCTGCGCCCGCTCGGCCGCGTCCTGGTGGACCTCACCCCGGCCGCGATCGGCCCGTACGTGGTGCCGCCGGTCAACGGCGAGGAGCACATCGGCTCGCCCAACGTCAACATGGTGACCTGCGGTGGCCAGGCCACCATCCCGATGGTCGCCGCCGTGAACTCCGTGACCCCGGTCCACTACGGCGAGATCGTCGCGTCGATCTCCTCCCGCTCGGCCGGCCCCGGCACACGCGCCAACATCGACGAGTTCACCGAGACCACCTCCGCCGCCATCGAGAAGGTCGGCGGCGCGGCCCGGGGCAAGGCGATCATCGTCCTCAACCCGGCCGAGCCCCCGCTGATCATGCGGGACACCGTCCACTGCCTGGTCTCCGACTGCGACACCGACAAGGTGAACCAGGCGATCAAGGACATGGAGCAGAAGGTCCAGGCCTACGTGCCGGGCTACCGCCTCAAGCAGGACGTCCAGTTCGACGAGGTCACGGGCGACGACCCGCTGCGCACCCTGCTGCCCGAGAACGACCGTGCCGGCAAGGCGTGGAAGGTCTCCGTCTTCCTCGAGGTCGAGGGCGCCGCCCACTACCTGCCCGCCTACGCCGGCAACCTCGACATCATGACCTCCGCCGCCCTGCGCACCGCCGAGCGCATCGCGGCCCACCGCAACCAGGAGGGGGCGGCCAAGTGACCACCAACATCTATGTCCAGGACGTGACCCTGCGGGACGGTATGCACGCCGTCCGCCACCGCTACACGGTCGAGCAGGCCCGCGCCATCGCCACCGTGCTCGACTCCGCCGGGGTCTCCGCCATCGAGATCGCCCACGGAGACGGCCTGTCCGGCTCGTCCATCACCTACGGCGTGGGCGCCCACACCGACTGGGAGTGGATCGAGGCGGTCGCCGACGCGGCGAAGCAGGCCGTCCCGACCACCCTGATCCTGCCCGGCATCGGCACCCTGCACGACCTCAGGCAGGCACACCGGCTCGGCATCCGCTCGGTGCGCGTCGCCACCCACTGCACCGAGGCCGACATCTCCGCCCAGCACATCGCCGCCGCCCGCGAACTGGGCATGGACGTCTCGGGATTCCTGATGATGTCCCACATGACCGAGCCCGCCGAACTGGCCCGGCAGGCCAAGCTGATGGAGTCCTACGGCGCCCAGTGCGTCTACGTCACCGACTCCGGCGGCCGGCTCACCATGGACGGCGTCCGGGAGCGGTTCCAGGCGTACCGGGACGTCCTCGACCCCGCGACCGAGATGGGCATCCACGCCCACCACAACCTCGCCCTCGGCGTCGCCAACAGCGTCGTCGCCGTCGAGAGCGGCGCCGTGCGTGTCGACGCCTCCCTCGCCGGGCAGGGCGCGGGCGCCGGTAACTGCCCGCTGGAGGCGTTCATCGCCGTCGCCGACCTCCAGGAGTGGAAGCACGGCTGCGACCTCTTCCCGCTGATGGACGCGGCCGACGACCTCGTCCGCCCGCTCCAGGACCGCGAGGTGCGCGTCGACCGCGAGACCCTCACCCTCGGCTACGCGGGTGTGTACTCCAGTTTCCTGCGCCACGCCGAAATCGCTGCGAAGCGGTACGGGCTCGACACCCGGTCCATCCTCGTCGAGGTCGGCCGTCGCAAGCTGGTCGGCGGCCAGGAGGACATGATCATCGACATCGCCCTCGACCTGAAGGCCCAGGCCGCCGCCTGAGGCTGCGGCCGAACCGAGGCCCCCCGGCCCCATGGCCGGGGGGCCTCACGGCTGTCAGCCCTTGTTCTGCGCCGCCCAGAACTCCTCGAACGTCAGGAGCCCGTCGCCGTTGACGTCATGCGCGTTGATGACGGCCTGGGCCACCGGCTCCGTGACGTGGGGGTCACCGAGCTGAGCCATCACGCTCTTGTACTCGGCGGCCGAAATCAGTCCGTCGCCGTTCAGATCGAACCGCTCGAATGCCTTGCGCGCCGACTCGATGTCCGCCACAGTTCCACCCCTTCGCCACGCCCGACCCGGGCCGGGCCAACTCCCGGGCCAGGAATGCTTCCTGACCCGTTCCGGACCCATGTCCGGCTGACGGTGGCCAGATTAACGGGCGCGCGGGATGGCGGTCCCGTCGGCCGGTGACCGATCATGAACGGGCGTCCGCCGTCCCGGCGGATCGCGGTCCGGACGGGGAGCGGGAGAACGATGAGTGACGCACTGGCAGAGATTCTGAACGCCGCGGCGCTCGGACGGTTTCCCCCGCCGGACGGATCCACGACGGTGGTGCGGCAGCCCGACGCCCGGGATGCGGGAGTACTGGCACTCACCGCGCATTCGGTGGTGTTCACCGACGAGGATCCGCAGTGGGTACGGGCCGTGCTGGCCGCCACCCCCGGTGATCCGCTCTGCACGACGATGAATCCGTACTTCCTGAACGCCCTGCTGGCCCGGAGCGGACGGCACATGAACACCATCGATCTCCTGACGGTCGCCGACGCGCTGCCGGGCGAGCCCGACATCGCGCTGCGGGAGATCGAGGACCCGGAACATCCGCGGGTGGCACGGGCGATGAAGTACCGCGACGAGGTACGGGTGTGGTCCGCCGGCAACGGCGTGGTGATCCTCGGCCGGGGAGTCGCGGGGCGCTGGGAGACCGCGATCGAGGTGGACGAGGAGGCGCGCGGCCGAGGGGTAGGGGTTCAACTGGCCCGCGCGGCCCGGCATCTGGTGCCGGACTCGGTGGTGTGGGCGCAGCAGTCGCCGGGGAACGCCCGCAGTGTGCGGACGTTCCAGAAGGCGGGGTTCCGGCCGGTGGGCTCGGAGGCCCTGATGATCGCGGGGTGACCGGGCCCCGCGGTCGGCGCCCGGCCCCTCAGCGGAAGACGCCGGTGTGACCGAGGGAGTAACGGCCCGGCTGCGGGTAGACGGCGAGTCCGTGCGGACCGCTGCCCACCGGGATCCGGGCGCGCAGCTTGCCGGTGGCCGTGTCGATCGCGTACACCTCGGAGTCGTAGCGCCCGCTCAGCCAGAGGGTCTTGCCGTCCGCCGAGACACCTCCCATGTCGGGGCTGCCGCCGTCCGGCAGACGCCATTTCTTCACCGGCGCGCGCTCGGCGAAACCGAGGACGGAGATGGTGCCCTCGCCCCGGTTGGAGACGTACAACTCCTTGGAGTCGCGGCTCACGTAGAGGCCGTGGGCGCCCTCGCCGGTGGGCGTCAGCTTCGGGGTGGTGAACCGCTTCCCGTCCAGCACCCACACCCCGTTCGCGACCATGTCCGCGATGTAGAACGTGCCGCCGTCGGGTGAGAGCTTCACGTCCTGCGGCATCGCGCCCTTGAACGGGAGCTTCTGCTGGCCGACCACCTTCATCCCCGCGGTGTCGACCTTGAGGAGTTCGCCGGAGAACTCGCAGGAGACGATGAAGTACCGTCCGTCCATGGAGAAGTCGGCGTGGTTGACGCCCGCGCAGCCGACCGGAACGGTCCTGGCCGTCTTCATGGTGTGGGCGTCGCGGAAGACCAGTTGGCGCTCCTGGGAGGCCATCACCACGGCGTACTTGCCGTCGGGCGTGAAGTAGAGGTTGTACGGGTCGGAGACGGGTACTGGGCGGCCCGCCCTGCCGGTCCGGGGGTCGATCGGGGTGAGGCTGTCACCGAGGTCGTTGTTGACCCAGAGGGTCTTCAGGTCCCAGGAGGGGACGACGTGCTGCGGCTGGCGGCCGACCTCGATGGTCCTGATGACCTTGTACGTCGCGGGGTCGATCACCGACACCGTGTCGGAGTTCGTGTTGGGGACGTAGATCCGGGACGGGAAGCCCTTGACGGCCGGGGAGAGTTTTCCCGGCCGGTCGGCCGCGTACACGTCCCGGGGGTCGAGCACCGGCGGCATGCCGGGCAGCCCCGGCGCCACGGACGGGATGGCCGGCTCCGTCCCGACGGGCGATGCGGCGGCCTCGCTGCCGACGGGCTCGGCGCTCCGCGTCCCGCCGGAGGTGCCGCAGGCGGTGAGTACGGCCAGCAGGACACCGCCGAGCAGGGCCGCGGCGTGCGGGGAGGAGGGAAGCATCAGGTCACCCGTTCCGTGGTCGTCGCCGCGCGCGGACGGCGGCGGTCGATGCGGCGGCCCGGCTGTGCACCGGAGTGCCTGGGGCGTTCATGAGTAGTCACGGTACGGGTGAAATGCGTAAAAAATCACATATGCCCCACCGGTGGCACCCCGTGAATCATTCGCCGAACCCCATAACCATTCACTGCTTGCCAGGCCAGTGACACATCACACCTTCGATCCATATGGAAAATGTCGCTATATAGCGACGAATGTACCTTTTGAGGCTTTGGCGAAGAGGTCGCCCGTCTGCCATAGTCGGTAACACGACCGCAGAGACCCGAGCAGTCGTCACAAGCGGCCGCGAATACACCCCCACGTCGCGGCCTACCGCACAGCAGCCCCCCGAAGTGCCCCACCAGGACCGACCGGGGGCTTCTGTGTATCCGGAGCCGGGACGTATCCGGAGCCGGGACCCGCCGGTCTCAGCGGTCGGAGATCCGCATCTCGAACCAGGTGGTCTTGCCGCGCGGCAGCAGATCCACGCCCCACCGGTCGGAGAGCTTGTCGACGAGGAAGAGCCCGCGCCCGCTGACGTCCATCTCCCGGACCGGCATCAGGCACGGCAGTCCGCGCGAGGGGTCGCGCACCTCGATCCTGATCCAGCCGCGACGGCGCAGCATCCGCAGACCGAAGACCCGGGCCCCGGTGTGCCGCACCGCGTTGCCGACGAGTTCCGAGACGAGCAGCACGGCATGCTCGGCGGTCTGCGGCGAGAGCGACCACTGCCGGAGCACCACGCACGAGGTGAGCCTCCGGGCGGTGGCCGCGGACTCCGGGCGGGACGGCAGCCGGACCTCGCCCTCTGCCGGACTGCCGAACAACTCCAGCGCCTTGAACGCCCGTTCGTCCTGGATGGCCGGCATCCTGCGTTCCGCCGTCGCGCCGCCTTGCGGTCGCGGCTGTTCCACACCCTCCAGGCCCGCCATGCCCACCATCATGGCCGCACGACGGACGCTTCGGAGCCGTTCCAAAGGAAAACACACACCGGAATGCCTGCTTCCGTACCAGGCACGAGACATATGCCAGTGGCAGGTAACACCTCATCAGGACCGGTTTGACCTGCACGGATACTGGTTCCGGGCAGGGATGTCGCTCGCCTCGGGCGGATGGACCTTAAGGTTCCCTTAAGGTCCATCTCATCCGCCCGCACGGATGAACCTGCGTCATCCTGTGCCCAACGTGCGTTCGATCAGAGGAACTTGGCCTTGCCCGGCCCCTCCTCCACAAAGCTGCGCATGCCGCGCTCGCGGTCCTCGGTGGCGAACAGTCCGGCGAACCAGTTCCGCTCGATCGTGAGCCCGGTGTCGATGTCCGTCTCCAGACCCGCATCGACGGATTCCTTGGCCGCGCGCAGCGCGAGAGCGGGCCCCTTCGCCAGTGCGGCGGCCCAGGCGTGCGCCTGCTCGTACACCTCGGCGGCGGGCACCACGCGGTCCACCAGACCGAGCGCCAGGGCCTCCTCCGCCTTCACATGACGGCCCGTGAAGATCAGGTCCTTGGCACGGGAGGGGCCGATCAGCCGCGCGAGACGCTGGGTGCCGCCCGCTCCGGGGATCAGCCCGAGCAGGATCTCGGGCTGGCCCAGCCTGGCGTTGTCGGCGGCGATCCGGAAGTCGGCACAGAGCGCCAGCTCACAGCCGCCGCCCAGCGCGTAGCCGGTGACTGCGGCGACGACCGGCTTGGGGATCCGCGCCACCGCGGTGAAGGCGTCCTGCAGCGCCTTGGACCGTACGACCATCGCCGTGTGGTCCATCGCCTGCATCTCCTTGATGTCCGCGCCCGCCGCGAACACCTTCTCGCCCCCGTAGAGGACCACCGCACGCACGTCGTCGCGCCTGGTGGCCTCCTCGGCCAGTTCGCGCAGCCGGTCCTGGGTGGCGACGTCCAGGGCGTTCATGGGCGGGCGGTCCAGCCGGATCGTGCCGACACCGTCGCTTGCTTCGAGAGTCACGGTCATGGGAGGCAGGTTAACCGGCGCTAACGACGGCGGACCCGGTGCCGTTGGTCACAGCACCGGGCCCGCCCGTTCTCCGTACCTCTGCGACGGGTGCTACGCGGTCCACTCCGACCAGGACATGTTCCAGCCGTTGAGGCCGTTGTCCGGCTGGATCGTCTTGTCCTTGGAGTTCTTGACGACCACGACGTCGCCGATGATCGAGTTGTCGAAGAACCAGGCCGCCGGCGTCTTCTTGCTCCAGGCACCGCGCACGTCCTGCAGACCGACGCAGCCATGGCTGGTGTTGGTCGACCCGAAGACGCTGGAGGCGCCCCAGTAGTTGCCGTGGATGAACGTCCCCGAGGTGGACAGACGCATCGCGTGCGGTACGTCCTTGATGTCGTACTCGCCGCCGAAGCCGACGGTGTCACCGTTCATCCGGGTCACCTTGAGCTTCTCACTGATGACCATCTGGCCGTTGTACGTGGTGGTCGCCGGGGCACCCGCGGAGATCGGGATGTCCCTGATCTGCTTGCCGTCGCGGACGACCTTCATCCGGTGCGTACTCGCGTCGACAGTGCTGACCTGACTGCGGCCGATCGTGAAGGAGATCGTCTTGGCCTGCTTGCCGTAGACGCCCGGACGGCCCTCGACCCCGTCGAGGTCGAGATTCAGGGTCACCTTGGTGCCCGGCGCCCAGTACTGCTCGGGGCGGAAGTCGAGACGGTCGTTGCCGAACCAGTGCCCCTCGATCGGTACGGACGGCTCGGCCGTCACCTCGATGGCCTTCTCGACCGCGGCAGGGTCGGTGATGCCGCGGGTGAAGCGGATCGAGACGGGCATGCCGACGCCGACCGTGGAACCGTCCTCCGGGGTGTACTGCCCGATGAAGGTGTTCTCCGGGACCAGCGTGGTGAAACTGGTGTCCTTCGCCGACTCACGGCCCTTCGTGTCCTCGGCGATCGCATGGACCCGGTACGTGGTCGCGAGAGCCAGATGCTGGTCCGGCGCCCAGCTGGCACCGTCGGCCGCGATCTTCCCGCTGACCTCCTTGCCCTTGGGGTCGGAGACCTTCACCGTGGTCAGCTTCCCCTGCGCTGCCGAGATCTTCAGCGCCCCGCTGGTCGCGACGGAGTCCGCCCCGTCCTTCGGCGTGATGGTCACCACGGCCTGCGAGGCGGCGGTCTCCTCGGCCTTCGCGCCCTTGCCGTCCCTGTCCGCGCCGCCGCTTCCCCCTCCGCACGCCGTCACCAGCATCAGCAACGCGCCCAGCGCCAGAGCCGTCAGTCCGCCGGCTCCCCGTCCGCGTCGCCCGGTGTTCACCCCGGCCGATGCCCCCGATATCGGCTGCCCGTTCACAAGTGCTCGTCTCCCCTCACACGGCCTGGCCCCGCCAAGACCCCTCGGAAGCCCGCAGGCCCCCGCCCCCGCGCGCGGCACGTGCGCGCTCCTCGAAAGAAAACCACACGGACCGTGCGGTTGCGCCCCTCGGGATGTCACCGTTCAGTCCCAAGTTCCCCCAGGTCCAGGCGAGATGACGGGCAGTCCGGCCGAGGTCGCCGTCCGGGGAGGGAGAGATCAGCCGAGGATGCCGCGGTCGTAGCCGACCGCGACGGCGGCGGCCCGGTCCTTGGCCCCCAGCTTCGCGAAGATATGGGTGAGATGGGTCTTCACGGTGGCCTCGCTGATGAACAGCTCGGCGGCTATCGCACGGTTCGAGGTCCCCTTGGCGACGAGTTCGAGCACCTCGCGCTCCCGGCCCGACAGCGATTCGCCGCCCGGGGCCGCCGGAGTACGCACCCGTGAGACGAGCCGGGAGGCGACGGCGGGCGAGAGCACGGTGCGGCCGTCGGCGGCGGCGCGGACGGCGTTGAACAGCTCGTCACGGGGCGCGTCCTTGAGCAGATAGCCGGTCGCACCGGCCTCGATCGCGGGCAGGGTGTCGGCTTCGGTGTCGTACGTGGTCAGGACGAGCACCTTGGACCGGGCGCGGCGTCCGGTCAGTTCGGCGATGGCGGCGACTCCGCCGCCGCCGGGCATCCGCAGGTCCATCAGGACCACATCGGGGTCGAGCCGGGTCACGAGGTCGACGCCCTCCACCCCGTTCGACGCCTCGCCGAGCACCCGGAAACCGGGATCCGAGTCGAACATGCCGCGCAGACCGTCCCGTACGACGGGGTGGTCGTCCACGACGACGAGGGTGATGACGGGTGCGGAAATCTCAGTCATGGCAGGACAACGTACTGGTCAACGGTGGTGCCGGACCAGTGGCACGCGTGCGCTGACGGCCGTCCCGTGGCCCGGTTCGGTCTCCACCTCGACGGTGCCCGCGACACGTTCGGCGCGGGCCCGCATGCCGCCGAGCCCGAACCCGCCCGCGCCGTCGTACGACGGCGGCGCGGCCGGGTCGAAGCCGCGGCCGTCGTCCCGTACGTCCAGGACGAGTTCATCGCCCATGAAGGACAGGGTGATCCCGACCCGCGAGGCCCCGGCGTGGCGGCCGACGTTGGCGAGGGCCTCCTCCGCGATACGGAGCAGGGTGGCGGCTATCTCGTCGTGGACCGGCTCGGCGGTGCCGGTGACGGTGAACGCGGTCCGCGTCCCGTGGCGTTCCGCCCAGCCCGCGATCGTCTTCTTCAGCGCGCCCGGCAGGTCGTCGTGCTCCAGGGCGGCGGGGACCAGGTCGTGCACCGAGCGGCGCGCCTCGCCCAGGCTGTGCCGGGCGAGGGCCGCGGCGCGGTCGAGGTGCTGCCGGGCCAGTTCCGGGTCGGTGTCGGAGATCGATGTCGCCGCCTGGAGCTGGGCGATGATGCCGGTCAGGCCCTGCGCGAGCGTGTCGTGGATCTCGGCGGCGAGCCGGCGGCGCTCGTCCGCGATGCCCGCCTCACGGGCCTGGAGGAGGAGCTGGGCGTGCAGGCCCGCGTTCTCCGCGAGGGCCTGTTCGAGGCGGGCGTTGGCGGATTCCAGTTCGGTGATGGTGTCGACCTGGGTGCGGGCGTGCTCGGCCTCCCGGTCGCCGATCTGGGCGAACACCAGGGTGAGGGTCGCGTGCAGGACGAGGAGGATGCCGAAGGCGACCCAGTTCATGAGGCCGGCCGGCGGGAGGCCGCTGCCGGACTGCGAGCCCGCCATGATGACGGCGGTGGCCAGCAGCCCGGCGCGCATGGCACGTCGCGGAAGCAGCCGACCGGCGTCGAAGTAGCCGAGTACCGCGAACATCGAGAAGAACGGGTTGCACCAGGTCAGCCCGAGGGCCAGCAGGGTGCGGGCGACGAAGTAGGCCTGGGCGGCCCGCGACTGCGGGACGTTCTTCGGTCCGGCCCACCCCCACCAGAGCTGGAGGACGAGCGCCGCCGGGACCAGCACCGCGGCGGCGTACAGGTCCGAGCGGGACATGATGAGGTCCGCCGTCACGGCCGAGACCACGGTGGCGAGGCCGAGCAGCCCGTACGGCCCGTACCGGTAGAAGCGTTCCCACCACTGCGCCGCCGTCGTCGCCGCGGTCGCGCCCGTCTCCGCCATGTCTCCCGCCTTCATGCATCCACCACCCCGAAGCCCGTCACTCCCACCGGAACAGGCGTGTCGCCGACACCGTCACCAGGGCCGCCCACAGTGCCATCACGCCCAACTGGACCCAGCCGGGCCAACTGCCGGTCGCCGCGCGGTCCAGCGCCTGGGAGGCCGCACCGAACGGGGTGACCTCGACGATGCGCCGGAGGGTGTCGGGCATGCTCTGCACCGGGAGCCAGACCCCGGCAGTGAACATCATCGCAAGATAGACGACCGATCCGATGGCGGAGGACGCCTTGGTGGTGCGGGAGATCGCGCAGAGCAGCGCGCCGAGGGCGAGCACGCTCGCCGTCGCCAGGAGCAGCGCCAGGAGGTAGCCGAAGGGCTGTTCGGGCAGCGTGACGTCGAAGACGATCCGGCCGACGGCCATCACCAGTGCGGCGGAGCCGAGGGCCGCGGCGCCGTGCAGCGCGATCTGCGCGACGAGCAGGGCGGACGGCCGTACCGGAGTGGTCGACATACGGCGCAGGATCCCGCGCTCGCGGTAGCCGGTGAGGACGGGCGGCATGGCCTGCAGCCCGGCCATGATCATGGCGAGCAGCACCGCCACCGGCACGTAGAGGTCGATCACGCGGCGGCCGTCGAGCCCTTCCTCGGGGTGCCGGAAGGACGGGATCAGGCCGAGGATCGTCAGCAGCACGGCCGGGAAGACGAGGATCCAGAACACGCTGCCGGGTTCGCGGAGGAAGAGCCGCGTCTCGGTCCTGAGCACCGCTGCCCAGGGAGTGGTCGTGGCCGGGGGGCCGGCCGGGTGCGCCGTGGTCATCTCAGGCCGCCCCTTCTGTTTCCGTGAGGTCGAGGTAGGCGTCGTCCAGGGTCGACTCGGTGACGCGCAGCTGGTGTGCGGTGATGCGGTGACGGGCCAGCAGCGAGATCACCGCGTTGACGGTCTCGTCGGTGCCGTTGATGACGATCCGGCCGTCCTGCTGCTCGACGAGGACCGCGCCGGGCAGCCGGCCCAGCTCGGTGTCGTCGATCGGACGTGACGGGGTGAAGGAGATGACCGTGGCGCTGCCCGTACCGTGGGCCAGACCGGACGGGGTGTCGAGGGCGACGACCTTTCCCTTGTCGATGACGGCGACGCGGTCGCAGAGCCGACTGGCCTCTTCCATGAAGTGGGTGACCAGAAGGACCGTCACGCCGCTGTCGCGTACGTCCTCGATCAGCTGCCAGGTGTCCCGGCGGGCCCGCGGGTCCAGACCGGTGGTCAGCTCGTCGAGAATCACCACCTTCGGATTGCCGACCAGGGCGAGCGCGATGGACAGCCGCTGCTTCTGACCGCCGGACAGTGCGGCGTACCGGGTCGCGTACGTGGTCTGCAGTCCGAGGCGCTCGGCCAGGGCGCGCCAGTCGGCGGGCTCCGGGTAGAAGGCGCTGTACAGCTCCAGGGCCTCGGCCACGGTGAGCTTGGGCTGGAGCTCGCTCTCCTGGAGCTGGACGCCGAGCAGCCGGGTCACCCGCTCGTGGTCGGCGACCGGGTCGAGACCGGCGACGCGGACCGTACCGGCGTCGGGGATCCGCAGCCCCGCGACGCACTCGACGGTGGTGGTCTTGCCCGCGCCGTTGGGCCCGAGGATTCCGAAGATCTCCCCCTCGTCGACGGTGAAGCTCACTCCGTCGACGACGGGGCGCCCGGCGTAGGCCTTGTGCACCCCGTTCACTTCGATGATTGCCATGGCTACCAGAATCGTGTCGCGGCGCCCGGCGCACCATCGTCCATCGCGCTCGAAGCGGCATCGGCCGATCGGTTGATACGGGCTACGACCTGCGGGGACCGAGTGGCGCGGTGCCGGACCCCGGCACCCGTGAAGGGCCGAAAACCGGGTGAGCAATGTCAGGGGTGAACCGTAGGCTCGCCTGTGATGCCGAAAAAACGTGTAGAGCCCGAGGGCCGGTCCACCGTGCGTTCTCTGCTGCGGTTGTGGCCCTATGTCAGGCCGGTACGCAAGCGCCTGTTCGGTGCCGCGCTGATCGCGATCGTCGCGTCCTGCATCGGTCTGGTGATCCCGCTCGTACTGAAGTGGATCGTCGACGGACCGATCGCGGACCACGCCCCGGGCGGGGTCGCGCTCGGCGCGCTGTACCTCCTGCTGCTGGGCATCGCGGAGGCCCTGCTCTTCGGTGTGCGGCGGTGGCTGGTGGCGCGGCCGCTGGCGGGGGTCGAAGCGGCGATGCGGGCCGATCTGTACCGGCATCTGCAGCGGCTGCCGGTGGCGTTCCACGACCGCTGGCCCTCGGGGCAGTTGCTCTCGCGCGGGACCACGGACCTGATGCTGATCCGGATGTTCCTGGCGTTCCCGCTGACCTTCCTGCTGGTCAACGGTGTGACGGTGCTGGTCGGTTTCGTCATTCTGCTGATGCAGCAGTGGGTGCTGGGGCTGGTGCTGCTCGTCCCTGTGGTGCCGCTGGTGCTGCTCTGCTCGGTCTTCGAGACGAAGTACTCCGTCGTGGCGCGCACGGCGCAGGACCAGGTCGGTGATCTGACGACGGTGGTCGAGGAGAGCGTGCTCGGCATCCGCATCGTCAAGGGGTTCGGCCGGCACCGCAGCCAGTCCCTCGCCTTCCGCGCCCTGGCGCGGCGGCTGCGCACCACGGAGTTGGGCAAGGCCCGTCTCCTCGCGGGCATCTGGGCCCTCATCACCACGATTCCGGAGCTGGCCATCGGCGCGGCCCTGGTCCTCGGTGCGGTTCAGGTCGCGGACGGCGGGCTCTCGGCGGGCACCCTGGTCGCCTTCCTCTCCACGGCGCTCGCGCTGCGGTGGCCGGTGGAGTCGATCGGCTTCCTGCTGGCGATGAGCCAGGAGTCGGCGACGGCGGCCGAACGGTTCTTCGAAGTGATGGATGTCCCCGAGGAGACCGACGCGCCCGACGCGGCCGACGCGGGAGCGCCCGCGCCGAAGGGCCCG
This sequence comes from Streptomyces sp. NPDC052052, assembly GCF_040680455.1. Taxonomy (NCBI): domain Bacteria; kingdom Bacillati; phylum Actinomycetota; class Actinomycetes; order Kitasatosporales; family Streptomycetaceae; genus Streptomyces; species Streptomyces sp. NPDC052052. The sequence goes on along the minus strand of NZ_JBFAWU010000004.1, from coordinate 241,295 downwards.
TCCGGTCACGGCGAAATGGTCTTCGAGGGGGTGGAGTTCCGCTATCCGGATGCGGCGGCCGGTTCCGCCCCCGTGCTGTCCCGGATCGATCTGCGGATCCGCCCCGGCGAGACGATGGCCCTGGTCGGGGCCACGGGGTGCGGGAAGACGACGCTGACCGCGCTGGTGCCGCGGCTGCACGAGGCCACCGCGGGACGGATCACGCTGGACGGGCGGGACATCGCCACCATGCCGCGGGAGGAACTGCGCGCCCTGGTGTCCGTGGCCTTCGAGGAGCCCACGCTCTTCTCGGCGAGCGTCGGGGAGAACGTGCTGATGGGCGCCGAGGGTGCCGGGGAGGACGAGCTGCGCCGGGCGCTCGCGGTCGCGCAGGCCGACTTCGTGCACGACCTGCCGGAGGGCACCGGCACCCAGGTCGGTGAGCAGGGGCTCAGCCTCTCCGGCGGGCAGCGGCAGCGTCTCGCGCTCGCCCGCGCCGTGGTGGGCCGTCCGCGCTTCCTGGTGCTCGACGATCCGCTCTCCGCTCTGGACGTGCACACCGAGACGCTGGTGGAGGCCGCCCTGCGGCAGGTGCTCCGGGACACCACGGCGATCGTGGTCGCGCACCGCCCCTCCACGGTGATGCTCGCGGACCGGGTGGCGCTGCTCTCCGAGGGCCGCATCACCGCTGTCGGCACCCATCAGGAACTGCTGCGCAGCAGCCCGGAGTACGCCTGGCTGATGTCGGGCGCCGGAAGCACGCCGGAAGAGGTCCTCGCCGAGGACGCCTTCCCCGAACCGCCCGGCGAGGGCCGTCCGGTGCCGGACGTCCCCGCCGAGAAGGGCCGCATCCGATGACCGGTACGACGACCACACCCGCCGAACGGCGCGCTGCGCGCGAGAAGTCCGAGGACCGGTCCCCCGCCGACGGTGCCGGGGACCGCTTCGACCGCGACGATCTGCCGACGCCCCGCGGCGCGACCCGCACCCTGCTGATGTCGCTGCTGCGGCCGCACCGGCGCCGGTTGACCGTGGCCGCGCTGTTGCTGCTGGTCCAGCAGGCGGCGGTGCAGACGGGACCGCTGCTCGTCGCGTACGCCATCGACAGCGGCGTTCCTGCCTTCCGGGACGAGAAGTACGGGCCGCTGATCGCGGTGGCCATCGGGTACGCACTGTGCTCGGCCGTCGCGGGTGGGATGCAGTACGCGTTCATCCGGGCCTCCGCCCGGATCAACCAGGATGTACTGCTCGATCTGCGCGGGCGGATCTTCCGGCACGCGCAGGCCCTGAGCGTCGACTTCCACGAGCGCTACACGTCGGGTCGGCTGATCTCCCGTTCCACCACGGACGTGGAGTCGCTGCGGGAGCTGCTGAGCGAGGGGCTCCAGGAGCTGATCGGCGTCGTCCTGTCGTTCGTCTCCATCTGCCTGGTGCTGCTCTGGCTGGACCTCGGTCTGGGCGCGGCGGCGGTGCTGTCCTTCGTACCGCTGTATCTGCTGGTCCGGCTGTACCAGCGGCGGGCCCGGGTGCTCTACGCGGAGCGGTCGACGGCGATCGCCGCGGTCATCGTGAAGTTCGCCGAGTCGATGAACGGCATCCGGCCGGTCCAGGCCTTCCGCCGCGAGCGCGTCAACGACGAGCACTTCGAGGGGCTCAACGCCACGCACCGGTGGGCCAACGGCGGGGCGCTGCTGGAGATGGCGCGCTATGTCGTCGGCTCCCGACTGGTCGCGAACACGGCGGTCGCCGGGATCGTGCTGTGGGGCGCCTACCGCGTGGCGTCGGGCACGCTGGCACTCGGGGTGCTGGCCGCGGCCGTACTGTACCTGCGCCGGCTGTACGACCCGATCGACCGGCTCGGCATGTTCCTCAACTCCTACGAGTCGGCCGCCGCGTCGCTGGCGAAGATCGCCGGCCTGCTGGCCCAGGTCCCGTCCGTCCCCGAGCCGTCCGATCCGCGGGCGCTTCCCCCGCTCACGGGCGAGCACCCGGGCCGCGAGGTCGTCTTCGACTCGGTGCGGTTCGCGTACCGGACGGGGGGCGAGGTGCTGCCCCGCTTCGATCTGACGGTCCCGGCCGGTCAGACCGTGGCCGTGGTCGGTTCGACCGGCGCGGGCAAGTCGACGCTCGCCAAGCTGCTGGCCCGTTTCTACGACCCGACCGACGGCCGGGTGCTGCTGGATGGAACCGATCTGCGGGACCTGGCCCTGCCGGAGCTGCGCAGAGGTGTGGTGATGGTGACCCAGGAGGCGTTCCTCTTCTCCGGAACGGTCGCCGACAACATCGCGATCGGCAGCCCGGACGCCACCCGTGAGGAGATCGAGCAGGCCGCCAAGGCCATCGGCGCGCACGATTTCATCGCCGGACTGCCCGAGGGGTACGACACGGACGTCCGCAAGCGGGGCGGCCGGATCTCGGCCGGTCAGCGCCAGTTGGTCGCGTTCGCCCGCGCGCTGCTGGCCAATCCGGCGGTGCTGATCCTCGACGAGGCGACGAGTTCCCTGGACATCCCCGGCGAGCGGGCGGTGCAGCAGGCCATGGACACGGTGCTGCACGGCCGCACCGCGATCGTGATCGCCCACCGCCTGTCGACGGTGGAGATCGCGGACCGGGTCCTGGTGATGGAGCACGGCCGCATCGTGGAAGACGGAGCCCCGTCCGAACTCATCGGCGGCACGGGCCGGTTCGCGGGGCTGCACCGGGCTTGGCGGGAGAGCCTGGCCTGACCGGGAGGGCTTGTAGGGTCCGCAACTTCGTTGGCAGTGACGGCGGTTCGTCCCCATGACGGAATGTCCGGTCGGTGCACGGCGTGACCCACTACGTGGGCACGTATGCGTCTACCACGACGGGTGGACACGTGGCCAACGGAGCCGCTGGAACTGGCCATGCTGTTGCCGACGTACGTTGATCCAGGGCCAGCTGGCGTTTGGGTGCTCGATCAAGGTCGAGGATGATGCGGGCATGACTGATCAGGTTCCCGTCGTGACTCCGGCGGCAGTGTTCGACGCGAAGTATGCGCCCGCACTCGTCGGCGGCTCGGCCGTAGCCGAGCGCTTCACGGTAGGTGGTGCTGATGTCGTCATTGGCCCGACCGGGATGGTGATCACCACCGACGCGAGTGACGACCCCACCAGGAGTGGTGTGTGGAGCGCGAAGGAGGTCCGTCTGCTTGGGCCCGCCCCGGCACCGGTCACGGAACGGCTCATAGGGTCGCCCTCGGGCGCGGAAACCTCGTTGCCGATCCACATTGCGGTCCGCGTAGAGGCAGAAGTCCTGTATCTGGGAACCGCCCGTGTGAGCCAAGGCGGAACATCCAACGGTGTTCTCACCGACTGTCAACTACGCCTTGAATCCTGCTTGAGCAGAAGCCTCCTCGACCGGGTGCGTCCAACAACTCCCCCGGTGAATCTTCCGGGCTCGGGTTGGCTCAGGCATGTGAACAGCGACCGCGCGGCGGCGCTGGAGGAGTTCGTCACTGACTGGTATCCGGCCGTCGGTGACGCGCCCGGATCACCCTCCATTGGCCCTGTGTCACCTCTGCCTGATGGGCTGAGACAGCTGTATCGACTTGCGGAGCAGCGACCAGGCGTCCTCGGTGTGCAAAACAGGATCCGGCCCGAGTCGCGCCTGCATGTCGACCAGCAAGGTGAGATGATCGTCTTCGGCGAGGAAAATCAGGGTGGCTTCTGCTGGTCGCTCCTATGGGCGTTCGATGACCCCGGTTCCGATCCGACTGTCTGGTTCTGCGTAGACGGCGGAGCTCCGATTGCGGAGCAGGAACCACTCAGCGGCTTCCTCATCCAGTTCTCCCTCTTCGAGGCGGCCATGAGTGCCGATTACCTTGCTCTGCCCCGCCGACTTCTCGCGTCATGGCAGGTCGACCAGCTCACCCAAACACTGCGCGCAGTGCCACTTCGCCCATTCTGGCCCTGGGCACCCACCCGCTTCTTCGTCGGTCCCGGCCTCGTCATGTACGTCAGCCGCGAGGGCAACGAAGAGTTCGGCGTTTGGGCCGGGGCGACCCACCGAAGCGCCCTGGACCCGCTCGCTGAATTCCCCATCGAGTGGACCCGCTTCGACGGCTGACATGCTGACGAAGCTGAGGTACCTACGGGCCCCGGCCCGGCGGCTGCGCCGGGCGGGTGTCCGCGGGCACGCCCGGGTCACCCGGCGCGCGGGATCGGGCCGCAGCTGGTGTGCTGACTGATACGGGGGCCGCACACCCGCTACGCCGGAGAGATCCAGATGAGTGTCTATCGAGCCGCGCAGGTCGCCACCGCCAGTGGTCCGTTCGAGATCGTCGAGCGCGACGTGCCGGAGCCGGGCCCCTGTCACGTACGGGTGGCCGTGGAGGCCTGCGGGGTCTGTCACAGTGACTCCTTCTTCGTGGACGGCGCACTTCCCGGTGTGCGGTTTCCGGTGGTCGCCGGGCATGAGATCGCCGGGCGGATCGAGGCGCTGGGCGAGGGAACACAGAACGCCTGGCAGGTGGGCGACCGGGTGGCGGTCGGCTGGTTCGGTGGCAGTTGCGGCCACTGCACCCCGTGCAGGCAGGGCGACTTCGTGGTGTGCCCGAACCTGAAGGTCCCCGGCTGGACGTACGACGGGGGTTTCGCCGAGTCGGTGATCGCACCGGTGGACGCCCTGGCCCGGATCCCGGACGCGCTGGCGGCGACCGACGCGGCACCCATGGCCTGCGCGGGCGTGACCACGTACAACGGGTTGCGACGCAGCTCCGCACGGCCGGGTGACCTGGTCGCGGTGCTCGGCATCGGCGGACTCGGTCATCTGGGCGTGCAGTACGCGGCCGCTATGGGCTTCGAGACCGTGGCGATCGCCCGCGGCGGGGCCAAGGCCGAGTTCGCCAAGAAGCTCGGCGCGCACCACTACGTCGACAGCACGGCCGGCACCTCAGTCGCGGACGCGCTGCAGGCCCTCGGCGGGGCGAAGGCCGTACTGGCCACCGCCGCCAATTCCGAGGCGATCACATCGACCGTGGACGGACTCGCCCCCCGGGGTGAGCTGGTGGTCATCGGGGCGGACCCCGAGCCGCTGGGAATCAGCCCGACCCAGCTGCTCATGAGCGGCAGGATCGTCCGGGGCCACCCGTCGGGCACCGCTCAGGACGTCCAGGACACCCTGGCGTTCAGCGTCCTGCAGGGAATCCGCCCGATGACCGAGGTCGTGCCGCTGGACGAGGTCGCCGAGGCGTACCGGAAGATGATGTCGGGTGCGGCCCGCTTCCGGATGGTGCTCACCACCCGCTGACCCGCCCGCCCCCGCCCCGACGCGGCGACCCCTTCGTCAGGGCGCCGTACCTCGGACACGCGGCGCACCTCCCTGACGGCGCGTCAGGCATGCGACGGTCGCGCCGTGTACGCCGCGAGGACGGCCGCAGTACCACCCCCGCCGCCTCCGCGCCGACCTTGGCATCGCCGGAGTCGACCGGCGCAGGCCCTCGGTGAACCTTCACCGGGGGCCGTTTCCCATGTCCCGGCGGGCGTGAGCTGTCGCCGTACGCACGCGTTCCCGCCCCTCTCTCCGCCCCCTCTCCTCCGCACCGTCCTACCCCGAACGGGCGATGCAAAATGAGCCACAGTTCGAATCCATCTCGGTTGGTGAGGCCCAGCCGGTCCTCCAGTCGCCGTTCGAACACGTCGCGTTCGAGCCCGGCTCGGACCCGCTCTTCGAACGCGGGATGCGTCGCACGCCGGGCGGCGTCGCGGCGGTGATCGGCGAAACGTCCGCTTAACGAACATGACCTTCACGGCAACGGACGACTTCCGGCCAACATGTTGACGCGGTCCTGACAGGATCATCCTTCGGCTGACACTCTTCACCCCGTTCTGCGCACTACTCGTTCTCCGCCGTCGGCTCGACTCGCCGCCGGTTCCCCCCTCGCAGAAGGAGTCCGCGTGAGATCCACGCCCAGCCGTCGCGCCACCGCGACCGGTGCTCTGATAGCCGCCGCAGCCCTCCTCGCCGTCGGAGTCCAGACCGGCACGGCCACCGCCACGCCCGGCGGCGACCCCGCCGCCGCAGGTGCCCGGCACGGCGCCCTGACCAAGCAGCTCACCCCGTCCAAGCGCGCCGAGCTGATCCGCGAGGCGGACGCGACCAAGGCGGCCACGGCCAAGGACCTCGGTCTCGGCTCCCAGGAGAAGCTCGTCGTCAAGGACGTCGTCCAGGACAACGACGGCACCACGCACACGCGTTACGAGCGCACCTTCGCCGGACTTCCGGTGCTCGGTGGCGACATGGTCGTCCAGCAGTCCGCGAGCGGCGCGACCGAGGGCGTGACCAAGGCGTCCAAGGTGACCACCGGCCAGCTGAAGGCCGTGGACACGACGGCCGATGTCGCGTCCGCCACCGCCGAGAAGCAGGCACTCGGCCTCGCCAAGGCCGACGGCTCCAAGAAGACCGAGGCCGACCAGGCGCCCCGCAAGGTGGTCTGGATGGCCCAGGGCAAGCCGCAGCTCGCCTACGAGACCGTCGTCGGCGGACTCCAGGCGGACGGCACCCCGAACGAGCTGCACGTCATCACCGACGCCTCCACCGGCGCGAAGCTGTACGAGTGGCAGGGCATCGAGACCGGCACCGGCAACACCGAGTACAGCGGCACGGTCACCCTCGGCACCTCGGGTTCCTACACGCTGACCGACACCGGGCGCGGCAGCCACAAGACGTACAACCTGAACCACGGCACGTCCGGCACCGGGACGCTCTTCTCCAACACCACCGACATCTGGGGAGACGGCACCGCGTCGAACGCCGAGACCGCCGCCGCGGACGCGCACTACGGTGCGGCCGAGACGTGGGACTACTACAAGAACGTGCACGGCCGCACCGGCATCAAGGGCGACGGCGTCGGCGCGTACTCCCGCGTCCACTACGGCAACAGCTACGTCAACGCCTTCTGGAGCGACAGCTGCTTCTGCATGACGTACGGCGACGGCAGCGGCAACGCGGCCCCGCTGACCGCCCTCGACGTCGCCGCGCACGAGATGACGCACGGCGTCACCTCCAACACGGCCGGTCTGAACTACAGCGGCGAGTCCGGTGGCCTCAACGAGGCGACCAGCGACATCTTCGCCAGCGCGGTCGAGTTCTACGCGAACAACTCCTCCGACCCGGGCGACTACCTCATCGGCGAGAAGATCGACATCAACGGCGACGGCACCCCGCTGCGCTACCAGGACAAGCCGAGCAAGGACGGCGCGTCCAAGGACTCGTGGTACTCGGGCCTCGGCAACCTCGACGTCCACTACTCCTCGGGCCCGGCGAACCACTTCTTCTACCTGCTCGCCGAGGGCAGCGGCGCGAAGACCATCAACGGCGTCGACTACGACTCGCCGACCTCCGACGGCCTGCCGGTGACCGGCATCGGCATCGACAAGGCCGCGCAGATCTGGTTCAAGGCGCTCTCCACCCAGTTCACCTCCACGACGAACTACGCGTCGGCCCGTACCGGCACCCTCGCCGTGGCCGGTGACCTGTACGGCACCACCAGCGACGAGTACAACGCCGTCGCCAACGCCTGGGCCGCCATCAACGTGGGCTCGCGCCCCGGTGACGGCACCGACCCGACCGACCCCAGCGGCACGGTCTTCGAGAACGCCACCGCGGTCTCCATCCCGGACAAGGGCTCGGCCGTCACCAGCTCGGTCACCGTCACCGGTGTCACGGGCAACGCGCCCAGCAGCCTCCAGGTCGGCGTGGACATCACCCACACCTACCGCGGTGACCTGGTCATCGACCTCGTCGCCCCGGACGGTACGACCTACCGGCTGAAGAACTCCTCGATCTCCGACTCGGCGGACAACGTGCAGGAGACGTACACCGTGGACGCCTCGTCCGAGGTGGCCAACGGCACCTGGTCGCTGAAGGTCCAGGACGTCTACTCGGGCGACACCGGCACCATCAACAGCTTCAAGCTGACCTTCTGAACCCTGGGCCGGACCCGTTTTGGACACCACCGCCCGGGAGGAGCGCACGCTCCTCCCGGGCGGTTCCCTGTCCGCGTCCGGCTGACCCGCGGCGCGACGGGTCAGCGCATCAGCGGGGCGGCGTTGCCGCTGCCCTCGCCCACCGACTCCGTGGGCAGGGCCACCAGACCCAGTTCCGCGCCGGTCGTCAGCAGCGGATGGGCGGGGAGCACCCGCACCGTGTAGCCGTACGGGCCGGTGCGGTCGAGCGTCAGCGGGCCCTCGTAGAGCCAACGCCCCTCCAGGTCCTGACCTCCGACGGGCTTCAGTGGGAAGACCTGGGCGTCCGAGATCCCGTCGGCCGTGTCCACCCGGCCGGCCACCGCCTGCACCTCCACCTCGTCCGGCTCCAGCACCCCGAGGGCGATCCTGACCCGCAGCAGCAGCGTCGACCCGAGCTCGGCCGAACCGCCCGGGGTGCCGGTCTCCACGGCCTCCACATGGTCGACGGCCACCCGGGGCCAGCCGGCCCGGACCCTGGCCTTCCAGTCGGCGAGCCGGCGCGCCGTGCCGGGGTCCATCGCACGCTGGGCGGCCGCGGCCGGCGCGTAGAGCCGCTCCACGTACTCGGACACCATCCGGTCCGCCAGGACCTTGGGGCCGAGGGTGCTCAGGGTGCGGCGGACCATTTCGATCCAGCGCTCCGGAAGCCCCTCGTCGCCCCGGTCGTAGAAGCGCGGCGCGATCCGGTCCTCGATCAGTTCGTAGAGGGCGCCCGCCTCCAGATCGTCACGGCGGTCCTCGTCGACGGCCAGTCCGTCGGCGGTCGGGATCGCCCATCCGAAGTCCGGCTCGAACCACTCGTCCCACCAGCCGTCGAGGACCGAGAGGTTGAGGCAGCCGTTGAGGGCGGCCTTCATCCCGCTGGTGCCACAGGCCTCCAGGGGACGCAGCGGGTTGTTGAGCCAGACGTCGCAGCCCGGGTAGAGCTTCTGCGCCATGGCCATGCCGTAGTCCGGCAGGAACACGATGCGGTGGCGCACCCGGGGGTCGTCGGAGAACCGCACCAGCTCCCGCACCAGCCGCTTCCCGCTGTCGTCGGCCGGGTGGGCCTTGCCGGCGACGACGATCTGGATGGGGCGGGTCGGGTGGAGCAGCAGGTCCCGCAGCCGGTCGCGGTCCCGCAGCATCAGCGTCAGCCGCTTGTACGAGGGCACCCGCCGGGCGAAGCCGATCGTCAGCACGTCCGGGTCGAGCACGCTGTCGATCCAGCCGAGTTCGGCCGCCTCCGCGCCGCGGGTACGCCAGGAGGCGTGCAGCCGCGCCCGTACCTCGGTGACCAACTGGCCGCGCAGGGCCCGCCGCAGGTCCCAGAGTTCGCGGTCCGGGACGTCGACGGCGGAGTCCCAGCGGCCGGGGACGGCGCCGTACCGGTTGCGCAGCCGGAGGATCTCGGGCGCGACCCAGGTGGGTGCGTGCACCCCGTTGGTCACCGAGGTGATCGGCACCTCCGCGGCGTCGAAGCCCGGCCACAGACCGGCGAACATCTCGCGGCTGACCGCCCCGTGGAGGGTGGAGACCCCGTTGGCCCGCTGGGCGAGCCGCAGCCCCATCACCGCCATGTTGAAGAGCTCGGGCTCACCGCCGGGGAAGGTCTCCATGCCCAGTTGCAGGATGCGTTCGACGCCCACGCCCGGGAGTTCACCGTCGTCCCCGAAGTACCGGGCGACGAGTTCGCGGTCGAAGCGGTCGATCCCGGCGGGCACCGGGGTGTGCGTGGTGAAGACCGTTCCCGCCCGTACGGACTCCACCGCGGAGTCGAAGTCGAGCCCGGTGCCGGAGAGTTCGCGGATGCGTTCCAGTCCGAGGAAGCCGGCGTGCCCCTCGTTGGTGTGGAACACCTCGGGTGCCGGATGGCCGGTGCGGTGGCAGTACGCCCGTACGGCCCGGACGCCACCGATGCCGAGGAGCATCTCCTGGAGCAGCCGGTGCTCGCTGCCGCCGCCGTACAGCCGGTCGGTCACCTCGCGTTCGCCCGGTGCGTTCTCCTCCACGTCGGAGTCGAGCATCAGCAGCGGTACGCGTCCCACCCGGGCCTGCCAGATGTGGGCGTGCAGCGCGCGGCCGCCGGGCAGGGCGAGCACCACCTGGCTCGGGGTGCCGTCGGCCTCGCGCATCAGGGTGAGCGGCAGCTCGTTCGGATCGAGCACCGGGTAGTGCTCCTGCTGCCAGCCGTCCCGGGACAGGGTCTGGCGGAAGTAGCCGTGCCGGTAGAGCAGGCCGACCGCGACGAGCGGGACACCCAGGTCGCTTGCGGCCTTGAGGTGGTCGCCGGCGAGGATGCCGAGCCCCCCGGAGTACTGCGGCAGGGCGGCGGTCACCCCGAACTCGGGTGAGAAGTAGGCGATGGCGGCCGGCAGCTCCGCCCCTTGGGCCAGCTGCTCCTGGTACCACCGCGGACCGTCCAGATAGTCCCGGAGCTCCGCGGACGCCTCGGCCAGCCGGAGCAGGAACGGCTCGTCGCGGGCCAGCTCGGCGAGGCGCCCGGCGGACACGGCGCCGAGCAGCCGCACGGGGTCGCACTCCGCCGTCGGCCGGATCTCCGGGTCGACGGCCTGGAAGAGCTCACGGGTCTCGGTGTGCCAGGACCAGCGCAGGTTGCGGGCGAGGTCGCTGAGCGGTTGGAGGGGATCGGGGAGTACGGGATGCACGGTGAATCGACGAATGGCCTTCACGTGTTCCACCTTGGCAGGGGACGCACGGATCCGAGGGGACGCACCACGGGATGTGCCTCCGCGTCACCCCTCGGCGCGCGAACGGCTCACGCAAAGCACCGCCGGCCTTTTTCTTGCCCCATTCGGTCCTGTGGCGCCGCGCATTGGAGGGAAAACCGCGCGGCGGGATCCGAAGAATTCAGCACGCATACGAGGCGTTCTTCGGACCGGTGTCCAGCCGGTTTACCTCCGCGCAACACATCCGCGCCCCGGCAGTTCGAGTGCCATTTGAGTGAATACGAACCCGAGCGGCCCTGCCCACACCCCATCAGCCGTCAACGGAGCAGTTAGAAAGGACACACCCCCATCGGTTGCGGTGCGCGCATTTCGCCCTCCGCGGTGGCGGCGCGCCCTGTGCAGCCCGGCCCCCAGTCCCCAGGTGATCCCATGATCGGTCGCATTCCCGTCCTCGACGTCCGTCCCCTCGTCGACTGCGGCAGAAGGCCCGCCAAGGCCGTTGCCCAGGAGACCTTCCAGGTCACCGCGACCGTCTTCCGGGAGGGCCATGAGGCCGTCGCCGCGAATGTGGTCCTGCGGGACCCGAACGGACACCCCGGTCCCTGGACGCCGATGCGCGAGCTCGCGCCCGGCACCGACCGCTGGGGCGCCGACGTCACCCCGGTCTCCGAGGGCCGTTGGACGTATACGGTCGAGGCCTGGAGCGACCCGGTCATCACCTGGCGGCAGCAGGCCCGGATCAAGATCCCGGCCGGGATCGACACCGCGCTCGTGCTGGCCGAGGGCGCCGAGCTGTACCGGCGTGCCGCCTCGGGCGTACCCGACCGGGACGGCCGCAGGGCGGTGCTGGACGCGGCCGAGGCCCTGCGCGACTCGTCCCGGCCGGCCGCCGCCCGGTTCGCCGCGGCGCTCTCCCCCGCGGTCCAGGAGGCGCTCACCCGGCACCCGTTGCGCGAACTGGTCACCACGTCCCGCCCGTTCCCTCTGGTGGTCGAGCGCCGACGGGCCCTGTTCGGTTCGTGGTACGAGCTGTTCCCGCGCTCGGAGGGCGCCCGGCTCGAACCGGCCGAGCCGAGGCGGAAGGGCGGTGCGGGGAAGGCTGCGGGGAAGGCGGCGCGGCAGCCGGCGAGGATCGTCGGCGGCACCTTCCGGACCGCGGCCGAACGGCTTCCCGCGGTCGCCGCCATGGGTTTCGACGTCGTCTATCTCCCGCCGGTCCACCCCATCGGAACCACCCACCGCAAGGGCCCCAACAACTCGCTGTCCCCCGCCCCGCACGACGTGGGGGTGCCCTGGGCGATCGGCTCGGCGGAGGGCGGTCACGACGCCGTCCATCCCGGGCTGGGCACCCTGGAGGACTTCGACCATTTCGTCGCGACCGCCCGCGCGCTGCACATGGAGATCGCACTGGATTTCGCGCTCCAGTGCTCTCCGGACCATCCCTGGGTCGAGAAACACCCGGAGTGGTTCCACCATCGCGCGGACGGCACCATCACCCATGCCGAGAATCCACCGAAGAAATATCAGGACATCTATCCCGTCGCCTTCGACAAGGACTTTGCCGGCCTGGTCGACGAGACATTGCACATTCTTCGGTTCTGGATGGACCACGGGGTCCGGATCTTCCGGGTCGACAATCCGCACACCAAACCGGTGATCTTCTGGGAGCAGGTGATCGCGGAAATCAACCGGACCGATCCGGACGTGATCTTCCTGGCCGAGGCATTCACCCGGCCCGCCATGATGAAAACGCTCGCCGCCATCGGGTTCCAGCAGTCGTACACGTATTTCACCTGGCGCAACACCCGGCAGGAAATCACCGATTACGTCACGGAGTTGTCGGGTGAGACCGCGTCCTACATGCGGCCCAATTTCTTCGTGAACACCCCGGACATCCTGCCGGGGTATCTCCAGGACGGGGGCCGTCCGGCGTTCGAGGCGCGGGCCGTCCTGGCCGCGACGCTCTCCCCGAGCTGGGGTGTCTACGCGGGGTACGAGCTGTGCGAGAACACCCCGGTGGAGCCCGGCAGCGAGGAGTACCTCGACTCGGAGAAGTACCAGATCCGGATCAGGGACTGGGCGGCGGCCGAGCGCGAGGGCCGGTCGCTGGCTCCGCTCATCACCGCGCTGAACCGGATCAGACGCTGCCATCCGGCGTTGCAGCAACTGCGCGATGTGCACTTCCACTCCGCCGACAACGACGCGTTGATCGCGTACAGCAAGCGTTCCGGTTCGAACACCGTTCTGGTGGTCGTCAACCTCGACCCGCACCACACCCAGGAGGCCACGGTCTCGTTGGACATGCCGCGACTCGGCCTCGACTGGCACGAGAGCGTGCCGGTGCGCGATGAGCTCACCGGCGACACCTATCACTGGGGCAGGACCTTCTATGTGCGCCTAGAGCCGGGCGTCACGCCTGCGCACATCGTCGTCCTGCGACCGTCCCCGCCGACCGGAGGGTCACCCACACCATGATCGTCAATGAGCCCGTCCACGACACGTTCGAGGACACCCCGGCCAAGGACCGCGATCCCGACTGGTTCAAGCGTGCCGTCTTCTACGAGGTCCTCGTCCGGTCCTTCCAGGACTCCAACGGCGACGGCATCGGCGACCTCAAGGGCATCACCGCCAAGCTGGACTATCTCCAGTGGCTCGGCGTCGACTGCCTCTGGCTCCCGCCGTTCTTCAAGTCGCCGCTGCGCGACGGAGGTTACGACGTCTCCGACTACACGGCCGTGCTGCCGGAGTTCGGTGATCTGGCCGACTTCGTGGAGTTCGTGGACGCCGCGCACCAGCGCGGCATGCGCGTGATCATCGACTTCGTCATGAACCACACGAGCGATCAGCACGACTGGTTCCAGCAGTCCCGCACCGATCCGGCAGGACCGTACGGCGACTACTACGTCTGGGCCGACGACGACAAGCAGTTCCCCGACGCCCGGATCATCTTCGTCGACACGGAGACGTCCAACTGGACCTTCGATCCGGTGCGCAAGCAGTACTACTGGCACCGCTTCTTCTCCCACCAGCCCGATCTCAACTACGAGAACCCGGCGGTGCAGGAGGAGATCCTCGCCGCGCTGCGCTTCTGGCTGGACCTGGGGATCGACGGCTTCCGCGTGGACGCGGTGCCGTATCTCTACCAGCGGGAGGGCACCAACTGCGAGAACCTCCCGGAGACGCACGACTTCCTCAAGCGGGTCCGCAGGGAGATCGACGCACACTACCCGGACACCGTGCTGCTGGCCGAGGCCAATCAGTGGCCGGAGGACGTCGTCGACTACTTCGGCGAGTTCGCCGGCGGCGGCGACGAGTGCCACATGGCGTTCCACTTCCCCGTGATGCCACGGATCTTCATGGCCGTCCGGCGCGAGAGCCGCTACCCGGTCTCCGAAATCCTGGCGAAGACCCCGGCGATCCCGAAGAACTGCCAGTGGGGCATCTTCCTGCGCAACCACGACGAGCTCACCCTCGAAATGGTCACGGACGAAGAACGCGACTACATGTACGCGGAGTACGCCAAGGATCCACGGATGCGGGCCAACATCGGCATCCGGCGGCGGCTGGCGCCCCTGCTGGACAACGACCGCAACCAGATCGAGCTGTTCACCGCGCTGCTGCTGTCCCTGCCCGGCTCCCCGATCCTCTACTACGGGGACGAGATCGGGATGGGCGACAACATCTGGCTGGGCGACCGGGACGCCGTACGCACCCCGATGCAGTGGACGCCCGACCGCAACGCCGGGTTCTCCTCCAGCGATCCGGGGCGGCTCTATCTGCCCACGATCATGGATCCGGTCTACGGCTATCAGGTCACCAATGTCGAGGCCTCGATGGCCTCCCCGTCGTCGCTGCTGCACTGGACACGGCGGATGATCGAGATCCGCAAGCAGAATCCGGCCTTCGGCCTCGGCTCGTACAGCGAACTGCCGTCGTCGAACCCCGCGGTGCTCGCCTTCACCCGGGAGCACGGTGACGACCTGGTGCTGTGCGTGCACAACTTCTCGCGGTTCGCGCAGCCGACGGAGCTGGATCTGCGGGCGTTCAGCGGGCGTCATCCGGTGGAGCTGATCGGTGGGGTGCGCTTCCCCGCCATCGGCCAGTGGCCCTATCTGCTGACACTCGCCGGACACGGGTTCTACTGGTTCCGGTTGCGCAAGGACGCACCGATGGTCTGACCGGGCGCGAACCCCCTGACCGCGGGGCGGTTTTCGCCGCCCCGCACGGGGGTGCACCGTCCCCCGTCGAGCACTTCGGGGACCTTCCTGGACCATCCGGTGCCTTCTGCCCCCTCAGACGTTTCGATCCCTGCGGGTCGAGTCCGTACGGACCATCCTGACCCGACACGTCCCGCACAGCCGGACAGCTATTGCCGCAATCCGGGACACTCTTCGCATCCTGTGGTGTGCCCGGGGAAAGGACGCGTTGCCATGTCGGAGGCTGCATCCACTCGGGTCGCCCTGACCGACAGCACAGCCCTGCTCCCGTCACTCGCTCCCCTGCTGCACGAATGGCTGCCGCGGCAGCGGTGGTTCGCGGGCAAGGGGCGGCCGATCACCGCGTTCTCCCTGGTGTCGGCGACCGAGATGCTGCCGATGCACACCGGCCACGCCGGCACCCGGACCGGGATCGGACTGCTCCATCTGCTGGTCCGGGTCCACCAGCCCTCACTGCCCGCACAGTCGCCGGACGACTGCTACCAACTCCTGCTCGGCGTACGGTCCGTGCTGCCGCCGCTGCTGGCCCCCGCACTCATCGGCCGGGCGCCCGCGGGCCGGCTCGCCGGCCGCTACGTCTACGAGGGAATGCACGACCCGCGGGTGGCCCGACTCCTGCTGGAGCGGTTCCGCATCCCGGGCAGCATCGGCGCCCTGCGGTTCGACCGGGGCGACGCCCCCATCACCGCGGGAATGGCACCGCGGTTACTCGACACCGACCAGTCCAACACCTCACTGGTCTACGGCGACTCCTACATCCTCAAAATCTTCCGCCGGGTCTTCCCGGGCACCAACCCCGATCTGGAACTCCCACTCGCGCTCGCGCGCGAGGGCTGCGGACGGGTGCCCGCCCCCGTCGCCTGGTTCGAGGCCACCGCCCCCCAGCCGCTCACCCTCGGCGTCCTGCAGCCGTTCCTGCGCGGCGCACAGGACGGCTGGCAACTCGCCCTGCGCGCACTGGCCTCCGGTCTCGACTTCACCGCCGAGGCGCACGCCCTCGGCAGGGCCACCGCGGAGGTGCACACCGCGCTGGCCACCGCCCTGCCCACGCCCGCCCTGCGCCGCTCCCAGACCGAGCATCTCGCCGCCGCGATGGTGCGGCGGCTGGAGGACGCCGCACAGGCGGTACCGGCGCTGGTGCCCTACGTCCCCGGGCTGCGCACCGCCTTCGACGCGGTGGCCGCCCTGGGCCACCGGGGCCGCAACTGGGCGGCCCAGCGGATCCACGGCGATCTCCATCTCGGCCAGACCCTGCGCGCCGCCGACGGATTCTGGTCCCTGATCGACTTCGAGGGAGAGCCGGCCAGACCCCTGCCCGAGCGCCGCCGCCCGCAGCCTCCGGTACGCGACATCGCCGGCATGCTCCGCTCCTTCGACTACGCGGCCCGCTCGCACCGCCCGTGGAACGACGAGTGGGCGGCACGGTGCCGGAACGCCTACTGCGAGGGGTACGCCAAGGCCTCGGGCGTCGACCCGCGCAGCGAACCGGAGCTGTTGCGCGCCCACGAGACGGACAAGGCGGTGTACGAGGTGCTGTACGAGGCGCGTCACCGGCCCGACTGGCTTCCGGTCCCGATGGCGGCGATCCACCGCCTGGCGACAGCCGCCGACTGAGGACCGGGGGCCCTTCCGCCCCGTCCGCCGCTCCTCCCCCACCCCCGTTCCGTACCGACCACACCTCCGAGGAGGCAGTCCCCGTGACCGCCCACAAGCCGTCCCGCACCACCCCCGCCGCCACCGAGATCCCCCACATCCCGCTGCTGACCCCGGCCGGGACGGCATCCCCCGCGGCCCCGCCGGAACCGGCCGCGCCGACCGGACGGACGAGGTCCTCGGGCGAGCGGGGCGCGCCGCCGCGCCTCCACGGAGGCGCCGGCAGCCAGGGCGTACGGCCTGCGCGCCCGCTCGACGACCACGACCGGGCCCGGCTGCTGCACGGTGAGCACCACGCCCCGCACGACCTGCTCGGCGCCCATCCCGCCCGCGGCGGCGTGACGATCCGGGTGCTGCGCCCGACCGCACGGTCCGTGACCGTGCTCGCCAAGGGGCTGCGGGCGCGGTTGCACGACGACGGCGACGGTCTCTTCTCCGGGCTGCTGCCGATGCCCTCGCTCCCCGAGTACCGGCTGCTGGTCGCCTACGAGGGCGACGAGATCGAGGTGCACGATCCGTACCGGTTCCTGCCGGCACTCGGCGAATTCGATCTGCATCTGATCGGCGAGGGGCGCCACGAGGAGCTGTGGACCGCGCTCGGTGCGCATCCCCTGGAGCACCAGGGCGTCGCGGGCACCCGGTTCACCGTCTGGGCCCCCGACGCCCGTGGGGTGCGGGTCACCGGGGACTTCAACTACTGGGACGGCACCGGCTTCCCGATGCGTTCGCTCGGAGCCAGCGGGGTGTGGGAGCTGTTCCTGCCCGCGATCGGCGAGGGCACGCTCTACAAGTTCGACATCTGCCGCCCGGACGGTTCGCACACCACGCGCGCCGACCCGATGGCCCGCCGTACCGAGGTCCCGCCCGCCACCGCCTCGATCGTGACGGCCTCACACCACGCGTGGCAGGACCAGGAGTGGATGGCGCACCGCGGCGATGTACCGGTGCACCGGGCGCCGTTCTCGGTGTACGAGGTGCATCTGCCGTCCTGGCGTCCGGGGCTCGGCTACCGCGAGCTGGCTGCCCAACTCCCCGCGTACGTGAAGGAACTGGGCTTCACCCACGTGGAGATGATGCCGGTCGCCGAGCATCCCTTCGGCGGATCGTGGGGCTATCAGGTCACCGGTTTCTACGCCCCGACGTCCCGCCTGGGCACACCGGACGACTTCCGGTTCCTCGTCGACGCACTGCACCGGGCCGGGATCGGGGTCATCGTCGACTGGGTGCCCGCGCACTTCCCGCGCGACGACTGGGCGCTCGCGGAGTTCGACGGCCGCCCGATGTACGAGCACTCGGACCCGTCGCGTGCGGCGCATCCGGACTGGGGCACGCTGGAGTTCGACTACGGACGCAAGGAGGTGCGCAACTTCCTCGTCGCCAACGCCACGTACTGGTGCGAGGAGTTCCACATCGACGGGCTGCGGGTCGACGCGGTGGCCTCGATGCTCTACCTCGACTACTCGCGCGAGGACGGGCAGTGGTCGCCGAACGAACACGGCGGCCGGGAGAACCTGGACGCCGTCGCCTTCCTCCAGGAGATGAACGCCACCGTCTACCGGCGCAATCCGGGGGTCGTCACCATCGCCGAGGAGTCCACCGCCTGGAACGGTGTCACCCGCGCCACCCACCATGTCGGGCCCGACGGTTTCGGCGGTCTCGGCTTCGGGCTGAAGTGGAACATGGGCTGGATGCACGACTCCCTCCAGTACGTCTCGAAGGAGCCGGTGCACCGCAAGTACCACCACAACGAGATGACCTTCTCGATGGTGTACGCGTACAGCGAGAACTACATCCTGCCGATCTCGCACGACGAGGTGGTGCACGGAAAGCAGGCGCTGGTCAGCAAGATGCCCGGCGACTGGTGGCAGCGGCGGGCCAACCACCGGGCCTACCTGGGCTTCATGTGGGCGCACCCGGGCAAGCAACTCCTCTTCATGGGCCAGGAGTTCGCCCAGGGTGCGGAGTGGTCGGTCGAGGACGGCCCGGAGTGGTGGCTGCTCGACCCCGCATACGAGTGGGAGGGCGACCACCGGGGCGTACGCACCCTGGTCGGCGACCTGAACGCGGTGTACACCGCCACCCCCGCGCTCTGGCAGCTCGACACCGACCCGGAGGGCTTCGACTGGGTGGACGGGGGCGCGACCGAGGACAACGCCTTCGCCTTCCTGCGCTACGACGCGCACGGCTCGCCACTGCTCGCCGTCAGCAACTTCTCCCCGGTGGTGCGGCACGACTACCGCATCGGCGTCCCGAACGTCCTCGGCGACCGGGCCGCGTGGGCGGAGGTCCTCAACACCGACGCCGCCCGGTACGGCGGCAGCGACGTACACCACCCCGAACCGCTGAAGGCCGAACGCGTCTCCGCGCACGGCCGGCCCGGCAGCATCGTGATGACGCTGCCGCCGCTGGCGACGGTCTGGCTGAAGCCGGTGTGAGCCAGGGGCGGGGCCTGCGGCGGCGGGCCCCGCCGGAGCTCCGGCCGCCGCACCCCTCGACCGGCTCTCTCAGCAACCAGCTGGTCACCCCACTCCCGTCAACGTCACATGGCTGCATTCGCACTGTCTTGTGAGGCGTCTTCCTTGGATTGCGGCTTCAGGACGCCCCGCCCACGCGTACGGTCCATCTCGCGCCATTCCGGCCGCAGTCCGGACAGATTCGTGGTGAGGAAGTACGCGGCACCGCAGGCGAGCAGCACCGGCACGAGTCCGACAGCGGTCACCGCCGCCCCGGCGATCAGCCCGCCGAGAGGGATACCGGCCCAGGCCAGCGAGTCACCGAGCGCGTTGACCCGGCCCAGCATCCGGCGCGGTACCCGCTCGACGAGGACGGCCCCCAGCACCGGGTTGACGAAGCCGGCTCCGAACCCACTGACCGCGAAGACGGCCAGCACCACTCCCAGTGGGGCATCGAAGGCGAGGGCCAGGAACCGCGGTGCCCCGGCCAGCAGGAACCCGGCGAGAACCACCACCCGCCGCCCCAACCGGTGCGCGACCGCCGCAGCGATCAGGCTTCCGCCGACCGCCGCGGCCCCCATCACACTGCCCATCAGGCCGATCGCGGTCGGCCCGTTGCCGGACTCCCTGGCCCAGACGGGTACGAGCACCGAGGTGCACGCCGCGTCCAGGAGGTTGGTGATGCCGACCATGACGATGACGGTGAGCAGCAACGGCTCGCCGCGCAGGAAGGTGAAGCCCTCACCGAACCGCCGCCAGTAACCCGGTTCTGTTCCGTCGGCCTGCGAGGGGGCTTCCTCGACCGCGTATCCCATGCCACGAGGCAGCACGAGTCTGATCAGCACCGATCCGAGGGCGAAGCAGCCCGCGTTGACGGCGAGCCCCGTCAGGGGACCGAGCAGCGCCACCAGGGATCCACCGACCGCCAGACCGACGGTGGAGGCGAGCCGCTCGGTCACCCCGGACAGACCGGTGGCCCGCTCCAGCGGCACCCGGCCGCGCTCGGCCGCCTCCGGGACCATCACCTCCTTGGCCAGGTCGCCGGGTCCCCGGGCCGCGCCGATCAGCGCGACCAGGGCCAGCAGGAGCGGAAAGGACAGCAGGTCCAGGGTGTGGAGCAGGGGAACCATGGCAGCGGCGATCGCGCTGGTCAGATCGGCGGTCCAGGAAACGGACCGCGGGCCGATCCGGTCCACCAGTGGTCCGGTGAACGCCTTGACCACCACGTAGGGGGTCATCTCGCAGAAGGCGACCAGACCGGTCTGGGTGGCGCTGCCGGTGGTGACGAGGACGAACCAGGGCAGTGCCACCACGGAGATCCGAGTGCCGGTCAGTGACACGGCCATGGCCGCCAGCACCCCGCCCAGCGGCCGTAAGGACCTCTTGCCGGGTATGCCGCCGGCCTCCGAGGTGTCGTCGGTCATGACGTCGGGCTCCCTTCCGCTTCCTGAGGGCCGGTAGGAAGCGATGACGCGGCAGGCGCGTCCAGTTCGGGCAGGATCTGCGTGATCACGGCGACCCGTTCGGCTCCCTCGGGGGCACGTGCCGCGGACTCCGGCTCGTCTCGCCGGTAGCGTGCGACGACTTCCGTCAACTCCCGTGACAGGGAGGCGGCTTCCTCGGGCGTGAGCCGCAGGGACCAGTCGCTCATGTCGAAGGTGTTCCGCCATGCGCGGGGCATCGTCTGAAGCGCGTTCAGGGTCTGTTGCGTACGCAGGCCATAGATGGCGGCGAGGGACTGCTGGTAGGCCAGTGCGGCCTCGGGTTCCTGCTCGGCCAGCTCCGGATCGTTGAACCAGGTCGTCCGGTGCACCGAACGCCACCAGCGTTCTCGCGCGTTGCCGCGTTCGGTGTCCTCCTCGACGAACCCGGCTGCGCCGAGCTGCCGGAGGTGGTAGCTGGCCGTCCCGGAATTCACGCCCAGCCGCTCCGCGAGGCGGGTGGCCGTCGACGGGCCGTACTTGCGCAGCAGCCCGACCAACTGCACCCGCACGGGATGCGCCAGCGCCCGCAGCCCCTTGGCGTCCAGCACCACCGAGTTCTCGGAGTTCTCTACAACGTTCGGGCCATCCGGCCTCTCCACTGCATCAGCCATGCGACACACGATAGACCGCAAAGAGCTCTTCGCAAAGGGTTCTTCGCAAAGAAATCTTCGCGAAGAACCCTTTGGCAGTTCAGCTCGCTCACGAAGTCCCACGGCTCATGTCCCGACCGCCCCTTGGACACCGGAGCCCCGGCATTCGATCAACACCGGGCCGCCCGGACCGCACGTCGTTCCCCGGCAGGACGCTTGCTCACACCTCGCTCTGGGCGAGTGCACTCCAGCCGTGTTCCAGGAGGTCGAAGGCCCGGGTGATGACCTGGCGGGGGTTGTCGTGGGTGTGGGCCGCGTGTGGGGCTTCGAGGGCGAAGTGGGCCAGGGCGGTGCACGCGGGGTCGCCCGCGGCGAGGCCGCTCTCCTCGGCGATGACCTGGGCGAGCGCAGCGGTGTGGCGCAGCCACATGTTCTGGGCGTAGTCGCGCAGTGCGGGGGTGCTGGTCACCAGGTTGGCGAAGGCGATGAAGCGGGCGTCGCCGTCAGCGGCGGCCAGCCGGGTGGCGAGGGTGTGCTCCCGCAGCGCGGCGGGGATGGACTGACCCTTGGGGCGCTCGCGGACGGCGGCGAGCAGGCGGGTCTCCTGGTCGGCTTCCTCGTCGAGGACGAGGGCCTCCTTGACCGGGAAGTGCTTGAACAGCGTGGTGGTGGACACGTCGGCGGCGTCCGCGATCTCGCGAATGCCGACCTCGTCGTATCCGCGCTCCAGGAACAGGCGCAGGGCGGCGTCGGCGATGGCCTGACGGGTGGCGGCCTTCTTGCGCTCGCGGCGACCCATCGGCGCAGGAGAGGAACCAGTCGCGGTGTCGGTCGTAGTGCTGGGCATACCGACACCCTACCCTCTTCGGTTAATCAACTCTAAAAGTTGAGTCGTTGCACTTATTGAGTCGGTGTGTTTTTCTGGTGCGACGGTCGCGAGGCGCTGCCCGGCCCCCTCTACGCTCGGCAAGACCTGCCCTCCCCCGTCAGCCGCAGATAGTCGCGGCACCACCACACGGAACGAACGGAGCACCACCATGAACACCACTCCCGCACCCCGCATCGCCATCATCGGCGCCGGCCCCGGTGGCCTGACATGCGCCCGCATCCTCCAGCGGCACGGCATCACCGCCACCGTCTACGACCGCGACGCCGGCCCCGACGCCCGCAACCAGGGCGGCACCCTCGACCTGCACGCGGACAACGGCCAGATCGCTCTGCGAGAAGCCGGCCTCCTGGAGGAGTTCTTTCAACTGGCCCGCCCCGAGGGCCAGGAGATGCGCCAGCTGGACCCGGCCGGCACGGTCCTCTTCCACCACGTCCCCGAGATGGGCGAGCGGTTCAAGCCGGAAATCGACCGCGGCCAGTTGCGCGATCTGCTGCTCAACTCGCTTCAGCCCGGCACCGTACGCTGGGGCCATACCCTGCAGGCCATCAGCGGCCCCGACGAAGGTCCCCGGCAGCTGCACTTCGCCAACGGCTCTACCGTCGAAGCGGACCTCGTGGTCGGCGCCGACGGCGCCTGGTCCAAGGTCCGCCGCGTCATTTCCCCGGCCATCCCCCAGTACAGCGGCGTGAGTTTCCTCGAAGCCTGGTTCCACGACGTCGAGGCCCAGCACCCCGACATCGCCGAACTGGTCGGCCAGGGCGGCGCGGCAGCAGCCGATGGCGACCGCGGCCTGTTCGCCCAGCGCAACAGCGGCGACCACATCCGCGTCTACCTCATCCAGCGGGCCCCGGCCGACTGGATCACCGCCGGCGGCCTCACCCCCCAGAACACCGACGGCATCCGCGCCGTCCTTCTGGAGCGCTACCGCAACTGGTCACCCAGCATGCGCCGGCCGATCAGCGACAACGACGGCCTCTACGTCGACCGCCCGATCTTCGCCCTGCCCGTCCCGCACTCCTGGGAGCACAGCTCCACGGTGACACTGCTGGGTGACGCCGCCCACCTCATGCCCCCACTCGGTGTCGGGGTCAACCTGGCCATGCTGGATGCGTGCGAACTCGCCCTCGCCCTCGCACGCCACGACACCGTCGACGACGCCATCCACGCCTACGAAAAGACCATGCTGCCCCGCTCCACGGAGATGGCCCAGCTCCTCGACGGTGCCGCCGAGCATCTGCTGTCCACCCAGCTGCCCGACTTCTCCGCCCAAGGCAACCACTGACCACTGCTCAGAACGGTCTCGGAGCCCCGCTTCACAGCAAGCCCCGACCGGCGAGCCGGGCGACTGACCGCGACACAGACAAGTCCCGACGGAGCAAAGCTCAGAACAACCTCTGAAAAAGGACCTGTTCGGATTAGCCATGCTTCACGCGGAGATATCCCCCGCATACGCACATTCATCCGAAGCACAGCCGGATCGGGGCGGTTGCCATGTGGACCACTCTTGCCCTCATCGATGTCACGGTCGCGTTGACCGTCTGCGTCTCCTCCCTCCTCCTGTCCGGTCGGCGCCTGGGCCGGATGCACCGAAAGCACGCCCCTGTCCTGGGCCCGTACGAGGCCGCTCTCCTCGCAGGGGGCCCGAACCGGGTGGTGGAGGCCGCCCTGCACACCCTGTGGGGCGACGGCA
Source organism: Streptomyces sp. NPDC052052 (assembly GCF_040680455.1). Classification (NCBI taxonomy): domain Bacteria; kingdom Bacillati; phylum Actinomycetota; class Actinomycetes; order Kitasatosporales; family Streptomycetaceae; genus Streptomyces; species Streptomyces sp. NPDC052052. Next base: position 217,683 of record NZ_JBFAWU010000004.1, on the reverse strand, counting down.
CGGCCGTCGAGCTCCGCCCGGGCGGGCGACTCCGGCTGCTCGAACCCGGGACAGAACCGGCCCATCCGGTGGAGCACGCACTGGTCGAGCAGTGGCGGGCATCCAGAAGTGCGTCCCCGACCCTGCTGCGTCCACGAACCGCGCGGACACGGGCGGTGAGCGAGATCGGCGAGCGGCTCGTCTCGCACGGCCTGATGCTGAGCCCGGCGCGTGCACGAGCCCGGCTGTTCGCCGCGCGGGCCCTGCTCACCGTGGCACTCGGCACCGTCGTCCTGGCAGCCTTCGCCCTCCCGCGGGGGTTGGAGCAGTCCCTCCCGTTCCTCGCGGCGGGCGCCTGTTGTCTCGCCGTGCACGTCCTCTGTCCGGCGCGTGACCTGCTGACTCCGGTGGGCCGTCGCCGCCTCGCAGCGTTACGCAGGAGCGAACCGTGGGCCGCGACGGCACTCGGGGCGGTGGTGTTCGACGGCCGGGGCGGGTTGCCGGGCGAGCGACGCCCCCGGCAGTGGCGGGACGAGGACGGGGGCCGACTGCCGTCGGTGGGGCGGATGCTGGTCAGGTACGGCAAGGCGCTCGACTCGGACCAGGACGACCGGGGCACGGACTACGGCAGCGGGGGCCATGGCGCCCACGGAGCCCATGGCTCCGACAGCTACGGCAGTTCCCACGGCTCGCACGGCTCCTGGTACGACGGGGGAGGCCACCATCACAGCTGCGGTGGCGGCAGCAGCTGCGGCAGTAGTTGCGGTGGCGGCGGCAACTACTGAACATTTGAAGGACTGTTGCACTGCGGCGCAGGGCCCACGACGGCGCGTAGTCCGCTCACGTTCCCCGCCTGGATTCGGCGTTGAGAGCTGCGAGGCGGACGGTCAGCTCCTGGCGCGAGGAGAGCACCTCGATACCGTCCGGCTCGGCATCCCACGACATGCCGCCGCTGACCGGGCGGAGTTGAACACGCCCGCCGATGGTGGCCAACACGACGCCGAAGCGGTCGGTCCGCACGTCCTTGACTACCGCCCCGATCCGGGGGACGGCCTGCTGGTTGTTCTCCATGCCGAAGACGGTACGTACGAACAAAAGACCAGGCCAGACACGGAGTGTGGGACTCTCACAGTCACCCAACGGGAGGCACCACGTTCCGTGGTTGCTACCCGGCGACGCCCAGGTGGACCGCCATGTCACGCATGTCCTCTGTGAGGGTTCGCTTCCGCTTGGCCAGGATGTCGCTCATGATGTGGCGGGCCATGCGCTGGTGCCTGATCCACTCGGGCGAGGACCGCCTGATGGCGTTCAGCTCGTCCATCGCATCCTGGTGGGAGCCGAGCATCGCATGGGCTCTGGCGACGTCGAGGCGGTGCCGGTCCCAGTTGTTCGCGCTCGGTCGACCGAACTTCTTCAGCGCCTTGCGGCTCAGTGTTCCTTCGTCGGCCCGGCTGAGCACTCCGCGGGCGTCACCGATGAGGGAGAGATCTTCAATTGCCTTCATCTCGGCCGTGACAGGCCCGAAGGTGGTCCAGTGCTCCCGGAAATCGACGTGCTCGACATCCAGGGCAGAGGCCGCGGTGACAGCCATGCGCCGGGCCTCTTTGGCGATCTCGGGGCGGTTGTTCCGCATGGCCGCGGCGGCTGCACGCTGACACAGCTCGCCCCAGACGGCGAGTTGCCCCGGGGTGGCGTGGGACATGCGCGGCTCCATCTCGTCAGCCGTGACGGTGGCCAGGTGCTCAGCTTCATCGAACCTGTCCTCCCGCAGAAGGAGCCACCCCATACCGACGACTCCGGTCGCGGCGAGGAGCGTCTGTCCGGCCTCGCGGGCATCCCTGATACCGAGCGAGAGAGCGTGGTACGCCATGTCGTAGCGCCGGATCTGAGTGAGGTACTTACCTGCCAGGAGGTACGCACCGGCCCTGACGACGGTGGCCCTCCGCCGTGATTCCCCCGCATCGCTCAGCGCGACGGCGGCTTCGGCGCCGCGCAGGATGCCGGGCAGGCGCTTCGCGACGGAGTCGTAGTGATCGGCTTGGTAGAGGGCATGGGAGTCGTCGATGTCACGCTGGACGGACGCCAGGCTGATCCCTTGCTCCGGTTCCGCGAGGAGTTCAGCGAGGCCGATCGGAGGCATGAGTGCGCGGCGCAGTTCCATGAGGCGGACGCTGTCGCCTTCGTCCCCACGGACAGGCTCGGGAGCCGCGGTCTCGAAGAGACTGGATGTGGTGGTGCCGAGCGTCCTGGCCAGTGTGTGGAGTGTTTCGACCCGCACACTTCCGCCTTGCTCCGCCTTCCGTACGACGCCCAGAGAAAGGCCCGCCTGCTCGGCGAGCTGTTCCTGACTCAGGCCGAGGCAGCGCCGGAAGTTGCGAATGTTCTCGGACAGCGACATCGGATCACCTCCCTTTCAGCGTACGTCCGTTGGAGGCCACCGAAGTACGACATGCGTGACACGTCACGCCCGAGGGTGCCGCGTTCGGTCCCGCAGCCCGGAACCCGAGCTCCGAGCTCCGGGACCGACCCACTCACTCTTTCGTGGGTATGAAAACGCCCCGTTCTCGGCGCTTGAGCGCCGAGATCCGAGCGCCGAGATCCGAGCTGCGTGATTCGAGCGCTGTTGGTCAACCGGTGCGGGAAATAAGGGGTTTGGGGAAACCCTCCCTACCTCCCTGCCCCGTCACGAACAGCAAGTACGACTAATCCGGACCAGCTTGCGGCGCGCTGTCGCGGCTGCTTACGGTGCCCAAAGAAACGACCCCGACACGGTGTTCGCTCACCGGGCCGGGGCCTCACCCCAAGATCGAATGAGGCGATCTCGTGGCTACCCAGAACCTTAGCCCCGCTCCACGCATCCCCGCACCCTCCGGCCCGTACGCAAAGGCCAACCCCGGCTACGGCAAGCGATCCGTTCCGGACAAACAGCCGCCGCGCGCCGACGACTTCATGCTGCTGCCCGAGCGTGAGCGCTACATCGCCGGATACCTGGATCACCTCCCCGACGGTTCGGCCATGGACATCAAGTCACTGGCCCGGGACCTCCCCCTGTACGGACAGATGGGCGTCGGCAGCGCCCTGCGGGCACTGGGCGTGGCCGGTCATCTGCGGCAGGTCCAGTGCCAGGTCAAGAGCCCCGGCAAGGTCCGCTGGGTCACCCGCACCTACTGGTCCCGCACCGCCCACGACAACGAATGGTGGAGCGCCTTCCTGGACACCGAAAACCACCGAGCCGGAAGAGAACCCCAGGTCCTGGCCCCCGCTGCGGAGGCACCGGTCGAGCCCGCCGCCCAGCCGACCCCGGCTGCTCCCGTTGCCGCTGTCGCCCCCGCTGCCCCAGCCGTAGCCGCCGTACCCGCTCCTGTTCCCGCCGTACCGCAGCAGCGGACCCCCGAACCACCCTCGGCGCACCCCTCCCCCGCCTACCTCGCCCTGGCCCAACTGGGCCGAACCGAACCGCGCCTGGCCCTCTCCGCCGCCGACTGCACCACCCTGGAACCCCTGGCATCCCGATGGTTCACCAGAGGCGTCGACGCCACCTACCTCACCCACGCCCTCACCGCCGGCCTACCCACCCACATCAACTCCCCCGTCGGCTTCGTACGCCGCCGCCTCGACGACAAGATCCCGCCGCAGCTGCCCACCGCCCCGACACCGGCCGCACCAGGCGGCCCAGCCCCACGCCGCCTGATGATCGAGTGCACCGAATGCGGCACCCCCGGCCCGCCCCAAGCCCTCCCCGACGGCCTCTGCCGCACCTGCCGCACACCCGCCCCGGACCACGCGAGCGATCCGGCCACCGGCGCCGATGCGGATACGGACACGGATGCCGAACGGGACGTACGCGGGCTGGTCGCCGGGCTGCGGGGCATGCTCAAGCGCCCCTGACACGCCCGCACGCCCCTCGCGCCCACACGCCCGGACCGTCGGCGCCTCACCCCGTCCCGATCACGTCCTCCAGCTCCTGGAGCAGTCGGCGCTTCGGCCGGGTGCCCACCATCGACTTCACGGGTTCGCCCGCGCGGAACACCATCAGGGTCGGCGCCGAAAGCACCGCGTAACGGCCTGCGATGACCGGGTTGGTGTCGACGTCCAGCTGGACGACCTCCATGCGTCCGGCCAGCTCGGCGGCGACGGCGGTGAGCACGGGGGCGAGTTGGCGGCACGGGCCGCACCAGTCGGCGGTGAACTCGACCAGCACGGGAAGGCGGGCCCCGAGCACCTGCGTGTCGAAGGTGGCGTCGGTGACCTCGGCCACTCCCTCTGCTGCATGGATCATCTGTCATCCTCCCAGTTCACAACGTGGTTCCGGACCGTGTGGAAGCTCCGCCCCGGCCATCAGCTCGGCCCTCGCGAGCTGCTCGCCCACCTGGGCGCGTACCGCCTGGAGCCGTTCGATGAGCATGTCCAGTTCGCCGAGCTTGCGTCGGTAGACGGCGAGCGAGGCGGGGCAGGCGTCGCCCGCCGGGTGGCCTGCGCGCAGGCACTCGACGAACGGCCGGGTCTCCTCCAGTTCGAACCCGAAGTCCTGGAGGGTTCGGATCTGTTGGACGAGAAGCAGATCGTCCTCGTCGTACGCGCGGTACCCGTTGCCGGCCCGCCGCGCGGGCAGCAGTCCGCGTGACTCGTAGTACCGCAGAGTCCGTGTGGTCGTCCCCGCCCGCTCGGCCAGCTCCCCGATTCGCATACCGGCGACGGTAGACCTTGACGCGGACGTCAAGGCAACAAGCGAAAAGGGCCGCCGCGGGAAATCTCCCGCGGCGGCCCTCGTCTCTGCTGCGCGCGTGGTTACGCCTTCGCCTCGACGGGCTTCTCGTCCCCGCCGCGCTGCTCCGGCACGGGGCCGGTGCCGTCGGCGTGGTCGCCGCCCTGGTTGAGCATCGAGTCGTTCCAGGGGAGCGCACCGGAGAGGACCTGGCCGACCCGCTCCTTGTCGATCTCCTTGGTCCAGGTGCCGACCAGGACGGTGGCCACGGCGTTGCCCGCGAAGTTCGTCAGAGCGCGGGCCTCGCTCATGAACCGGTCGATGCCGACGATCAGGCCGACGCCGTCGACGAGTCCGGGGCGGTGCGACTGGAGGCCGCCCGCGAGGGTGGCGAGGCCTGCACCGGTGACGCCGGCCGCGCCCTTCGAGGCGACGATCATGAAGAGCAGGAGCGAGATCTGCTCGCCCGCGCTCAGCGGGTCGCCCATCGCGTTGGCGATGAAGAGCGAGGACATCGTGAGGTAGATCGCGGTGCCGTCGAGGTTGAACGAGTAGCCGGTCGGCACGGTGATACCGACGACCGGGCGGCTCACCCCGAGGTGCTCCATCTTGGCGATGAGCCGCGGCAGGGCGGACTCCGACGAGGAGGTGGAGAGGATCAGCAGGAACTCACGGCCCAGGTACTTCAGCAGGAGCCACAGGTTGACGCCGGCGACCAGCCGCAGGATGGTGCCGAGCACCACGAAGACGAAGATCGCGCAGGTGATGTAGAAGCCGATCATGATGACAGCGAGGGACTTCAGGGCGTCGACGCCGGTCTCACCGACGACCGCGGCCATCGCACCGAACGCGCCGACCGGAGCCGCCCACATGATCATGGCGAGGATGCGGAAGACGAGGCGCTGGATGTGGCCGATGCCACGCAGGACCGGTTCACCGGCCGAGCCCATGGCCTGGAGCGCGAAGCCCGCGAGCAGGGCGATCAGCAGGGTCTGCAGCACCTCACCCTCGGTGAAGGCGGAGACCATCGTCGTCGGGATGATGCCGAGCAGGAAGTCCGTGGTGGACTCGCTGGCACCCGCCGCCTGCTTCTCACCCGCCGAGCGCACGGCTTCGGTGAGGTGGAGGCCCTGGCCGGGCTCCAGGAGGTTGCCTACGAGCAGACCGATGGCGAGCGCCACGGTCGACATCACCAGGAAGTAGCCGAGGGCGAGGCCGCCGACCGCGCCGACCTTGGCGGCCTTGCGCACCGAACCGACGCCCAGCACGATCGTGCAGAAGATGATGGGCGAGATCATCATCTTGATGAGGTTGACGAAGCCGGTGCCGATCGGCTTGAGCTCAACGGCGAAATCCGGGGCCACAAAGCCCACGAGAATGCCGAGACCGACCGCCGCGATCACGGCGATGTACAGATAATGTGTGCGGTCCCGCTTGGCGGCTGCCACTCCCACGGGCTTCTCCTCGATTCGTCCGGGTCGCTCCCCGTCCCTGGGGGGCAAGGGCCTGTCCGGTGGTACAGGGCCCCGGCGAATATCCCGCTCCGCTTGCGGGCGGTCACGGTTACGTTCATTTCGTTCATATGTTTTCGGCCAGGCAGACTGGTGGCATGCGTCTTCCCCGCCCCCGCAGCCTGGCCGGCCAGCTCTTCGTCATGCAGGTGGTTCTGGTGGCGGCCGTGGTGGCCGGGTGTGCGCTCTTCGCCTACGTCTCCGGCAGCAGGCAGGCGGAGGACACCGCGACGCGGCAGGTCAGGGCGGCCGCGCTGGCGATCGCCGACTCGCCGTCCGTACGGGAGGCGATCCGTACCCCGAACCCGTCCACCGTGCTCCAGCCGTACGCGGAGAAGGTCCGCAGGGACACCGGGATCGCCTTCGTCACGATCATGTCCCCGGACCGGATCCGCTGGACGCACCCGAACACCGGCCGGATCGGTGAGGAGTTTCTCGGACACACCGCGCAGGCGCTGCGCGGTGAGACGTTCACGGAGACGTTCACCGGCACGCTCGGGCCCTCGATCCGGGTCGTCACCCCGATCCGGGACGGCGGCAGGATCACCGGGCTGGTCAGCGCCGGGATCACGGTCGACCGGATCTCCTCGCAGGTACGGGCGGAACTCCGGGCGTTGGGCCTGGCGGCGGGCGCGGCGCTGGTGCTCGGTGGCGCCGGTACGTATGTGATCAACGCCCGGCTCCGGCGGCACACCCACGGGATGAACGCCGCCGAGCTGAGCCGGATGCACGACTATCACCAGGCCGCACTGCACGCGGTGCACGAGGGACTGTTGATGCTCGACGGGCAGCGTCGGATCGCACTGATCAATGACGCGGGGCGCGAACTGCTCGGCCTCGGCCCCGATGCGGTCGGGCGCCGGGTCGCCGATCTCGATCTGCCGGTGCCACTGACCGGTGCGCTGCTCGCCTCGGAGGTACGGGTCGACGAGCTGCATCTCACGGCGGAGCGGGTGATCGTGATCAACACCCGTCCGGTGGTCGGCGGGGAGCAGCGCGGCACGGTCGTGACACTGCGCGACCATACGGAACTCCAGGCGCTTTCCGGCGAGTTGGACTCCGAGCGCGGGTTCACCCAGGCCCTGCGCTCGCAGGCGCACGAGGCCGCGAACCGGCTGCACACGGTCGTCTCGCTGATCGAACTGGGCCGGGCCGAGGAGGCGGTGGGTTTCGCCACGGCCGAACTGGAGCTCGCCCAGACCCTCACCGACCAAGTGGTGGGCGCCGTCGCCGAGCCGGTCCTGGCGGCACTTCTGCTCGGCAAGGCGGCGCAGGCGAACGAACGGGGCGTGGACCTGGTGCTCGCCGACGACAGCCTGATCGACGACGGCGCACTGCCCGAGGCACTGCCGCCGCGGGACCTGGTGACGATCCTCGGCAACCTGATCGACAACGCGGTGGACGCGGCATCGGAGGCGGCGACGGGTGAGCCCGGCGCCCCTGCCATCCCGGCCCAACGCGGGGCGGGACCCGGCCGGGCCGCCCGCGCCCGGGTCACCGTCACCGCGCTCGCCGAGGAGGGGGAGCTGTTGCTGCAGGTCGCGGACACCGGGGCCGGAATCGATCCGGACGACGCCGACGAGGTGTTCGGCCGCGGCTGGTCGACGCACGGCGCGGGCCGCGGCATCGGGCTGGCCCTCGTGCAGCAGGCGGTGCACCGCAACGGCGGCACGGTGGTACTGGGCCACGGGCCGGACGGCGGCGCGCAGTTCACGGTGCGGCTGCCGCTGACCGCGACCGGCCCCGCATCGGCTGCCCGTACCCGGTCCCGCGCCCCGAAGGAGCACCTCGCATGATCCAGGTGCTGGTCGTCGAGGACGATCCCGTTGCCGCGGACGCCCATCGGCTGTACGTGGGACGCGTCCCCGGGTTCGTGGTGGCCGCGGTCGCGCACTCGCGCGCGGAGGCGGTCCGGGCGCTGGACCGTACGCCGGTCGATCTGCTGCTCCTGGACCTCTATCTGCCCGACGGGCACGGCCTGCACCTGCTGCGCTCACTGCGGGCGGCCGGGCACACCGCGGATGTCATCGCGGTGACCTCGGCGCGCGATCTGGCGGTGGTCCGGGAAGGCGTCTCGCTCGGGGTCGTCCAGTACGTACTCAAGCCGTTCACCTTCGCCACCCTGCGCGACCGACTCGTCCGCTACGCCGAGTTCCGCGCGGCGGCCGGTGAGGCGAGCGGCCAGGACGAGGTCGACCGAGCGCTCGGCGTCCTGCGCGCGCCGCAGCCCACGCGGCTGCCGAAGGGCCTGAGCGGGCCGACGCTGGAGGCCGTCACCCGCGTCCTGCGCGCCGCCCCGGACGGGGTGACCGCGAGTGCGGCCGGGACGGAGCTGGGCATCTCGCGGATCACCGCGCGCCGGTATCTGGAACATCTGGTGACGGTGGGGCGCGCGGTGCGCACTCCGGTGTACGGCCACGTCGGGCGTCCGGAGCTGTACTACCGGTGGGTGTCCCAGGCCCACTGACCACGTCCCGCACCGGGCCGGCCCGGTGGATCAGGGCCGAACCGGTACTGGACGTTCCTACGAGCCCTGCTGCCGGACGGGCTGCCCCGTAGTCAGACCACGCGGCGGCCCCTACGGTGGGGCCGTGCATTCGTCGCCGCCCTTCAACGCCCCCGCCGCGCGCCGACTCCGTGAGGCCCTGGGGATGCTGCCCGGCCATGTCGCCTACGGCCTGGGCGCCCAGTACGGCCTCCGGGTCAGCGCGGAGACCGTAGTCGCCTGGGAGGGCGGGGCCGCCGTCCCGACCGAGTACGAACTGACCGCACTGGCAGGGGTGTTGTGGTGTTCGCCGATCGATCTGCTCACTGCCCCGCAGACCCTGCGGGAGCACCGGATGGCCAGGCAGCTGGGTGCCGATGAGCTGGCGCGGCTGCTGGGGATGGCCCCCTCCGCGTATCTGCGGATGGAGGAGACGGGGCGCTGGCGCGGCAATGAGCGCCAGTCCGCGCTGCTCTGCGAGGCGCTGGGTCTGACACCGGCCGGCTTCGTGACGGTGTCGGGCCGGGACGAGGAGCTGGCGGAGCTGTTGCGCGGTGCGGTGACGACGCGCTGGCAGTCCCACGTCCGGCCGGTGGCGAAGCTGGTGCCGCTGGAGCGCGGCGTTCTGCAGGCAGTGCTGGAGAAACTGCACACCGACTACCAGAAGCTCATCGTGTCCACGCTGAACTGGAGCAGCTCGGGCAGGGAGCAGGCCGGGGCCACGGGCAAGGCGGGACGGGAGTACCTGGACCGGATCGAGGAACGGTTCTGGCAGACGGCGGGGGTGGACGGGACGGCCGTCTGAGCGGCGCCGTCCTCGGGAGGCTGTTCATCACAGACGCGATCACGAAGGGTATGCCGCCCCATAGCGTCCAAGTCGTAGTTGACCACCAAGACATCTACAACCACCATGGGTTACAAGGCGGTCTATCCCGAGGAGGGCTTCAACGGCCACCGCGCCTTCGTCACCCGTCGCCGGTCGCCCGCCCGCCTTGGCCGTCGGCATGTCGGAGGGCTCTGACAGCATCACGGTCATGACCGACATCGATGACCTCGTGCAACGCGTTGCCGTCCGGGCCGCATCGGACAACGAAGACCTTCCCGCGCCTGTCGGCGATGCCCAGATCGCGGATGCCGAAGCGCAACTGGGCTTCGCGCTGCATCCTCTCCTGGCACGCCTGTATCGCGAGGTCTCTGACGGCGGCTTCGGCCCTGACTACCGACTGCTGCCACTGCTTGGTCCGGGCTCCAGCGTCGCCGGCGAGTACCTGACGCGACGTGAGGCGTCCGTTGGAGTGGAGCACCCGGAGTGGCCCGAAGGCGTCGTACCGATCCTGACCTGGGGCTGTGCCATGTACGCGGGCGTTGATTGTCTCAGTGAGGACGGTCAGGTCCTGCTCTTCGAGCCGAACCCGTACAGCGGCGGGTCGTGGGATCAGTGTTGGTTCCTTGACTCCGCCAGCCTGGAAGTGTGGCTGGAGACCTGGCTTGCGGGAACAGGCTGGTTCGAGGAGGACGCCTTCGACAGGGAGGACCTGGCCGAGCCTCAGCCATGGGAGCAGGCCGCGAGCCGACTGTCCTCCGGCGTATAGCGGAAACACCAGCGCTTCGTCCCGTCGGCGCAGCCTCCGTCATCCCGGGCATGCTCACGGCTTCCTTTGGAGCGTCGGCATCGGGAGAGCGGCCAACGCGCACTGGCTGCGCGCCTGGTGAGCTTGGCGAGCGGGAACGCGGGGCCACCACCATCGGCCTCCTCTGCATGCCCACCTCCTGCCACATCGCCGGGCGGCAGGCTGCAGCCCGGGCGCCTCCCAAGGCTCATAATGTCGGGGATCTCGGATCACGGAGGACTTCATGAGCGTCGTGGACGCCTACCTGAGCACCGCGAGCCAAGCAGCAGCACTGCTGGCGAAATCGGAAGTCGACGCCACGTGGGAGAGGCCCAGCGCACTGGCCAGGATGACGGTCGGTGGCCTGGCCGGCCATCTCGCCTACCAGATCTTCAGTGTCAGCTCGGCCCTGGAAGAGCCCGAGTCACCACAGGCCCCGATCCCACTGCTGGAACATTACGCGCGAGCTGCCTGGATCGCCGCACCACTCGACGGGGAGGTCAACGCCGGCATTCGAGCAAAGGGTGAGGGCATCGCATCCGAAGGTGCGCTGTCACTGGCCGAACGCGCCCACACCGTGCTCGCTGGGCAGCAGACCGATCTCGCCGGGCGTTCAGGCGACGAGGTTGTGTTCATGCCGCAGACGGGATGGGCGCTGCTCCTCGACGATTTTCTGGTCACCCGGATGTTGGAGCTCGCCGTGCACATGGACGATCTCGCTGTCAGCGTGGGAATCGCCTCACAGGAGCTTCCAGACGCCGTCTTCGACCCCGTTCTCGTGCTACTCACCCGACTCGCCGCCCGACGGCACGGTCAAGGAGCGTTACTGCGAGCGTTGACTCGTACGGAGCGAGCACCCACGGCGATCAACGCCATCTGACCGACCGCGACACACCACGCCCATCCTGCGCGGCTCGGGAAGCGTTGGGCCCGCCCTGGGTGGAGCGCCGCAGGCGCACCGCACCGCCCCCTCCGGAACGACCCCAGGGCCGCACCGGAACAGCAAGCGGCCCCGACCGTCCAGGGGGTCGGTCGGGGCCGTCGGCCGGCTGTGGGGCCGGCCCGGTTCGTGCGGGGTCAGAAGACCGACTCGGCCTCGTCCATCCGGTCCGCGGGCACCGTCTTGAGCTGGGTGATGGCGTCGGCGAGCGGAACCATCTCGATGCGGTTGCCCCGCAGCGCCGTCATCTGGCCGAAGTCGCCCCGGTGTGCGGCCTCCACCGCGTGCCAGCCGAAGCGGGTGGCGAGCACCCGGTCGTACGCGGTCGGCGTGCCGCCGCGCTGGACATGGCCGAGAATGACCGGCCGGGCCTCCTTGCCGAGCCGGGCCTCCAGCTCGATGGCCAGCCGGTTGCCGATGCCCTGGAAGCGCTCGTGGCCGTACTGGTCGATCTCGCCCTTGGCGTACGGCATGGAGCCCTCGGCCGGGTGCGCGCCCTCGGCGACGCAGATGACCGCGAACTTCTTGCCGCGGGCGAACCGCTCCTCGACCATCTTGACCAGGTCCTCGACACGGAAGCGGCGCTCGGGGAGGCAGATGCCGTGCGCGCCGCCCGCCATTCCGGATTCCAGCGCGATCCAGCCGGCGTGGCGGCCCATCACCTCGACGACCATGACCCGCTGGTGCGATTCGGCGGTGGTCTTGAGCCGGTCTATGGCTTCGGTGGCGACACCCACGGCGGTGTCGAAGCCGAAGGTGCGGTCGGTGGCGGAGATGTCGTTGTCGATGGTCTTGGGGACGCCGACGACGGGCATCCCGGCGTCCGAGAGCATGCGTGCGGCGGTGAGGGTGCCCTCGCCACCGATGGGGATGAGTGCGTCCATGCCGTAACGGCGACTCAGCTCGGCGCAGTTCTCGGCGGCCTCGCGCAGCCGGTCGCGCTCCAGTCGGGCCGAGCCGAGGATGGTACCGCCGTGGGCGAGGATGCCGCTGACCGCATTGAGATCGAGGGGGCGGAAGTGGCCGTCGAGGAGTCCCTTGAACCCGTCCTCGAAGCCGATGACTTCATCGCCGTGACCCACGACGGCGCGGTGCACGACCGACCGGATCACTGCGTTCAGGCCTGGGCAGTCACCGCCTGCGGTGAGAACTCCGATGCGCATCGTGCTGAATCTCCTGCTCGTTAGTGTCGTGCATTGTCGGGGGCGACCGAGGACTCCCCCGTACCGTGAGCCACGACGATTCTCCCACGCCAGGGCCGGATCGTGCTCTGTCAACCGCTCACGGCCGGACTGACCGGTGTTCCACCGGAGACGTCGGCCGGGCCCGGGGGTGGCCAGGTCAGAAGCCCGAGCGCCCCTCCCTGGAGGCTCCTTCTCCCAGCAGGCGACGTCTCCGCCCCCGCAGGTATCGTCAGCTTGGCAATACGTCCCAAACCGCAAATATGCACGGGAGGGCACGCGTGACGCGCAGCGTGTACGTGACCGGGATCGACCGGGGAGACGGCCGTCAGGTCGTCGATCTGGGAGTCATGGAGCTCCTGACGCGTCAGGTGGACCGGGTGGGGGTGTTCCGGCCGCTCGTCCACGAGGGGCCCGACCGGTTGTTCGAACTGCTGCGGGCCCGCTACCGCCTCCCCCAGGACCCCGAGTCCGCCTACGGCCTCAGCTATCAGGAGGCCTCCACGATCCAGGCGGAGCAGGGTACGGACGAGCTGGTCTCCCAGCTCGTCGAGCGCTTCCACCAGGTGGCCCGGACGTACGAGGTGGTGCTGGTGCTCGGCACCGACTTCTCCGACACCCAGCTTCCCGACGAGCTGGCGCTCAACGCCCGCCTCGCCAACGAGTTCGGCGCCTCGGTCATCGCGGTGGTCGGCGGACGGGGCCAGACCGCGGAGTCGGTGCGGTCCGAGACCCGCAACGCCTACCGGGCGTACGCGGGCCTGGGCTGCGACGTCGTCGCGATGATCGTGAACCGGGTGGCGGCCGAGGACCGCGATGCCGTCGCGGAGCGGCTGGCGGCCCGGTTGCCCGTCCCCTGTTCCGTGCTGCCGGACGATGCGGCGCTCTCCGCTCCGACGGTCGCCCAGATCACCACGGCGCTCGACGGCACGGTACTGCTCGGCGACGACTCCGGGCTGGCCAGGGACGCGCTGGACTTCGTCTTCGGCGGTGCGATGCTGCCGACCCTGCTGAAGGCGCTGACGCCGGGCTGCCTGGTGGTCACCCCGGGCGACCGGGCGGATCTGGTGGTCGGCTCGCTGGCCGCGCACAGTGCCGGCACCCCGCCCATAGCCGGTGTGCTGCTGACCCTGGACGAACGCCCCGGCGAGGAGATACTCCGGCTGGCCGCGCGACTCGCCCCGGGCACCCCGGTGGTCTCCGTGGCCGGCGGCTCCTTCCCCACCGCGGGGGAACTCTTCGCCATGGAAGGCAAGTTGAACGCGGCGACGCCGCGCAAGGCGGAGACCGCACTGGGCCTCTTCGAGCGCCATGTGGACACCGGTGCCCTGCTGGAGCGGATCTCGGTGGCCCGCAGCGGCCGCGTCACCCCGATGATGTTCGAGCACGCGCTGCTGGAGCAGGCCCGCGCCGACCGGCGCCGGGTCGTCCTGCCGGAGGGCACCGAGGAACGCGTGCTGCGCGCCGCCGACGTACTGATGCGCCGCGACGTCTGCGACCTCACCCTGCTCGGCGATCCCGACGCCATCCGGAAGAAGGCCGCGGACCTCGGCATCGACCTCGCCGATGCGCAGCTCATCGACCCGCACACCTCCGAGCTGCGCCAGGGCTTCGCCGAACGGTACGCGGAGCTGCGCGCACACCGCGGGGTCACGGTGGAGCTGGCCTACGACGTCGTCGCGGACGTCAACTACTTCGGCACCCTGATGGTCCAGGAGGGGCTCGCGGACGGCATGGTGTCCGGGGCCGTGCACTCCACCGCGGCGACGATCCGCCCCGCGTTCGAGATCATCCGGACCCGGCCGGATGCCGCGATCGTCTCCTCCGTCTTCTTCATGTGCCTCGCCGACAAGGTCCTGGTGTACGGCGACTGCGCGGTCAACCCCGACCCGGACGCGGAGCAGCTGGCGGACATCGCGATCCAGTCGGCGGCCACCGCCGCGCGTTTCGGTGTGGAGCCACGGATCGCGATGCTGTCGTACTCGACGGGCACCTCGGGATCGGGGGCCGATGTCGACAAGGTGCGCGGGGCGACGGAGCGGGTGCGCGAGAGCCGGCCGGATCTCAGGATCGAGGGCCCGATCCAGTACGACGCCGCGGTGGAGCCGAGCGTCGCCGCGACGAAGCTGCCCGGCTCCGAGGTGGCCGGACAGGCGACGGTGCTGATCTTCCCGGACCTGAACACCGGCAACAACACCTACAAGGCCGTGCAGCGCTCGGCGGGCGCCGTGGCCGTCGGCCCGGTGCTCCAGGGGCTGCGCAAGCCCGTCAACGACCTGTCCCGGGGCGCGCTCGTCCAGGACATCGTCAATACCGTGGCGATCACGGCGATCCAGGCCCAGGGCGAGGAGCGAACCCCATGACCACCCCGACCGCACAGGAATCCTCCGACCAGGCCCCGGACCAGGCCCCGAACCGTGTGCTCGTGCTCAACTCCGGCTCCTCGTCGGTGAAGTACCAGCTCCTGGACATGAGCGACCACTCCCGGCTGGCGTCCGGGCTGGTCGAACGGATCGGTGAGCGCACCTCCCGGCTGGTGCACATCCCGTTGGCCGGCCAAGGCGCCGAGCCGCGTGAGCGCACCGGCCCGATCGCCGACCACGAGACCGCGCTGAAGGCGGTGGCCGAGGAACTGGCGGCCGACGGTCTCGGCCTGGACTCCCCCGCCCTGGCGGCGATAGGCCACCGGGTGGTGCACGGCGGACTGCGGTTCACCGAGCCCGTGGTGATCGACGACGAGGTACTGAAGGAGATCGAACGCCTGATCCCGGTCGCCCCGCTGCACAATCCGGCGAACGTCATCGGCATCCGTACGGCGCAGGCCCTGCGCCCCGACCTGCCGCAGGTCGCCGTCTTCGACACCGCCTTCCACACGACGATGCCGGAGCACGCGGCGCGGTACGCGATCGACCGGGAGGTCGCCGACGCGCACCGGATCCGGCGGTACGGCTTCCACGGCACCTCCCACGCGCACGTCTCCCGCAAGGCCGCCGAGCTGCTGGGACATGCGCCCGAGGAGGTCAATCTGATCGTGCTGCACCTGGGCAACGGCGCCTCGGCATCTGCGGTGGCGGGCGGCCGGTGCGTGGAGACCTCGATGGGGCTGACCCCGCTGGAGGGCCTGGTGATGGGCACGCGGTCCGGCGACATCGATCCGGCCGTCACCTTCCACCTCAGGCGGGTCGCGGGAATGTCGGTGGACGAGATCGACGACCTGCTCAACAAGAGGAGCGGCCTGGTCGGCCTCTGCGGCGACAACGACATGCGGGAGATCTGGCGCCGGGTCGGGGAGGGCGACGAGCACGCGACGCTGGCGTTCGACATCTATGTGCACCGCCTGAAGAAGTACATCGGCGCCTATTCGGCGGTCCTCGGGCGGGTGGACGCCGTGGTGTTCACGGCGGGGGTCGGGGAGAACTCCGCACCCGTACGGAAGGCTGCGATCGACGGGCTGGAGGAACTCGGCCTCGCGGTGGACGCGGATCTGAACACCGTGCGGTCCGACGCACCCCGGCTGATCTCGCCCGACTACGCACGGGTCAAGGTCGCCGTGGTGCCCACGGACGAGGAGTTGGAGATAGCCGTCCAGACCTTCGCGCTCGTCGGACAGGCCCACAACTGAGCACCCCAGCGCCCCTTTGTACCTTCCCCCAGACCGAATATTCCGCAGTGAAACAAACCGATAGGATCCGCCTCATGCGCCGTTCCAAAATCGTCTGCACACTCGGTCCCGCCGTCGACTCGCACGAGCAGCTCGTCGCTCTGATCGAGGCCGGCATGAGCGTGGCCCGTTTCAACTTCAGTCACGGCAGCCACGAGGAGCACCAGGGTCGTTACGACCGGGTCCGCAAGGCCGCCGCCGAGACCGGGCATGCGGTCGGCGTGCTCGCCGACCTCCAGGGCCCGAAGATCCGCCTGGCGAAGTTCGCCGAGGGCCCCGTCGAGCTGGTACGCGGGGACGAGTTCACCATCACCGCGGAGGACGTACCCGGCGACAAGTCGATCTGTGGCACGACCTACAAGGGCCTGCCCGGCGACGTCACCAAGGGCGACCCGATCCTGATCAACGACGGCAACGTCGAACTGAAGGTCGTCGCGGTCGAAGGTCCCCGGGTGCGGACCATCGTGATCGAGGGCGGTGTCATCTCCGACCACAAGGGCATCAACCTGCCCGGCGCGGCGGTCAACGTCCCGGCCCTGTCCGAGAAGGACGTCGACGACCTGCGGTTCGCCCTGCGGATGGGCTGCGACCTGGTGGCGCTGTCCTTCGTACGGGACGCCAACGACATCAAGGACGTCCACAAGGTGATGGACGAGGAGGGCCGCCGGGTCCCCGTCATCGCCAAGGTCGAGAAGCCGCAGGCCGTCGAGCACATGGAGGGCGTCGTCATGGCGTTCGACGGTGTGATGGTGGCCCGTGGCGACCTGGCCGTCGAATACCCCCTGGAGAAGGTCCCGATGGTGCAGAAGCGCCTGGTGGAGCTCTGCCGGCGGAACGCCAAGCCGGTGATCGTGGCGACCCAGATGATGGAGTCGATGATCACCAACTCGCGGCCGACCCGCGCCGAGGCGTCCGACGTCGCCAACGCGATCCTGGACGGCGCGGACGCCGTCATGCTCTCGGCCGAGTCCAGCGTGGGCGCGTACCCGATCGAGACGGTCAAGACGATGTCGAAGATCGTCGTCGCCGCCGAGCAGGAGCTGCTCTCCCGGGGCCTCCAGCCGCTGGTACCGGGCAAGAAGCCCCGTACCCAGGGCGGTTCGGTGGCCCGGGCCGCCTGCGAGATCGCGGACTTCCTGAACGGCAAGGCGCTGGTCGCCTTCACCAAGTCCGGGGACACGGCCCGCCGCCTCTCCCGCTACCGCGCCGCGCAGCCCGTCCTGGCCTTCACCACGGACGAGTCGACGCGCAATCAGCTCACCCTGAGCTGGGGCGTCGAGGCCCACGTCGTGCCCCACGCGGACAACACGGACGCGATGGTCGAGCTGGTCGACGCGGAGATCCTGAAGATGGAGCGCTACAACGAGGGCGACACCGTGGTCATCACGGCCGGCTCGCCCCCCGGCGTCCCGGGCACGACCAACATGGTGCGGGTGCACCACGTCGGCGGCGGGGCGCGCGACTGACGCACGGCACAAGCACCACGAAGGGCGTCCCCCGCGGTCATGCGACCGCGGCGGGACGCCCTTCGCTTGGGTGACCGCGGATGAGCCGTCCCAAGACAGGGGCCCGACGTCTACGGCAGGTCTGGCGCCACCTCCCGCCAGGCTTCGCACCCGGCCCACCGGGGGTGGTCTTCCACCATGGCGCCGAGCCGCCCCGCCAGAACGACGAGCCTGCGGGCGGTACGGAGGACGAGCATCTTGTCCCGGGGCAGGGTGCGCCAGACCGGGGCGAGCTCTGCCGCCTCCGCGCGGCTCAACGGAATTGCGCCCAGGGCCCGTTCGAGTACCGTTGCGGGATCCAGGAGAGGCATGTCGGGCCGCGGGCCCATCTTCTTGAGCAGGTACGTCCGCAGCCGCAGATCACTCATCAGCCACTCGATACCCTGAGGTCCGGTGGCGCGTTCCGCGGCCGACAGCAGATTCGCCCAGGCGGACGCGGCCGCCCGCCACTGTTCGCGACTGAATTCGGCGTGCTCCGCGTGGAACCAGTTGCTGAACTTCTCGACCGCGAGCCCCCAGTCGCTCGCATACCCGCTGGTCGGCAGGGTCGCCGCCGAACGCGACCAGCGTTCCACATGGTCGGCGAAACCCATGTGGCCGTCCCCCGAGAAAAACTCATGCCAGGACTCCGGCACCAGAACATCCCTCCCACCGAGGCGAAGGCCTCACGTCCACTGATCCCGAAAAGCTCTGAACAGCCTGTCCCCCCGGACGAATTCCGCCGTGCCCGACAGACCCTCCTCGTTCTTGTTCGCAGACACGGGGAATTTCAGGGGCCGTTGGGGCGAACGCATGTGGACCGAACCCCCCGGGGGAGGTCCGGCCCACATGGTGAATGGTCTGCGGTCTGCGGTCTGCCTGACGACGTCAGCCGGTGGTACCACCGGTGAAGTAGTTTTGCAGACCGGGCACCTTGAGCGAGCCGCCGAACTGGCCCGCCTGGGTCACCGTGACATCGGTGAAGAAGGCGACCGGAACGTTCAGCGGCGGCGGTGCCTCAGGGCTGAACGTGATCGGGATGAGGCCGAAGAGATTGCCCTTGAGCTCCTCCGTGTACATCGTCACCGTGCCCTCGCGGATGGTGGATGTGGAGCCCTTGCGCGCCTCGACATGGGCCGTGGTGCCGTTCGGACCCTTCGTCAACTGGTGGAGGTTCTTGATGTCGACGGAGCTCGCGGTGAACTTCAGCACCTTCTTGACGGTGCCGTCCTGCGTCTTCACCTCGACGATGCCCTTGTAGTCGAGCCCGTTGAGGGTGAGCATCGAGCTCTTCAGGATCCACGGGTCGGTCGGGAGCAGCGGGATGCCCGTCTCCAGATCGGCCGCGGCCAGCGCTGCGGGGTCGGCGGTCGGACACGGGAAGGACTCCTTGGCGCCGTCCGGGATGTCCTCGTCCTGCTTGGCGTCGAGCCCCTTGGCGTTCTCGTCGAGCTCCTCGACCGTCTGGCCGGCCTTGTCGGCCGCGGCACGGATGGCGGCGGCCGTCTTCGCGGACGCCTTCTCGGACGTCTTCTCCGCTGCGCCCTCGGCCGCAGCCTCGGTCGAGGCGTCCTCGGTCGTGGCGTCGGCCGTGGGCGTCTCGGACGCGGTGCTCTCGCCCGGGGACGGGGTCGCCGTGTCCGTGCCCGCACCCTCGAAGAGCTTCTTCAGCGCGTCGCCGACGCCCAGCGGGTCGAGCGGGTTCGTCGACTTCGTGGCAGTGGGCGAGGCGCTCGCCGAGGCGGTGGGTGCGGCTGCGGCAACGGACTTCGCCTCCGCCTTCGCCGCGTCGCTCGCCGACGGGGTCGCCGAGGGCTCCGGGGTCGCCTCGTCGGCCTTGTCACCGGAGTCGGTGGCGGACGACGACGTGGACTGCGATGCGGACGGGGTGAGCGACTCGCTCGGCTCGTCGGAGCGGGTCACGCAGGGGCCGGGCGCGAACGGGATGTCCGTACTGTCGTCGGCGAGTGCGAGCTTGGGGGTGAGCCCCATGCCCACGAAGACGGCCGTCGGCATCGCGGCGAGCGCGAAGGCCTTGCCCGCGGGTATGTGCAGCTTCGTCAGCAACGACTTCCTGGGGGCCGCGTGACGCGGTCCGCTCCTCGGCCGGGGATCCTCCCCGGTCGAGTTCCGCTGCGTCTCGTCACCCCGCACGGTTCCTCCCGCCGTCGACCTCAAGTGCCTTGCCGTACTGCTCGGGCTCCGCCGGCGCATCGGGGAACCCGGGTACGAGCTCCGTCGTCCCGGGACCGCCGTCCTCGGCGACCGGGCCCTGTGCGCCGTCGGCCTCTGCCTCGGGCTCCGGCTCGCCCGGGGCCCAGGAGACGGAGAGCGCTCCGCCGAGCATGGCGAACAGGAAGCCGATCAGGAACCCGCCGATGTTGGCGACGGGTATGGATATCAGCGCCAGCAGGATCGCGGCGACACCGGCGAAGACGCGCACGATGTGGTGGAACCACATCGTCAGACCCAGCGTGACCAGCAGGACGCCGATGATCAGCGATCCGGCGCCGGCGGTCGTGGACATCGCCAGTGTGACGTTGCCGAGGTGCATGTTGGCGTACGGGAAGTACGCGATGGGTAGACCACCCACCATGGTGAACAGGCCCGCCCAGAACGGCCGGTTACCCCGCCAGGTGCGGAATCCCCGCCGGAAGACGCGGAGGTAGTGCTCGTTCTGCCCTGTGGACTCGGGGCTCATGGAAAACAGCTCCCTGGAACCGGTACTGCTGTGAGAAGAGAAAGGTGGGTGACCGGAGACCCGCAGGGGCACTCCGGCCACCCAAGCGGGTGCTTAGTAGCACTCCGCGTCTGTGCCCTTGGAGAGCCGCAGCTTCAGACCGCTGAGGTTGAAGGTGCCTGCCGTCGTGGCCCACGCCTTCTGCTTGACGTTCTTCAGCACGGCCTCCTCGGCGCGCTGGGAGAACCCGTTGGGGTTGGCCTGGGTGCCAGGCTGGATGCCTATGCTCCCGGCCTTGTCCGTCTTCAGCGAACCGGCAGCAACACCGATGTCGATGTTCTTGAACTCGGCGTCGGCGTCGAGCTGCGACACATCAAGGTAGAGGTCCTTGGCGTAGACACGCTCGTGGCCCTTGCCACCCGCCTC
Organism: Streptomyces sp. NPDC052052; assembly: GCF_040680455.1. Taxonomy (NCBI): domain Bacteria; kingdom Bacillati; phylum Actinomycetota; class Actinomycetes; order Kitasatosporales; family Streptomycetaceae; genus Streptomyces; species Streptomyces sp. NPDC052052. Next base: position 197,021 of record NZ_JBFAWU010000004.1, on the reverse strand, counting down.
CAGCCTCAGGGTGACGCTACCGAGGCCGAAGGGCAGGTCGGGTGTGACGACCGACTGGCACATGTTCGTGATGTAGGCCTCGCTGAAGCCTGACACGGCCACGGCGTGCGCCTTGCCCGAGACCTTGGGGTCGGCGCCGGATTCGGTGGCAACACTGCCGTACTGCACGAAGTCGTAGCCTTCGAGCTCAGCAGCCTTGACCTTGAACTCCTGGCCGGACACGCTGAACGACGCGGCGAGCGCGCCCTGCGCCAGACCCACACCCACCGCGGCGGTGGCTATGACGCTCGGCACCATGACGACAGCAAAACGCTTCCATCTGGTGCCACCACGAACCTGGGAACTCATACTTTTCCTCCTTCTCGGACGTACATCTCCGGTCCGGGCAGGGCCCGGCCTGGGATGGGAGAAGTGCTACGTCCTCGGATGGGAGAGCGCCCGCGTACGGAGGCAGGAAACCGCGTCCGAAACCACCGGCGATCACCCCCGAGCGACAACCACTGGCCACGCATGCGCGCAGCCTTGTTCGGACAGGCCCTGCCGGACGGCAGGAACCCCCCTGTCCGGAGCCGACGGCACTTCCACCGGCCCACTCGGCGGGGACCCAACAGGGCCGCCGCTCCGACTGGCGGTCGGGCTGGCGTTATTGGACCGAGCCTGGCCGATCGTGGTGCATTCCGGTCCGTGGCACAAGGGGTTCGTTACTCACTAGTAACGGCCCGATAACCGCCACGCGACCGGGTGACACCACCCGGCCACACACGGTGTCACCGAACGAAGGAAGGAAAAGGGAAAATGAGCCCATACCGGGATGAAACCCCTAGGGCGATTTACTACGAGTAACAGGCGTCGCCTTTATCAAGATTTGGTAAAGCCACGCCGCCTCTTAGCGCCTGGGCGCGAAAACGGCCGCGACACCTCAGGGATGCCGCGGCCGCGTTGTCACATCAGAACAAGACCCGCGCCAGCGCCGTGCGCGCGGCGACGACCCGCGGGTCATCGGGGCCGATCACCTCGAAGAGCTCCAGCAGCCGCAGCCGCGCCGTGTCCCGCTCGTCACCGAAGGTCCGGCGTACCGTCTCGACGAGCCGCCCGAAGGCGTCCTCGACATGGCCGCCGACCAGATCGAGATCGGCCGCCGCGAGCTGTGCCGCGACATCCGCCGGACGGTCCGCGGCGTCCTTGCGGACCTGCTGCGGATCCATGTCCTTGACCCGGCCGAGCAGTTCGGCCTGGGCGAGGCCGAGCTTGGCCTCCGTGTTGGACGGGTCGTCGGACAGGACGTTCCGGTAGGCCTGGACGGCACCGTCGAAGTCGCTGGCGTCCAGGGCCTGCACGGCCGCTTCGAGCTGGGCGTCGTACGGTCCGGCCGGCGCCTCGGCGGGAGCCTGGACGGCCCCCTCGGCGGCGTCCTGGTCGACCTGGATCCCGGTGAGCCCGAAGCGCTCCTCGCCGACCTGGATCAGCTGGTCCAGCGTCTGCCGGATCTGGGCCTCGGGGGCCGCGCCCTGGAAGAGCGGGAGGGCCTGCCCGGCGACGACGGCGAAGACCGCCGGGATGCCCTGGATGCCGAACTGCTGCATCAGCATCTGATTGGCGTCGACATCGACCTTGGCCAGCACGAAGCGGCCGTTGTACTCACGGGCCAAACGCTCCAGGAGCGGGCCGAGTTGCTTGCAGGGCTCGCACCACTCGGCCCAGAAGTCGATGACGACCGGGACCTCGGTGGAGCGCTGCAAAACGGCGCTCTCGAAGCCCGCCTCATCGACATCGATCACCAGGGCGGACGGCGACACGGCGCCGCCACCCCCCTGTCGGGCGGCCTCTGCACGGGCCTGCTCCGCCTTCAGCTTGGCTTCGCCGGCCGCCTTCACCGCGGCGAGGTCGACGACGCCGCTCATGGACATGTTCCTAGGCTGCATACGTACATCCTCCCCCCTTGGCGCGCCCATACGGAAAGCGCTGTCGGAACCGCACCCGTCCGTGGTCCCCGCCGGCATGCGGGGGTACGGGCAGATACGGCCCGAGGGCCCCTGAAAGGCCCGCTTCGGCACCGGGTCCCCACCCGGTTCCTGTGGTGTCGTTCGGTCGTGGCGTCAGGACGGAATGACCATCATCCTTTCGCTACGACCTGTAGCGTAACTGCCCGAAGCCCCTCCCGCACAGGCACATTCGGTGATCTGTCTCACTGAGGCCGGAACCATTCGGTCCTCCCTACTCACCGGTATGGTCACGGCATGCTGAGCCACAGCCACCCCAAACCCGCGCGAACGGGGCGTCCGCGCAGTGCCGCGGCCGACGAAGCGATCCTGGAGGCAACCAGGGCCTCACTGGTCGATCTCGGTTGGTCGAAGCTCACGATGGGCGATGTGGCAACGCGGGCCGGGGTCGCCAAGACGACCCTGTACCGGCGGTGGGCGGGCAAGAACGAGCTGGTCGTGGACGCCGTGGCGGTTCTCTTCGACGAGCTGGAACTGCCGGACCTGGGCAGCCTGTCCGCCGATGTGCAGGCGGTGGTACTGCAGTTCGCGGCCCTGCTGGAGCGCCCGGAGACCCAGACGGCGCTGATGGCCGTGGTCGCGGAGTCGACCCGTGACGAGGCGCTGCGGGCCCGGATACGCGACTCGATCGTGGACCGACAGAAGCGGCTGGTACTCCAGGGCCGCCAACGGGCCCAGGAGCGGGGCGAGTTGCCCACTCCGAAGGACGACGCCATGGCGGCGGCGACCGCCGACCTGATCTTCGACGTGATCGCCGGCGCGGTGGTGCACCGGTCCCTGGTGAGCGCCGAGCCCGTCGACGAGGACTGGGCGCGGCGCTTCACCGTACTGCTGCTCATGGGGCTGGGAGTAGCGTCCTCCGCTTAGGGCCTCTTGTGTGGATCAGGCCCGGAACCAACGGGTCAGAAGCCGGGCGGCTCCGTGTAGGTGCCCCACTCCTCGCGCAGGGCCCCGCAGATCTCCCCGAGCGTCGCCTCGGCCCGGACCGCTTCGAGCATCGGCGCGATCATGTTGGAGCCGTCGCGGGCGGCGGCCAGCATCGCGTCCAGCGCCGAGGCGACCCGTGCGTCGTCGCGGGCGTCCTTGCGGCCGGCGAGCACCCGGACCTGCTCGCGCTCGACCTCGTGGCTGACCCGCAGGATCTCCAGGTCGCCGGTGACGGAGCCGTGGTGGACGTTGACGCCGACGACGTGCTTGTCGCCCTTCTCCAGCGCCTGCTGGTACCGGAAGGCGGACTCGGCGATCTCGCCGGTGAACCACCCGTCCTCGATACCGCGCAGAATGCCGGAGGTCATGGGCCCGATGGGGTGCTGCCCGTCCGGGTGGGCCCGGGTGCCGCGCTCCTTGATCTGGTCGAAGATCTTCTCGGCGTCGGCCTCGATCCGGTCGGTGAGCTGCTCGACGTACCAGGAACCGCCCAGTGGGTCGGCCACGTTGGCGACGCCGGTCTCCTCCATCAGCACCTGCTGCGTACGCAGCGCGATCTCCGCGGCCTGCTCGGAAGGGAGCGCCAGGGTCTCGTCGAGGGCGTTGGTGTGCAGCGAGTTGGTGCCGCCGAGGACCGCGGAGAGGGCCTCGATCGCCGTCCGTACGACGTTGTTGTACGGCTGCTGGGCGGTGAGCGAGACACCGGCGGTCTGGGTGTGGAAGCGGAGCCACTGCGCCTTCTCGGTCTTCGCGCCGTACGTCTCCTTCATCCAGCGGGCCCAGATCCTGCGGGCCGCGCGGAACTTGGCGATCTCCTCGAAGAAGTCGAGGTGCGCGTCGAAGAAGAAGGAGAGTCCGGGCGCGAAGGTGTCGACGTCCAGCCCGCGGGAGAGGCCGAGCTCCACGTAGCCGAAGCCGTCCGCGAGGGTGTAGGCGAGCTCCTGCGCCGCCGTCGCCCCGGCCTCCCGGATGTGGTAGCCGGAGACGGAGAGCGGCTTGTAGGCGGGGATGTCGCGTGCGCAGTGCTCCATCAGGTCGCCGATCAGGCGCAGATGCGGCTCGGGCTGGAAGAGCCACTCCTTCTGTGCGATGTACTCCTTGAAGATGTCGGTCTGGAGCGTGCCGTTGAGCACCCCCGGGTCGACGCCCTGGCGCTCGGCGGCGACCAGGTACATGCAGAAGACGGGGACGGCGGGTCCGCTGATCGTCATGGACGTGGTGACGTCGCCGAGCGGGATGTCCTTGAAGAGGACCTCCATGTCGGCGGCCGAGTCGATGGCCACGCCGCAGTGCCCGACCTCGCCGAGCGAACGGGGGTCGTCGGAGTCGCGGCCCATCAGCGTCGGCATGTCGAAGGCGACGCTGAGCCCGCCGCCGCCCGCGGCGAGGATCATCTTGTAGCGCTCGTTGGTCTGCTCGGCGTTGCCGAAGCCGGCGAACTGGCGGATGGTCCAGGTCCGGCCGCGGTAGCCGGTCGGGTGGAGTCCCCGGGTGAAGGGGTACTCGCCGGGCCAGCCGATCCGCTCGAATCCCTCGTACGTGTCCCCGGGGCGGGGGCCGTACACGGGTTCCACCGGGTCTCCGGAGAGCGTGGAGAAGTCCGCGTCCCGCTTGCGGGCCTGGTCGTAACGGGCCTGCCAGCGGCGGCGGCCTTCCTCGATCGCTTCAGCGTCCATACCTTCGAATTTACTAGGACGTCCTACTAAATGTCGATGGGAAACCGCCCGGTGCTTCGCACGGGGCGGTTCGGACGGTGCGCTGCGGGCCGGGCCCGCGACCGGTTCAGGCCTTGACGGTGACCGGCGAAGCGCCCGCGACCAGCGGCTCGACCTCGCGGACGACCTTGCGCTCGACGAAGAACGCGGCCGTCGGGATGGTGCCGGAGATCAGCACCCACAGCAGCTTGCCCATCGGCCACTTCGCCTTGGAGCCGAGATCGAAGGCGAAGATGAGATAGATGATGTAGAGCACGCCGTGGATCTGGGAGACCACGAGCGTCAGACCCTCGCCCTTGTCGAAGCCGTACTTGAAGATCATGCACAGGCAGAGGATGAGCAACATGACGGCGGTGACATAGGCCATCACCCGATAGCGGGTCAGCACGCTGGATTTCATGGCATCGAGCGTAACCGGACGCCGGGGGCGATCTTGCAGCGGGCCGCACCCCCGGAAGGGTGCGCGGGCCCCGTTCCCGCTACTCCTCGAAATCCTGTGCCGCTATGCGCAGCGGCCGCAGTATGGCGAAGATCTCGGCGCACTCCTCGGCGTCGTACACGCCGAGCCCGAACTCCATGCCGACCAGGTCCTTGGTCGCCGCCTCGACGACCTCGCGGCCCTTCTCCGTGATGGAAGCGAGTGTTCCGCGGCCGTCGTTCGGGTTGGGGCGCTTGGCGACCAGGCCGGAGCGCACCAGTCGGTCCACGGTGTTCGTGACGGAGGTGGGGTGGACCATGAGCCGCTCACCGATCTTGGACATCGGCAGCTCACCGGCCTTGGAGAAGGTGAGCAGCACCAGTGCCTCGTACCGCGCGAAGGTCAGTCCGTACGGCTTGACGACCGCGTCGACCTCGGCCAGCAGGATCTGCTGCGCGCGCATGATCGAGGTGATCGCCGCCATGGCGGGAACCGGGCCCCAGCGCTGCTGCCAGAGTTCGTCGGCGCGGGCGATGGGATCGAACGGGAGACTGAGCGGCTTCGGCACGCCATCGACCTTACCCACTGGTCATATGCCGGTCAGCCCCGTCTCGAACTTCGGTCCGTATGCGTCCGGTGTCCGCGGTGTTCCTGACTTCCCGTACGAGCAGCAGCAGACAGAGGGTGCCGATCGCTCCCGCCGCGGCGATCACCTGATGCACGGGGAGGAATTCGGCCGCAAGCCCGGCCAGGGCCATGCCGACGCCCTGGAGCGTCATCATCCCGGCGGTGAGCAAGGTCATGGCCCGGCCGCGCAGCGTCTCGGGCACAGCGGCGACGAACCACTGGTCGAGGCCGATGACGTAGGCCGAGGCGGCCCCGGTCAGCACCAGCACAGCCACGGTCACGGCCATGCCGGGGCGCAGCCCGTACACCACCAGCGGCAGCAGTCCCACGGCGGCGGCGGGCAGCACGATCAGGGCGCGCAGACGCGGGGACAGCGCAGTCCCCACATACAGTTCGGCGACGATCTGGCCGACCGGCATCGCGCACAGCAGCAGCCCCAGCGCGACCGTTCCCACACCGATCTCGTCCGCGTACGGTGCGGCAAGCGCCTCCGGCGCGACGACGAACATCGGGGGCACCCAGAACAGCAGCATCAGGGCGCGGAGCCTGCGGTCGGCGAGGACCGTCCGGGCTCCGGCGAGCGACTCCTTCATCAGGGCGCCGCCGCCCCCGCCGGACCTGGCCGGCCGGTCACGGGTACCGAAGCGGAGCAGGACCGCCGAGCAGAGGAAGGTCACCGCGGTGACCGTGATCGCTCCGCGCGGGGACAGGGCGGCCAGCAGCACACCGCCCGCCCCGTAGCCGGCGAGCAGCGCGCCCTGCGAGACGATCCGGATCAGCGAGCGTCCGAGGACGAAGAGATCGCCCTCGCCCAGGATGTCGGCGAGCGTGGCCGTCCTGGTCCCGGTGAAGACGGGCGACACGGCGGCGACCACGCAGCGCAGCGCGAGCAGTCCGCCGACCGGCGTGCCCGGCAGCACCATCACCGCGACGCAGCCCGCGCAGATCAGGTCGCAGACGACGAGGACCCGGCGGGCGGGGTACCGGTCGGCGACCCCGGCGAAGAGGGTGCCGCCGACGAGGTACGGAAGAAAGCCGAGCGCGAAGGTCAGGGCGCTGAGCAGCGGCGATCCGGTGAGGCCGTACACGAGGACGGTGAGGGCGAGCTCACTGACGACGACGCCCAGCAGGGAGAGCAGATGGGCGACGAAGACCCACCGGAACTCCGGCACGGCGAAGAGGGAGCCATAGCCGCGGGAGGCGGGCGGGGTGGGCAGGGACGGTGCGTCCGTGGCGTCGCGGGGATCGTCCGCGACGTCGCGGTCCGCGGTGCTCTCGGGGTCGGTCGGCATGGGAGCAGCCTGCTGGGTCGCGGCGGCCATCGGTAGACTTTCGGCCCACACCGAAACTTGACGGCGGGATCCGCGCATGCCGTTCCAGCTGCATCTCGACGAGAGCGATCTGCTGCGCTGCCGGTTCGCGCTCTCGCCGCTCTGGGAGACCCAGGCGGCCGTGCGGGTGCTGGCCGAGCCCGAACGGCACGGGTATCACCTGCCGTGGCTCCGGCTGATCCGGGATGCGGCCGCCGGGCTCGACCTCCGGCCGCTGTGGCTGCTCCTGGCCCGGCACGGACACAGCCCGGACTTCCTCAGCCCGCCGCCGACCGGGCCGGTCACCTCGTTCGAGGAGGAGCTCGCGGGCGTGCGGTCCGTCGATCCCGAGCTCGCCCGCCAGGACCTCGCACGGGCGCTGGAGAACCGGCCGGAGGCGCTGCGCTCCCCCACCGGGCAGGCGATGCTCGCCGATCCCGCCCGAGCCGCCCGGGAGCTGGCCGCTCTGCTGGAGCAGGCCTGGCGGCTGCTGGTCGAACCGCACTGGCCGCGGCTGCGCGCCCTGCTGGAGGCGGACATCGCCTACCACTCGCGGCGGCTCGCCGCCGTCGGCTTCGAGCGGTTGCTGGGTGAGCTGAGTCCCCAGCTGAGCTGGTCCGGGTCGACGGTCACCGTCTCCGGGGCGCGCGGCCGGCACACCCGGGTACTCGGCGGGCAGGGGCTCGTCCTGATGCCCAGCGTGTTCTCCTGGCCGGGCACGGCCACCGGCTTCGCGCCGCCGTGGCAGCCGGCCGTCGTCTATCCGGCGCGCGGGATCGGCGGGCTGTGGAGCACGTCCGCCGATCGCACCCCGCAGGCCCTCGCCCGGCTGCTCGGCCGCGGGCGGGCCGATGTGCTGTGCGCGCTCGACGAACCGGCCGGCCCGAGCGTGCTCGCGCACCGACTGGGCCTCGCGGTCTCGTCCGTGTCGGAGCATCTGTCGGTGCTGCGCGCGGCGGGCCTGCTCACCTCACGCCGGTCCGGGCATCAGGTGCTGTACGAGCGCACACCGCTCGGGATCGCCCTGGCCGCCCCGGAGGGTCGCCCACAGGAGTGACGGTAGGAGTGACGGAAGCCGGACGAGCCCCCCGGCCGGGTGGACGCTGTGGGTCGACACCAGCAGCGTCGGGTGGGGCCGGGGGCTCGTCGGGTCACGCGGACGTACGCGGCGTCAGTCCGTCTCGGCGAGATACCGCTCGACGGTCGCGACCTTGGCGGTCAGGCCGTCGGTGACACCGGGCCGGATGTCGGCCTTCAGCACGAGGGAGACCCGTCCGGCACGGGCCTCGACGGCGGCGACGGCCCGCTTGACGACGTCCATGACCTCGTCCCACTCACCTTCGATCGAGGTGAACATGGCGTCCGTACGGTTGGGCAGCCCGGACTCCCGGACGACCCGGACGGCGTCGGCGACGTACTCGCCGACGTCCTCACCGACACCCAGCGGACTGACCGAGAACGCGACGATCATGCGCTGACCACACCCTCCCGGCGGGCACGGGCCGCGATGACACCGTCGGCCTCGTAGCGCTTGAGGACCTTGTCACCGTAGAGCCCGCCGAACGGCACCACCGAGAGCAGGAAGAAGAACGCCACCCGCTTCAGCGGCCACTTGGCCTTGATCCAGACGTCGAGCAGCATGACGGCGTAGATCACGAAGAAGGCGCCGTGGAGAGCGCCGAGCGGCATCATCAGGAAGTCGATGTCGGAGACCCGGCTGAGGACCGAGCCGAAGAGGATCAGCGCGGGGAAGGACAGCGCCTCGGGAATCGAGATGAGGCGCAGCCGGTGCAGGGCGGTAGCGGTCTTGATGTCCACGAGGGCACCTTCGCGTGGGAGGAACGTGACAGTTTGTGAATACAGGCACAAGCGCTCCCATTGTGGCATCGGTTCCTGCGGCGTCCGCGCGGGGGGCGGTGTGCGTCCGGTTACGTACGGGTCCTGTCCCGGATGCGTATCAGGGTCGGTTCAGGGGGACCATCCCTCCTCCGGTCCCTGTCCCGGCCGCCTTCCTGCGGCTACCGTCACCCCGTGGCAATGTTCCGACTCCAAGGCAGCAGAACGCTCGCCGTCGACCTGGCCGGTGACGCCGTCAAGGCGAAGAACGGCTCGATGGTCGCGTACGACGGCCGGATGACGTTCAAGAAGTTGACCGGCGGCGGCGACGGCCTGCGCGGCATGGTGACCCGCCGGCTGACCGGCGAACAGATGACCGTGATGGAGGTGACCGGGCAGGGCACCTGCTACTTCGCCGACCGGGCGAGCGAGATCAGTCTCGTCTCGCTGCACAACGACAAGCTCTACGTCGAGTCGAGCAACCTGCTCTGCACCGACGCCGGGCTGCGCACCGGCACCACCTTCACCGGCCTGCGTGGCGGGGCGACGGGCAACGGCCTGTTCACCACCACCGTCGAGGGCACCGGCCAGGTGGCGATCATGTCGGACGGTTCGGCGGTGGCGCTGCGGGTCTCGGCCTCGTACCCGCTGTTCGTCGACCCCGGCGCCTACATCGCCCATCAGGGAAACGTGCAACAGCACTTCCAGACCGGGGTGAACTTCCGGACGCTGATCGGCGAGGGCTCGGGCGAGTCCTTCCAGATCCGGTTCGAGGGCGAGGGACTGGTCTACGTCCAGCCGAGCGAGCGGAACACCATCGGGGGCGATGTCTGATGCCGTTCCGGGAGATCAACTCGAAGATGGTCGAGGCGACGGTCCTGCCCGGCCAGAAGATGTACAGCCAGCGCGGTGCGATGCTCGCCTACCGCGGCGAGGTGGCGTTCACGCCGAACATCCAGGGCGGCCAGGGCGGCGTGATGTCGATGATCGGCCGCCGGATGGCGGGCGAGGCGACCCCGCTGATGACGGTGGAGGGCAACGGCACGGTGATGTTCGGCCACGGCGGCCACCACATCCAGGTGATCAACCTGTCCGGCGACACCCTGTATGTGGAGGCCGACCGGTTGCTGGCCTTCGACGGCACGCTCCAGCAGGGCACGATGTTCATGGGGTCGCAGGGCGGGGTGATGGGCATGGTGCGCGGCCAGGTGACCGGGCAGGGTCTGTTCACCACCACCCTCAAGGGTCATGGCGCGGTCGCGGTGATGGCACACGGAGGGGTGATCGAGCTGCCGATCACCCCGGGCCGGGCGGTGCATGTGGACCCGCAGGCCTATGTGGCGCACCACGGCGACGTGCGCAACAAACTCTCCACCGCGCTCGGCTGGCGGGACATGGTGGGGCGTGGCTCCGGCGAGGCGTTCCAACTGGAGCTGAGCGGCAGCGGCGCGGTGTACGTCCAGGCCTCGGAGGAGAAGCTGTGAGCACACCCGTGGTCTTCGACCCGATGACACTGCCGTCCGACGACAACGTCAACGCGTACACCTTCTGTGTGGAACTCAAGGGAGGTCAGTGGTTCCTGCAGAAGGGCAAGATGATCGCCTACTACGGGCGGATCGACTTCAACGGCATCGGCCACGGCCGCTTCGAGCGGCTGATCCGTACGAGCTTCCACTCGCCGCTGCACGCGAGCGACTGGGTGGTGGCCGAGGGCAGCGGCAAGATGCTCCTCGCCGACCGCGCCTTCGACGTCAACTCGTACGACCTGGAGGACGGCAATCTGACGATCAGGTCCGGCAATCTCCTCGCCTACCAGCCGACGCTGGCACTCAAGCAGTCGATCGTGCCGGGCTTCCTGACCCTGATCGGTACGGGGAAGTTCGTCGCCGCGTCGAACGGCCCGGTGGTCTTCATGGAGCCGCCGCTGCGGGTCGATCCGCAGGCTCTGGTGGGCTGGGCAGACTGCCCCTCGCCCTGTCACCACTACGATCACGGCTACCTGACGGGCGTACTGGGCGGCCTCAGGTCGTTCACCGGGATCGGTGGGACATCGGGCGAGGAGCACCAGTTCGAGTTCGTCGGCGCGGGCACGGTGCTGCTCCAGTCGACCGAGGTACTGATGCCCGAGCAGCCGACCGGGGCGACGCCCGCGCAGGCAGGGGTTCCGGGCGGCGCGGGTCAACCCGGCGCCGCACCCCGTCTGCCCGGTCAGCTCGGTGACCTCCAGCGCCGTTTCGGTTGGTGAAAGGTACTCTGCGGAGTGTGACGCCGTATGTCCCCACCACGCGTCCGGACCCACCCCCGAGCGGGTATCGAGCGTCACACTCCACCCACTTCGTCCGTCTTTCAACTTCTTAGGTAGAATCCATACATGGAGACCGAGACGGCCACTCGCTGGCTGACCGAAGCGGAGCAGTGCGCCTGGCGCACCCACCTGGACGTCAGCAGGCTGCTGATGCACCAACTGGAGAAGGATCTCCAGCCGTTCGGCCTGACCAACAACGACTACGAGATCCTGGTCAACCTCTCGGAGTCGGACGACCAGCGCATGCGGATGAGCGATCTCGCCGCCGCGACACTGCAGTCCAAGAGCAGACTCTCGCACCAGATCACCCGCATGGAGAACGCGGGCCTGGTCCGCCGGGAGAACTGCGAGTCCGACCGGCGCGGACTGTACGCGGTCCTCACCGAGGAGGGCGCGGAGATGATGCGGAAGGTGGCGCCGCACCATGTGGCGTCGGTGCGCAAGCACTTCATGGACCTGTTGACACCGGAGGCGCTGGCGAACCTGCACGCGGCACTGGCGCCGGTCGCGGAACACCTGCGGGGGCGCCGCGGCAGGGTGTGAGCCCGGGGGCGGGCGGGGGTGACGTACTCGTCCGGCCTCCGCAGCAGGAGCGGTGACCTTCAGTTGGCGCCCGGGGGCAGGGAGCGCTGCGCCGGCGCCCGCACCAGGGGTGACGTACACCGGGCGCCCGGCAGCCGCAGCTCGAATCGTGCCCCGTCCGCCATCCCCGTACGGCGACCGAGCAGCGCCGTCCGGCTCAGTTCGCACGCTGGGCGATGAGCAGGCCCAGACCGTCCAGGATGCGCTGCAGGCCGAACTCGAATCCCTGGTCCTGGCCGCGTCTCCCCGGCCCGATCCTCGTCGCCCGCTCCGACGACCTGAAGCAACCACCCGAGGGGACGGCTTCCGGCGTGGGACACGATTCGTGCACCGGCCGAGTTGATCGATAAGGTGCCAGATCTCGACCGCACCCCGTTCGATTCAAGGGGCCGGTCAGGGCTCTGCCGCAGTGTGTGGCACCTCCACGGCTGCCGTGCCGATCTCTGCCTGTCCGGCCCCGCGGGACACGAGGGCGGTCGTCGCGGCGGGGCAGCCGGGCCCCGGCCAACGGGTCAGGAGGAACGAGTGGCACAGATCATCGCCGAGGTCTCACGGACGTTCAACGAGTTTCTGCTCTTGCCGAACCGGACTCGAACCGGCTGCTCGACTACGACAGTTGACCTGCGCGCACCCCTGGCGCGCCACGCCACGGGCGAGGCATCGGCGATCGAACTGCGGTCGCCGTTCACGTCCGCGATCATGCAGGCCGTCAGCACACCTGATCTCGCGATCGCGCTCGCGCGCAACGGCGGTCTGAGCTTCCTGCACCACAACCAGCCGATCCATGACCAGGCTGCAGCGGTCCGCCAGGTGAAGAACTTCAAGGCCGGATTCGTCACCAGCGACACCAACGTCCGCGCTGACGACAGCCTGAGCCTCCTGGTCGACGTCATGCGCCGCACCGGTCACAGCACCGCCGCGGTCACCCACGACGGGACCGCCACCGGCCGCCTGCTCGGGCTGGTGACCTCCCGCGACTTCCACCCTCAGCGCCACGACCTGGACGGTCCGGTCAGCGGCCGGATGACCGCTCTCGCCGAACTGGCCCATGCCGGACCCGACACCACGCTTTCCGGAGCCAACGCGCGGCTGTGGGACGAACGGCTGGACTGCCTCCCGGTCGTGGATGCCGAGGGTCACCTGCAGCACCTGGTGTTCCGTTCGGACTACGCGGACAACAAGCGCTACCCGCATCAGGTCGTGGACACCGCCAAGCGCCTGCGCGTGGGCGCGGGTGTCAACACCCACGACTATCAGGAGCGCGTCCCGGCCCTGTTGGAAGCGGGCGTGGACGCGTTGTGCTTCGACTCGTCCGACGGTTACAGCGACTGGCAGGCGCAAGCGCTGACCTGGGTGAAGAAGCACTATCCGGAGATCCCGGTCGGGGGTGGCAACGTGGTCGACGGCGAGGCGTTCACCTTCCTCGCCGAGGCGGGGGCCGACTTCGTCAAGGTCGGGGTGGGCGGCGGCTCCATCTGCATCACTCGCGACCAGAAGGGCATCGGCCGCGGCCAGGCGAGCGCTGTGCTGGACGTCGCGGCGGCCCGGGACGCCTTCCGTGAACGCACCGGCGAGTATGTGCCGATCTGCTCCGACGGCGGGCTGGTGCACGACTACCACGTGGCCCTTGCGCTGGCGATGGGAGCCGACTTCGTGATGATGGGACGTTACTTCGCACGCTTCGACCAGGCCGCCGGCGCGAAGCTGCCCACCCGTGACGGCTTCGTCAAGGAGTACTGGGGCGAGGGCTCGAACCGGGCCCGCAACTGGCAGCGCTACGGCCAGGGAGGCCAGGAACTGGTCTTCGAGGAAGGCGTGGACGGCTACGTCCCCTATGCGGGCGACCTCAACGAAGGGCTCGCCCTGACCACCGCCAAGCTCAAGACCACGATGGTCTCCTGCGGCTCCACCACCCTGCCGGAGTTCCGGTCCACGGCCCGGCTGACTCTCGTTTCGGACCAGAGCTTCCAGGAGAGCCACGCCAACGTCAGCCTGCGGGACAGCCCGGCGACAGCCTCCTGACAAGCAGCCGAGTACCGACCACAGGAACACTGGTCGGAGGGGAACAGTGCACGGTCGGAACACCCCCTCCCTCCAGTAGCCCCCTCAGCCAGTCCTCCCGGGCGGAGGCACGCTCGTGGGCGCGGCGGCGATGACGACGTCGAGCATCGTGCGGGATGCCCGCAACTCCTCGATGGCACGGGTGATCCGCTCGCTCTCCTGCCGTAGCTGGGCGACCAGATCCGGGCAGGTGGGCACGAGGCGGTCGTCGTCTGCACGGATACAGGGGAGAACCTGAGCGATCAGAGAGGTCGGGAGACCGGCTGCCAGCAGGCAGCGGATGCGGCGCACTGTCTCTACGTCGGACTCGCTGTAGATGCGATAGCCGCTCGGCAGCCGTTCCGGTGCCAGCAGTCCTTGCTGCTCGTAGTAGCGCAGCAGGCGCTCGTGGACTTTTGTGCGCCGGACCATCTCCTTCATACGCATGCGGCTCGCGTCTCCCCGTGCGCAACGCGCGACTTGACTCTGACACCGATGTCGGAGTTTAGCGTCGGCCACATGAACACCCCACACTCGCTTGCCACTTCCGATCTCGACGTCATCGTGCAGGGCAGTGGCCCCGCGCTGTTGCTTGCCCATGGCGCCGGCGGAGGCATCCAGGGCAACTTCGGCCTCGTCCTTGACGACCTCGCCCAGGACCACACCCTCGTCGGCCCGCACTACCCAGGAGCAGGCGGCTCCCCCGTGGCCACCGAACCCCTGGACCTGGACAACCTCGCCGACCAACTGGTCGCCGCCGCCGTCGCGGCGGGCCAGGAGTCGTTCGCCGTGCTCGGGGAGTCGCTCGGCAGCGCCGTTGCCGTCCGGATGGCCGCCCGGCATCCCGAGCGGGTCCGGGCACTCGTCCTCACCGCCGGCTTCGCGGTCGCGGACCCCGTCCTGGCTCTCGCCACCCGGCTCATCAAGTCCTTGGCGGACGCGGGCCAGTGGGATGACGTGGCACGGCTGGCCCACCTATCGTGCCTGGCATCGACGGACCTGGCTGACATCGATCCGGCCGGCCTCGACGCAGCGGTCGCCCGGACGCTGGCCGGGATGCCTCCGGGCACGCTGGACCACTTCGACCTGGTATCCCGAGTGGACGTCCGGGCCGACCTGGCGGGACTGTCCGCACCCACCCTGGTGGTGGTGCCCACCGGCGACCGGCTGGTGCTGCCGGAGAGCTCGTACCGGCTGGCGAAGGGCATCCCGGGCGCCCAGCTGATCGAGCTGCCCGGCGCGGCGCACATCCTCAACGAGGCCGACCGCGCGACGTGGCTGCGCCACGTCCGCGAGTTCCTCGGCACTTTTCCCGCGGTGTCGGCGTGACTGCTCCGACCAGGCCCGCCCGGCAACTCCTCGGCACGTCAGGGCGCGTAGACGGACAGCACGGTCCCGTCGCCGAACCCCAGGAAGAGCGCGTCGCCCCGGGCGAGGAGCGAGACGGACGCCGGGTCGAGCGGAGCACCCGGCTTCCCCGGCCAGTCGGTCAACAGATCTCCTGTCTCGTCCGCGTCCTGCCCGGCGGCGGACAGTGCTACGGCGGACACCCCGTACCCCTCCACGACCAGCGCCTGGTCGCCGGCGACGAACGTGCTGCCCATCGTCTGCAGCCCCTCGCCGCCGTCGTACGTCGCCCAGTACTGCCGCCCGTCGGCCAGACCGAACGCGTACACCCGCGTCCTGCCGCTCACCACGACCTTGCCGTCCCGCGAGAGCGCGGGGCGGTGGGCGATGTCGACCCCGGCGGCGATCGTCCTGCGGTTCTGTGGCGCCGTCACATCGACGACGGTCAGGCCGTTCGAGCCGGAGCAGAGGAGTTGCTTTCCCTTCAGGACCGGCATGCGGCAGGCGAGTTCGTCGGCGCCGATGCCTCCCAGCCGGGCCCCGTCGGCGCCCTTCAGCACCGTGGCGCCGTCGCCGGCCACGACGAGCCGGCCGTCGGCGAAGGCGAGTTCGGCGTCGGTGGCCGGGTCCTCCCACTCCTTGTCCCACATGCGGCCGTGTGTACCGGTGAGCCGGTGGGCGACGATCCGGCCGGAACCTGCGCCGCTGGTGGGGTTCGTCGCGTAGTAGAGGACGCCGCCGGACTGGACCGAGTCGGCCACCTGGGCGCCGTCCGGCAGCGGCTCCCGCCACTGCTCGGCGCCGTCGACCAGGTTGTGCGCCACCAGGGCGCCGTCCTCGAAGGCGTACACGGTGGTATCGATGACCGCGGCCACCGCGGCGGGACCCGTGCCCGCCTTCAGCTGAGGGGTCTGCCAGCGCTGCTTCCCGTTCGCGGCGTCCAGCACCGTGATGCGCCGCGGACCGCCGCACACCAGGGACGTGCCGGCCAGGACGCACTCCACCGGTCCGTCGGCGATCTTGGCCTTCCATGCCTTCCAGCCCGCGGGTCTGGTGGACACGTCCGCGGCGGCCGTCCCGAAATCGCCGGTGCGACCCGCGTCCGCGCCCGGAACGACGGCGGGCCCGGCCTCGGTCCGTACGGCACCCGAGGCGGATGCGGTCGGATGCACCGCGCCGCCCGCCCCGCCCGTGCCACCGTTGCCGCCCTCCCCCTCGAAGAGCCCCGGCAGCAGGACCGTCCCCAGCACCGCACACACCACCGCGGCCGCCGCCAGCGCGATCCACCGCCCCCTGTTCCCCTGCCGGACCCCGGACACGGACGCCGGCACCACGGGCGTCGGGGCGAGAGCGGGCCCGCCGTGGTCCGGGGCGTGGAACGGGACCGGCGGTGCGGCAGCGGCAGGCCCGGTCGCCTCCGCGACGGCGCGCGCCCCGGCCGCGTGCGCGGCCAGTAGTCCCTGAATCGGCTCCGGCCAGGGAAACGACCCACCGACCGCACCGCCCGCCCGCTCCCCCAGCAGCATCTCCACCAGCTGCCGCGGAGTCGGCCGGGCCCCGGCGTCACTGCGCAGGCACTCCTCGATCACGGCTCGCAACTGCGGTGGTACGCGGGACAGTTCGGCATCGCCCTGGGAGATGCGGAAGATCACCGCCGCCATGTCCGAGTCGTCGAACGGCCCCCGTCCGGTCGCGGCGAAGGCGAGCACCGCTCCGAGGCAGAACACGTCCGAGGCCGGTACGAGCGCGCGTGAACCGTTGACGTGCTCGGGCGAGATGTAGCCGGGGCTGCCCACCACGACGCCGGTCCGGGTCAGTTGAGTGGCGTCGAAGGCCTGGGCGATCCCGAAGTCGATCACCTTCGGACCGTCGGCGCCCAGCAGCACGTTGCCGGGTTTGAGGTCGCGGTGGAGTACGCGTACGGCGTGCATGTCGGCGAGTGCGCGGGCCAGGGCGGCCCCCATCTCCCGGACCGCCGGCTCGGGCAGCGGCCCGGTGCGGATCACCGCTTCGGCGAGCGAGGGGCCGGGGACGTACTCGGTCGCCAGCCAGGGCAGCCGGCCGTTCGCGTCGCCGCCGACGAGAGCCGCGGTGTGCGGACTGCGCACGGCACCCGCCGCGTCGATCTCACGGCGGAAGCGGATCCGGAAACCGTCGTCGAGGTCGAGATCGGGACGTACGGTCTTCAGCGCGACCAGCCCCGCGAGAGGATCTCGCGCGCCGGCGGAGCGGGCCAGGTACACCTCGCCCATGCCACCCGCACCGAGCAGGCCCAGGAGCTGGTAGGGGCCGACCAGCCGGGCCCGTCCCGCGGGTAGCGGCTCGATCACTGCGCGGCTCCTTCGCCGGTCGTCGGACGGTTCACTCGGGCAGCGGCAGGGAGACGACGGTGCCGTCGCCGTAGACGACATGGACGACACCGCCGACCGGCAGCACCTGCGGGTCGAGGAGTTCCTTGTCCAGCATCACGCCGTCCGTGACGCGGTCGTACGTGGGTGTCCTGCTCGGCCCCGGGGCGCCCGGAATGCGGGTCCTGGTGAGTGGGCCGAGGGTGCCGTCCGGGCGGATCGGGACCGTGTACAGCGTCGTGCTGTCCGCCCAGACCACCGTGTCCGCGACGATCAGGGGGTCGGAGACCGGGTTGCTCATGCCCGCCGCCGCGTTCCCGCCGATCGGGTACCGCCCGAGCGGCCGGCCGCCGGCGATGCCCACGACGACGATCTCGTCGGGCACGCTCTCGACGTACTCGTCGCCCCGGCGGAGCGTGACCACCCGGTCGTCGAGCGCGGTCAGCGTCGCCCCGGCGACGAGCGAGGAGTCCACCGACACATGCCCCTGCCCCCGGAGCGTCCCCGCCGCGAACCGCAGCAGGACCATGTCGTCGCCGAAGCCGGAGGGATCGTCGTTGGTGACGTACGTCGTGCAGAAGGCGAAGGAGCCCCGCACCCGGAGCGATCCACACCCCGAGTTCGTCCTGTCCCCGGTCCCCTGCACGGCCTCGCCGTCGGCCGTGCCCAGCACCGTGCCGTCCTTCGGCCGGAACGCCTTCGGTGCGTCCTCTCCGACGGCGTACAGCACCGTGCCGTCGGTGGCGACCGGCCAGAAGTTGCTCTTCTGGGCGTTGGAGATGTTCTGCGGGGCGAGTTCCTTCTGCCACGTGAGGGCGCCGGTCGCGAGGTCGTAGGCGGCGAGCGCGGCACCCTCGGGCGCCGCCGTGGTGGCGGCGAAGACCAGCCCGTCGACGACGACCGGGGCGCTGTCCAGATCGTGCGCACCGCCCGACCGGGTCTCCCACCGGACCTTCCCGGTCCGGGCGTCCAGCGACTGCAGCCGGTCGCCCGCGGCAAGCAGGACGATGTCGTCGTACACGGTGGGGCGGGTGGCTCCGGCCGGCATGAAGAACTGCCCGCGGGGCCCCCAGCCAGCCGATCGGGATTTCTGCCCCGTGTCCAGCGTCCACATCCGGTGCCCGTCGGCCGCCGACAGGGCCTCGTAGGTGCCGTCCGTCTTCCGGCACACCACGACGTCGCGGCCCGCGGAACAGCCGATCGGACGCCCGGAGAGCTTCCCCTGCCAGGACTTCTTCCAGCCGGTCGGCCGGACGTCGCGGCCGTACGGGATCGTGCCCGAGGCGTCCGGACCGCCGTTCTCGTCCACTCCGGCCATGATTCTGGGGGCGGCCGGTGAACTCCCCCCGCGCGACGCCTCCTCGGGGGTGGTGTGGTTGTTGCGCCAGACCAGCAGGCCCCCGGTGGCGGCTCCCAGCACGACCAGCGCCGCGAGGGCCGCGGCCAGGGTGCGGCGGGAGCGGCGCGGGGGCTGCGCGAGACCCGGCCCCTGGGTGGGCGCGACATGCAGGCCCGGGATGAAGTCGGTGCCCTGTGTGGGGAGTTGGTGGAGCGAGGCGGGGTTCTGTGGGGTTACTTCGGTGGGCGTGTAGCCGGGCAGCAGCGGACCGTTGAGCGCCATGACCCGGGCCAGTTCGCGCTCGTACTCGGCGATGTGCTGCCCCACGGACTCGGGCCATCGCCCGGCCGCCCCGGGTGCGAGCCGCCGGGCGAGTTCCTCGGCGGTGGGACGGGCGGCCGGGTCGGCGGCCAGGCAGTCCTCCAGGACGGTACGGAGCGCCTCGGGCACCTCGCCGAGATCGGCCTCGACGCACTTGACCCGGTAGAGCACGGCGGCGAGCGGCCCGTCGCCGAACGGGTCGCGCCCGGTGGCGGCGAAGCAGAGCACGGAGGCGAGGCAGAAGACGTCGGAGGCGGCGACGACCCGGCCGCTGCCCGCCACATGCTCCGGCGACATGAACGCGGGGCTGCCGACCATGCGGCCGGTGGTGGTGAGCGGGGTCGCGCCGGTGTCCCGGGCAATACCGAAGTCGATGAGACGCGGACCGCCGGCCGCGAGCATCACGTTGCCCGGCTTCACATCGCGGTGGACGATCCCTGCCGCGTGAACGGCCGCCAGGGCGCGGGCGAGCCCGGCACCGAGCATCCGCACCTCGGCCTCGTCCATCGCGCCCGCCCTGCGGACGGCGGCGGACAGGGTCGGGCCCGCCACGTATCCGGTGGCCAGCCAGGGCACTTCGGCGTCGGCGTCCCCGTCGAGCAGCAGCGCGAGATGGGGGCCGGTGACGGACCGGGCCACGGTGATCTCACGTCGGAAGCGGCTGCGGAAGCCGGGGTCCTGGGCCACGTCGCGCCGGACCGTCTTGACGGCGACCGGTGCACCGTCACCGTCCCGGATACCGAGGAACACCTCCCCCATGCCACCCGCGCCGAGCCGGGCCCGTATCCCGTACGGGCCGATCCGTCCGGGCGAGTTCTCCCGCAGCGGACCCAGCATGCGTCGCTCCCCCCGTAGGTTCGCATGGCCGGTGGATGCCCTGGTGCCCGCATCCGGCCGCCATCCTGCCACGGACGCATCAGCGACCGCAGCTCCGGCCCCACCCCAGCTGACGCACCGTCAACCATGCGGGGCGGCAGCCGTGTCGGGGAGGATCCCGGGTGCCGCACACAGACACACGGACGGGACCCGAAGGCGGCCCGCACGCCGCCCCGGATCCCGTCCGGTTCGTCCGAGGTCAGGCCCCGGTGAGTCCTGCCACGAGCTCGTCCGCCGCCGCGTACGGGTCGAGGCTCCCGGTCACGATGCGTTCGGCGAGCGCGCCGAGATGGCGGTCGCCGTGCAGATCGCCGATGCGCTCCCGCAGCCGGGTGACGGCGATGGTCTCGACCTCGCGGGCCGCGCGGGCCGTGCGCCGCTCGGCGAGCACTCCGTGCTCCTCCATCCACGCCCGGTGCTTCTCCAGCGCCTCGACGACCTCGTCGATGCCCTCGCCCCGGGCGGCGACCGTCTTCACGATCGGCGGCCGCCAGTCGCCAGGGCCGCGGGCCTCACCGAGACCCAGCATGTGGTTGAGCTCGCGCGCGGTGGCGTCCGCACCGTCCCGGTCGGCCTTGTTGACGACGTACACATCGCCGATCTCCAGGATTCCGGCCTTCGCCGCCTGGATGCCGTCGCCCATGCCGGGCGCCAGCAGGACGACGGAGGTGTCCGCCTGCGAGGCGATCTCCACCTCGGACTGGCCGACGCCGACCGTCTCCACCAGGATCACGTCGCAGCCCGCCGCGTCCAGCACCCGGATCGCCTGCGGTGCCGACCAGGCGAGGCCGCCGAGATGCCCGCGGGTGGCCATGGAGCGGATGTACACGCCCGGGTCGGAGGCGTGCTCCGACATCCGGACCCGGTCGCCGAGGAGCGCGCCGCCGGAGAACGGCGAGGACGGGTCGACGGCCAGGACGCCGACCCGCTTGCCCGCCCGGCGGTACGCCGAGACCAGCGCCGACGTCGAGGTCGACTTGCCGACGCCGGGCGAACCGGTGAGGCCGACGACGTAGGCGTTTCCGGTCAGCGGCGCCAGGGCCGCCATCACCTCACGCAGCTGCGGCGAGGCCCCCTCCACCAGGGAGATGAGGCGGGCCACGGCCCGCGGCCGGCCCGCACGGGCCTGCTCCACCAGGGTGGGGACGTCCACCATCACCGCTCCGTTCACTGCGTGCGTGCTTGCTCTACGTGTACTACGGACCAGCGGCCCGGGACGTTCCTACCTGGGGACGCGAATGATCAGCGCGTCGCCCTGGCCGCCGCCGCCGCACAGCGCCGCCGCTCCGGTGCCGCCGCCGCGCCGCTTCAGCTCCAGCGCCAGGTGCAGCACCACCCGGGCGCCGGACATGCCGATCGGGTG
This sequence comes from Streptomyces sp. NPDC052052, assembly GCF_040680455.1. NCBI lineage: Bacteria > Bacillati > Actinomycetota > Actinomycetes > Kitasatosporales > Streptomycetaceae > Streptomyces > Streptomyces sp. NPDC052052. The sequence continues at coordinate 175,667 of NZ_JBFAWU010000004.1, read as the reverse complement.
ACCCAGCGCGATGGCGCCGCCGTTCACGTTCACCTTGTCGGAGGTGATGCCGAGGTCCTTCATCGACTGGACGGCGACCGCCGCGAACGCCTCGTTGATCTCGATGAGGTCGAGGTCCGCGACCTCCAGGCCCTCCTTCTTCAGGGCGTGCCTGATGGCGTTGGACGGCTGCGACTGGAGCGAGTTGTCCGGGCCCGCCACATTGCCGTGGGCGCCGATCTCGGCGATCCAGTCCAGGCCCAGCTCCTCGGCCTTGGCCTTGCTCATGACGACGACCGCGGCGGCGCCGTCGGAGATCTGGGAGGAGGTGCCCGCGGTGATCGTGCCGTCCTTGGCGAAGGCCGGGCGCAGCTTGCCGAGGGACTCCACGGTCGTCTCCGGGCGGATGCCCTCGTCCTTGGAGAAGAGGACCGGGTCGCCCTTGCGCTGCGGGATCTCGACCGGGGTGATCTCGGCCTCGAAGATGCCGTTCTTCTGGGCGGCGGCGGCGCGCTGGTGGGACAGGGCGCCGATCTCGTCCTGCTCGGCGCGGTTCAGCCCGAGGCGGGTGTTGTGCTTCTCGGTGGACTCACCCATCGCGACGTTCTCGTAGGCGTCGGTCAGACCGTCGTACGCCATGGAGTCGAGCATCTCGATCGCGCCGTACTTGAAGCCCTCGCGGGACTTCGGGAGCAGGTGCGGGGCGTTGGTCATGGACTCCTGGCCACCGGCGACGACGACGTCGAACTCACCCGCACGGATCAGCTGGTCGGCGAGCGCGATCGCGTCGAGCCCGGACAGACACACCTTGTTGATGGTCAGGGCGGGGACGTTCATCGGGATGCCCGCCTTGACCGCGGCCTGGCGGGCCGGGATCTGGCCCGCACCGGCCTGCAGCACCTGGCCCATGATCACGTACTCGACCTGGTCACCGCCGATGCCGGCCCGGTCCAGCGCGGCCTTGATCGCGACGCCCCCCAGATCGGCCCCGGAGAAGCTCTTCAGCGAGCCGAGGAGGCGGCCCATGGGCGTGCGTGCGCCCGCGACAATCACTGAGGTCGTACCAGTCGTTCCTGACATGAGCCGCAGCCCCTTGGGAATAGGAGTGAACGAGGGTTTACCTGAATGTACTGAGCGGTTCCGCGCCCGTCATCCGGCAGCGGGTGTGACGGCGCGCACGTTGCGTAACCATCGGTGGGACGCTGCACTGGTTCCATGCTGACGCGAATCGACCACATCGGGATCGCCTGTTTCGACCTCGACAGGACTGTCGAGTTCTACCGCTCCACCTACGGGTTCGAGGTGTTCCACTCCGAGGTCAACGAGGAGCAGGGCGTCCGGGAGGCCATGCTCAAGATCAACGATACGTCCGACGGAGGTGCCTCCTACCTCCAGCTCCTGGAGCCGACCCGGGAGGACTCCGCCGTGGGCAAGTGGCTGGCGAAGAACGGGGAGGGTGTCCACCACATCGCCTTCGGAACCGCGGACGTCGACGCCGATGCGGCGGACATCCGGGAGAAGGGCGTCAGGGTGCTGTACGACGAGCCCAGGACCGGTTCGATGGGGTCCCGGATCACCTTCCTGCATCCCAAGGACTGCCACGGCGTCCTCACAGAACTGGTCACCTCATCAGCGGAGCACTGACCTCCGGATACCTGGCCCGGTAGAGTGGGCGGTTCCGGGCCGGGGCCGGGTCGGGGGCGCGCCGCGTTCCCAGCCGTTGATCTGCCACCATTCCCCGGGGGACCGTTCACCGGTGAACGGTACTCGTTGGAGAGGTGCGACCAGGGTTGGGGTCTCCCCTGCTCGAACGAAGTTGAGAGCTCGGGGAAGGATGGGACCGCGCAGTGCGGGGCTACGAACGCCAGGAGAGCCACCGAGCTGAAGACGACCATCTCTCACGGTTCGAAGCCAAGATGGACCGGCTGAGGACCGACCGGGAGAAGGCCGTCCAGCACGCCGAGGATCTCGGTTACCAGGTCGAGGTCTTGCGCGCCAAGCTGCACGAGGCCCGGCGCAATCTCGCGACCCGTCCCGCCTACGACAGCGCGGACCTCGGCTATCAGGCCGAGCAGATGCTGCGGAACGCCCAGATCCAGGCCGATCAGCTGCGCACCGACGCCGAACGTGAGCTGCGGGACGCCCGCGCGCAGACCCAGCGGATCCTCCAGGAACACGCCGAGCACCAGGCCCGGCTCCAGGCCGAGCTGCACAACGAGGCCGTGCAGCGGCGCCAGCAGCTCGACCAGGAGCTTGCGGAGCGCCGCCAGACCGTCGAGTCCCACGTCAACGAGAACGTCGCCTGGGCCGAGCAGCTCAGGGCCCGGACGGAGTCCCAGGCGCGCCGGCTGATGGCGGAGGCCCGTGCTGAGGCAGAGCAGTCCCTGGCGGCCGCGCGCGCCGAGGCGGGGCGGGTCACGGAGGAGACCAGGCAACGGGTCGGTTCGGAGGCCGAGGCGGCCCGTGCCGAGGCCGAGGCGATCCTGCTGCGCGCCCGCAAGGACGCCGAGCGACTGCTGAGTGCCGCCTCCGCCCAGGCGCAGGAAGCCACCAGCCACGCCGAGCAGTTGCGTACGTCCACGACGGCCGAGACCGAGCAGGCGCGGCAGCAGACCACCGAGCTGACCCGGGCCGCCGAGCAGCACATGCAGGAGGCCGAGACCCGGCTGCGCGAGGCCCGTCTGGCCGCCGAGAAGGTCACCGCCGAGGCGAAGGAGACCGCGGCCAAGCAGCTGGCCGCCGTCGAGTCGCAGAACGAGCAGCGCACGCGTACGGCCAAGTCGGAGATCGCCCGGCTGGTCGGCGAGGCCACCACGGAGGCCGAGGCGCTCCGGACGGAGGCCGAGCAGGCGCTCGCCGACGCCCGTGCCGAGGCCGACCGGGTGAAGTCCGAGGCCACCGAGAAGGCCCGCACGGCAGCCGCCGAGGACGCCGCGGCCCAGCTCGCCAAGGCCGCCAGGACCGCCGAGGAAGTACTGACCAAGGCGTCCGAGAACGCCCAGTCCACCACCCGGGCGGCGAGCGAGGAGGCCGACCGGATCCGCCGGGAGGCGGAGGCCGAGGCGGACCGGCTGCGCGGCGAGGCCGCCGAGCAGGCCGATCAGCTCAAGGGCGCGGCGAAGGACGACACCGAGGAGTACCGGGCCAGGACGGTCGAGCTGCAGGAGGAGGCGCGCCGGCTGCGCGGCGAGGCCGAGCAACTGCGCTCCGAGGCGGTCGCGGAGGGTGAGCGGATCCGCGGCGAGGCCCGCCGTGAGGCCGTCCAGCAGATCGAGGAGGGCGCGAAGACCGCCGAGGAGCTGCTGGCCAAGGCGAAGGCGGACGCGGAGGAGCTGCGGACCACCGCGGGTACGGAGAGCGAGCGGGTCCGCGGCGAGGCCGCCGAGCGCGCCGCCGCGGTGCGCAAGCAGGCCGAGGAGGCCCTGGAGCGCGCCCGGACCGAGGCCGAGCAACTGCGCACCGACTCCGAGGAGCAGGCCCGGTCCACCACCGCCGCGGCCGAACAGGCGGCGGCGGAGCTGCGCGGGGAGACCGAGCGCGCGGTCGCGGCCCGGAAGACCGAGGCGTCCGAGGAGCTGGCCCGGCTGCACGCCGAGGCCGACAGCAGGGTCACCACCGCCGAGCAGGCGCTCACCGAGGCGCGCGCCGAGGCGGAACGCATCCGGCGCGAGACCAACGAGGAGTCCGAGCGGCTGCGCGCGGAGTCCGCCGAGCGGCTGCGCACGCTGCAGGAGCAGGCGGAGGCCGAGGCGGAGCGGCTGCGTGACGAGGCCGCGGCGGATGCCTCGCAGTCCCGTGCGGAGGGCGAGTCCACCGCCGTGCGGCTGCGCGGCGAGGCGGCCGCCGAGGCGGAGCGGCTCAAGTCGGAGGCGCAGGAGAGCGCCGACCGGGTGCGGGCCGAGGCCACGGCCGCGGCGGAACGCGTGGGCACGGAGGCCGCCGAGGCGCTGGCCGCCGCGCAGGAGGAGGCCAACCGGCGCCGCCGGGAGGCGGAGGAGACCCTCGACGCGGCGCGTTCCGAGGCGAACCAGGAGCGCGAGCGGGCCCGCGAGCAGAGCGAGGAGCTCCTCGCCTCCGCGCGCAAGCGGGTCGAGGAGGCACAGACCGAGGCGCAGCGCCTGGTCGAGGAGGCGGACAGCCGGGCCACCGAGCTGGTCTCGGCCGCCGAGCAGACCGCCCAGCAGGTACGGGATTCGGTCAGCGGGCTGCAGGAGCAGGCCGAGGCGGAGATCGCCGGGCTGCGCTCCACCGCCGAGCATGTCGCGGAGCGGACGAAGTCCGAGGCGCAGGAGGAGGCGGATCGGGTCCGCGCCGACGCGTACGCGGAGCGGGAGCGGGCCGGCGAGGACGCGAGCCGGATCCGCCAGGAGGCGAAGGAGGAGTCCGAGGCCGCGAAGGCGATGGCCGAGCGGACCGTCTCCGAGGCGATCAGCGAGTCGGACCGGCTGCGCGCGGACACCGCGGAGTACAGCCAGCGGATGCGCACCGAGGCCTCCGACGCGCTGGCCTCCGCCGAGCAGGACGCGGCGCGCAGCCGGGCCGAGGCGCGCGAGGACGCCAACCGGATGCGTTCCGAGGCCGCGGCCCAGGTCGACCGGCTGGTGGGCGAGGCGACGAGCGAGGCCGAGCGGATCCGTACGGAATCCACGCAGCAGGCCACCCAGCTCGTCGAGGAAGCCACCCAGCAGGCCACCCAGCTCGTCGAGGAGGCCACCCAGCAGGCGGCCCGGATCACGGGCGAGGCCACGGACGAGGCCGAGCGGCTGCGTGCGGAGGCCGCGGCCACCGTGGGCTCCGCGCAGGAGCACGCCGCCCGCGTCGGGGAGGAGTCGGAGCGGGTGCGGGCCGAGGCGGAGGCCGAGGCCGAGCGGATGCGCTCGGAGGCCCGCCAGGAGGCGGACCGACTGCTGGACGAGGCGCGGGAGGCCGCGGCGAAGCGCCGAACCGATGCCGCCGAGCAGGCGGACCAGCTCATCGAGAAGGCCCAGGAGGAGGCGCTGCGCGCCGCCACCGAGGCCGAGGAGCAGGCCGACACGATGGTGGGCGTGGCCCGCAAGGAGGCCGTGCGGATCACCTCGGAGGCGACCGTCGAGGGCAACTCCCTGGTGGAGCGGGCCCGTACGGACGCGGACGAGCTGCTGGTCGGCGCGCGTCGGGACGCCACCGCCATCCGGGAGCGTGCAGAGGAGCTCAGGACCCGGATCGAGAGCGAGATCGAGGAGCTGCACGACCGGGCCCGCCGGGAGACCTCAGAGCAGATGAAGACCGCGGGCGAGCGCGTCGACAACCTCATGAAGGCGGCGACGGAGCAGCGCGACGAGGCGGCGGCCAAGGCCAAGGAGCTGCTGGCGGAGGCCAATTCGGAGGCGAGCAAGGTCCGGATCGCGGCGGTGAAGCGGGCCGAGACGCTGCTGAAGGAGGCCGAGCAGAAGAAGGCCGCGGCGGTCCGTGAGGCGGAGAAGCTGCGGGCCGACGCCGAGGCCGAGGCGAAGCGTACGGTGGACGACGGCAAGCGCGAACTCGATCTGCTGATGCGTCGGCGCGAGGACATCAACACCGAGATCTCCCGGGTGCAGGACGTCCTGGAGGCGCTGGAGTCGTTCGAGGCGCCGCCGAGCAACAAGGGCTCCGACGGCGTCAAGGCCGGCGCCTCGGCGGGCACCCGATCGAGTGGCAAGTCGTCTGAGGGGTAGCCGCCCTGACATCTCTCATGCTTCGTCAAGGACCTTCAGCCCTCCGAGCAGCAAGAGTTACCCGGGCCCGCCACTCAAAAGGGGTGTCATTCTCCAGATCAAAAGGGCATCCACTCGATGACACGCCGTCCGGGCCCCTAGGATTCCCTCTAACACCTCACCGGTCTCATTCGACAGGAACCTCATGAGCGACCCTTCCTCCCCCTTCGGCTTCGAGCTCGTGCGACGTGGATACGACCGCGGTCAGGTGGACGACCGCATTACCAAGCTCGTCGCCGACCGTGACAGCGCACTCACCCGCATCACGTCTCTGGAAAAGCGCATCGAGGAGCTCCACCTCGAAACGCAGAACGCCCAGGTCCAGGTGGACGACGCGGAGCCGTCGTACGCCGGTCTCGGTGCCCGCGTCGAGAAGATCCTCCGCCTGGCCGAGGAGGAGGCGAAGGACCTGCGTGAGGAGGCCCGCCGGGCCGCCGAGCAGCACCGCGAGCTCGCCGAGTCTGCCGCCCAGCAGGTGCGCAACGACGCCGAGTCGTTCGCCGCCGACCGCAAGGCGAAGGCCGAGGACGAGGGCGTCCGTATCGTCGACAAGGCCAAGGGTGAGGCTTCCTCGCTCCGCGCGGACGCCCAGAAGGACGCCGCGCAGAAGCGCGAGGAGGCGGACGCCCTCTTCGAGGAGACCCGCGCCAAGGCCGCCCAGGCCGCCGCGGACTTCGAGACCAACCTGGCCAAGCGCCGCGACCAGTCGGAGCGTGACCTCGCGTCCCGTCAGGCCAAGGCCGAGAAGCGCCTCGCCGAGATCGAGCACCGCGCCGAGCAGCTCCGCCTGGAGGCCGAGAAGCTCCGTACGGACGCCGAGCGCCGGGCCCGTCAGACGGTGGAGACCGCGCAGCGCCAGTCCGAGGACATCGTGGCCGACGCGAACGCGAAGGCCGACCGGATCCGCAGCGAATCGGAGCGCGAGCTGGCGGCGCTCACCAACCGCCGCGACTCGATCAACGCCCAGCTGACCAACGTCCGCGAGATGCTGGCGACGCTGACGGGGGCCGCCGTTGCCGCCGCCGGCGCGCCCGCCGAGGACGAGCCGGTCACCCGCGGCGTTCCGGCTCAGCAGACCCGCTGACCCCGGAGAACCACAGCTGTACCTCTTGCGCGCCCGGTTCCGCCCTGTGTGGTGGCGCCGGGCGCGCGGCCGTTCTAGCGTGAGCGCATGATCGAGCTCGAGGACCTCACCAAGCACTTCGGCAGCAAGGTGGCCGTCGACCGGCTCTCGTTCCGGGTCAAGCCCGGAATGGTGACGGGCTTTCTGGGGCCCAACGGGTCGGGCAAGTCCACGACGATGCGGATGATGCTCGATCTCGACCACCCGACCAGTGGCTCGGTGCGCATCGATGGCAAGCGCTACCGCGACCTGGAAGATCCCCTCACGTACATCGGGGCGCTGCTGGACGCGAAATCGATGCATGGCGGGCGCAGCGCGTACAACAATCTGCTCTGTCTCGCGCAGAGCAACCGCATCCCGGAGAGCCGGGTCGCCCAGGTGCTGGACACCGTCGGTCTGAGTGCGGTGGCGAAGAAGAAGTCGAAAGGTTTCTCCCTGGGCATGGGGCAGCGGCTCGGCATCGCGGCGGCGCTGCTCGGCGACCCGCAGGTGCTGCTCTTCGACGAGCCCGTCAACGGCCTCGACCCCGAGGGCATCCACTGGATCCGCAACCTGATGAAGACGCTCGCCGCGGAAGGCCGGACGATCTTCGTCTCCTCGCACCTGATGAGCGAGATGGCCCTCACCGCCGACCATCTGATCGTGATCGGCCAGGGCCGGCTGCTCGCCGACACCTCGATGGCGGACTTCATCCACCAGAACTCCCGCAGTTACGTACGACTGCGCTCGCCGGAGCAGGAGCGGCTGCGCGACGTCCTGCACGCGGAGGGCCTGATCGTGGTGGAGACGGGCAGCGGCACCCTGGAGATCGACGGCGCCACCACCGAGGCGCTGGGCGAGCTCGCCGCCCGGCATCAGCTCGTGCTGCACGAGCTGAGTTCCCAGCGGGCCTCTCTGGAGGAGGCGTTCATGCAGATGACGGCGGATTCCGTGGAGTACCACGCGCATTCGGAACTCGGTGAGCAACCACCGCCGGCCGGTGCACGCTGGGGTGACGAGTGGGACCGCCGGAACGCCGTCGACCCGGCCGGGAACGGCGCACCGGGCCTCCCGGACGCCCCCGGCGTCTCGGGACCGTCCAGCACCTCCGGCACGGGCAAGGGGGCGTGACGGCAATGGCCTCGGCAACAGCGGTCCTGACCTCGGAGTGGACCAAGATCCGTACGGTCTCGTCGACCGTGTGGACCCTGGTCTGCGCGTTCGTCGTCACCGTCGCGATGAGCGCGGCGCTCTCGGCCCTGATGAACGCCCAGTTCGACGACCTCCCCGCACCGGAGAGGGCCACCTTCGACCCGACCCTCATCAGCTTCTCCGGCATGATGCTCGGCCAGTTGGCCATGGTCGTCTTCGGGGTGCTGGTGGTCGGTACGGAGTACAGCTCGGGCATGATCCGCACCTCGCTGGCGGCCGTGCCCCGGCGTGGTTCGTTCCTCTTCAGCAAGATCGCGGTGGCCGGTCCGCTGGCCCTGGTGGTTGGCATCGCCACCAGCTTCGTCTCGTTCTTCCTCGGGCAGGCCCTCCTCGGCGACCACGGCACCGGCATCGGCGCCGAGAACGTCCTGCGCGCGGTCATCGGCGGCGGCCTCTACATGGGTCTGATCGGGATCTTCTCCATGGGCGTGGCGACGATGCTGCGCAGCTCCATGCTGTCGCTCGGCATCCTGATGCCGTTCTTCTTCCTGATCTCGCAGATCCTGTCGGTGGTCCCGGGGGCGAAGAAGGTCGCCCGGTACTTTCCCGACCAGGCCGGATCCAAGATCATGCAGGTGGTTCCCGACGCCATGAACAGCAACCCGGCGCCGTACGGGCCATGGGGCGGGCTCGGCATTCTGGTCGCATGGGTGGCGGCCGCGCTCCTCGGCGGCTACCTCGTCCTGAAGAAGCGGGACGCCTGAGCCGAGAGCCGGACACCGGACCGGCGGGAGCTAGTGCCGCAACTCCTTGGTCGGAACCGTCAAGCCCTGGATATCCTCCTAACTCCGACGGGGGGTGTACGGCCGCACGGCCTGGGCCCCGACGACCGAGAAGTCGATGGGGCTGGAGCATGATCGAGGCAGTCGGCCTGACCAAGCGCTATGGCGCGAAGACGGCCGTGTACAACCTTTCCTTCCAGGTCCGGCCGGGGGCCGTCACCGGGTTCCTCGGTCCCAACGGGTCGGGCAAGTCCACCACCATGCGCATGATGCTGGGCCTGGACCGACCGACTTCCGGCCATGTCACGATCGGCGGGCACCCCTACCGCAGCCTGCCGAACGCACCGCGCCTGGTGGGCGCGCTGCTGGACGCGAAGGCGGTGCACGGCGGGCGGAGCGCCCGCAACCACCTTCTCTCGCTGGCCCAGCTCGCCGGCATCCCGGCCGCCCGGGTCGACGAGGTGCTCGGTGTCGTCGGTCTCCACGAGGTGGCACGCAAGCGCTCCAACGGCTTCTCGCTCGGCATGGGCCAGCGGCTCGGCATCGCGGCGGCGCTGCTCGGCGACCCGCAGGTGCTGCTCTTCGACGAACCCGTCAACGGCCTCGACCCCGAGGGCATCCTCTGGGTCCGCAACCTGATGAAGACACTCGCCGCGGAAGGCCGCACGGTCTTCGTCTCCTCGCACCTGATGAGCGAGATGGCACTCACCGCCGACCATCTGATCGTGATCGGCCGCGGACAACTGCTCGCCGACATGAGCATCAAGGACTTCATCTCCGCCAACTCGGCTGATTTCGCCCGGATTCGGGTCGCGGACGGCGCGCAGGAACAGCGGGAGAAGCTGACCGCCGCCCTCTCCGAGGCAGGTGGCCAGGTCATGCCGGAGCCGGACGGGGCCCTGCGGATCACCGGTCTGCCCCTGCCTCGGATCAGCGATCTGGCGCACGGGGCGGACGTCCGGCTGTGGGAGCTCTCGCCGCACCAGGCCTCGCTGGAGGAGGCGTACATGCGGATGACCCAGAGCGCGGTGGACTACCGCTCGACGACGGACCAGAAGACCGGTCTGCGGCTGCCCGTACCCGGCGGGTACGGGCAGCCGCCGGTCCCGGACATGCCGCAGCAGGGCTGGTACGCGCCACCGCCGCCCGGACAGAACCCGTACGCGACGGCCCCGGCGGCGCCCTTCGCGCCGACGGCTCCCCCGGCGGCCCCTGCCGCAGCCCCCGCAGACCCGACCGAGCACGAGACCAGCGAGGACGCCCGATGACCACACCGCCGCCCCCGCAGGCGCCGTACCAGCAGCAGGCCCCGGTGCCGCGGCAGTACGGACCGAACGCATTCGCCGGGCCCTACGCCTCGTCGATCCCGGTGCGCCAGGCCACCCTCGGTGACGCGCTCGCCTCCGAGTGGACCAAGATCCGTTCGGTGCGCTCCACGATGTGGACGCTCGGCATCATGATCGTGCTGCTTCTGGGCATCGGCCTGCTCACGGCGGTAGCGGTCAGTGCCGCGACTGCCGACACCAGCGGCACCCCGGTGCTCAGCTTCGGTTTCTTCGGGGTGCTCCTCGGTTCGATCTGCGTAATCACGCTCGGCGTGCTGACCATCACCTCCGAGTACGGCACCGGCATGATCCGTACGACGCTGACGGCCTGCCCCAGCCGGGCACGGGTGCTGACAGCGAAGGCGATCGTCTTCTTCCTGCTCACCTTCGTCATCACGACCGTGACGACCACCCTGGTCGGCGTCCTGCAGACGGCCCTCATCGGCGGTCCTGCGCCCACCGGCGGCGACTGGTTGCGTGCCACGGTCGGCGTCGGGCTCTACATCGCGACGCTGGGACTGCTCTCGCTCGCCGTCGGGGCCCTCATCCGGCACTCCGCCGGTGCGATCACGATCATGATCGGGGTCGTACTGCTGCCGATCGTCCTGGCCCTGTTCATGGTCGCGGAGATGCTCAGCGATCTGCAGCGGGTCCTTCTCGAGTACTCCGTCCCCAGCCAGCTCAGCGCGCTCTACGACACCTCGGTCACCGGGTCGGGGCCGAGCGGCTGGGATTCGCTGTGGATCATGCTCGGCATCACGGCCGTGGCGATGGCCGGCGCCTTCCTGTCCCTGGAGAAGCGCGACGTCTGACCGGCCGCGCGCCCTCGGCCACCGGCGGGCGCTCGCCGTCCGCCGTCCGTCGCGGCTCAGTAGCGAGGCGCGTTCCTGGACCGCTGCACCTGCGTGGTGCGGCGGTCCTTCGCGTTCCAGCAGGCCTTGTGCCAGTGCCTGCGGTCGTCGATCCCGCCGTACTCGGACCAGGCCACCAGGTGCGGGACACCGGACGGGATCTCCTGATCACAGCCGGGGCAGCGATACCGCTTGCCCGCCGCGCTCGCGCCGCTCACCGGGCGGACCGACCACTCCTCGCCCCGCCACTCCTCCGTGCGCCCGCCCCCGCCGTACCGGGCGAACGGCTCCACCCTGCTGTCGTCGGGACTGTCGCCGCCTCGGGGGCGGTTACGGCGCGGGGACACGTGACACCTCACAGGGCAGACCGGGCATGAGGTTTCCAGCGTAGGGCCAATCAGCCCAACGCCAAGCCCGCGCCGCCCGGGAGAACGCCCCGGACCGGGTGAGTTACCGGAAAATCGCAACAGCTCGCCGACCAGCCGTGCCTTTGGCACGTGTCAGGCGTTGTTGCCTTGGGGAGAGCCGCGTCGGCCGCAAGGAGGCAATTGGCGATGCGTGTGGGAACGTTCGTACTGGCAGCCCAGTTCCCGGGGCAAGGGCCGGGCGAAGCGCTGCATCGAGCGGTCCGGTCCACCGAGGTCGCGGAGGAGTCCGGACTCGATTCGGTCTGGCTGGCAGAACATCACTTCGTGCCGTACGGGGTCTGCCCGTCCGCCGTCACGCTGGCCGCGCTGCTGCTCGGCCGCACCCGGAGGATCCGGGTGGGCACGGCGGTGAGCGTGCTGTCGACCCAGCATCCGGTCACGCTCGGCGAACAGGCCGCCCTGCTGCATCTCACCAGCGGAGGAAGATTCACCCTGGGCGTCGGCAGGGGCGGCCCCTGGGTGGACCTGGAGGTGTTCGGCGAGGGTCTGGAGGCGTACGAGAAGGGCTTCCCCGAGTCCCTGGAGCTGCTGCTCGACTGGCTGACCAAGCCCAGGGTGGCGGGCAGCGGGCCGCGCTACGGCTTCCGCGAGGTGGCCGTGGTCCCCCGGGCCGACGAACCCCTGGGCGCGGACGACAGCGAGAGCCCGGGCGGTCCCGAAGTCGTCGTCGCGTGCACCTCGCCGAAGACGGTGAGGCTCGCCGCACAGCACGGTCTGCCGATGCTGCTCGGTATGCACTGCGGCGACGAGGAGAAGGCCGAGATGGTCTCCCTGTGGCGCTCCGCCGCCCTCGCCGCGGGCCGCTCGCCCGAGAGCGTCCGGGACGTCGGACATGTGTCCGCGGGGGTGGCCCAGATCGCCGACCGTGCCGAGGACGCCGTGGAGACGCTCGTGAAGGCGATGCCCGGCTGGCTGCGCCAGGGGCTGGACGCCCATGTGACGGTCGACGGCCGGCACCGCGTGATGCGCGACCCGGTCGCCTATACGGAGCTGCTGTGCGGCCTTCATCCCGTCGGCCCGCCGCGGCTCGCGGCCGACCGGCTCGCCGCCACCGCCGAGCGGACCGGGATCACCCGCTTCGCGCTCCTGGCGGAGGGTTCGGGAGACCTGGCGACCACCGAGGAGAACGTGGCCCGCCTGGGCACGGACGTACTGCCGCTCCTCACCTGAGCACACACCCGGGGTACGGGGCTGCCGTCCCGGAGCCCGTCACCTCCCCCGGCCCGGAACGGCAGCAGAAGCGTTTAGCAGTCCCGTAGTTCGGGCGACTGGTTGAGCAACTGGCCCCTCACCGAGGTGAAGCGGGCCAGCCGCTCGTCGGACGAGGCGTCCAGCGGGAACACCGCGACGCGGTGGCAGTTCTGGAATGCGAGACGCACCCCGAAGTGCCGCTGCAGTGCACCGCGTATCGCATCGCTCGCGAGCGCGCGCAGCAACTGACCACGTGCCTGCTCGTCCGGCGGGGGCGTCTGGTTGTCGGCGAACTCTCCGCCGTCGACCTTCAGCTGAGCCACCAGAGAGCTGATCATCTCCCATGCGTAGGGCAGGGAGGTCCGGACGCAGTCGACGAAGTCGGCTTCGTCGACCTCGCCTCGCTCGGCCTGTTCCAACAGGGCCGGTGAGACGTCGAGCGACATGGGTTCTCCTCTCGCGACCCCGACGCCGGGCCGGGGCCTTACGGGCAGGGAAGAGGGCGGCGACGCAGCGTACGCGGACGACGACCTCCTGCTTCCACGGTAAGGGTGCAGTCCTGGCCGCACCAGGAGATTGGGAACACAACCGGCCAATAACGAAGAGGAGCAAAGAGGGGCAAGCGTCTTGGGTACCCCCCTGGACCTCCGGGCCTCCCGGCCCGGTGGGGGGAGAATCGCGTGCACCCCCCGTCGTCGAGTAGCGTTGCGCACCATGCGTCTCGTCATCGCCCGTTGTTCCGTGGACTACGCCGGCCGGCTCACGGCCCACCTGCCCTCCGCTCCCCGCCTGATCCTGGTGAAGGCGGACGGGAGCGTATCGATCCACGCCGACGACCGGGCGTACAAACCCCTCAACTGGATGTCGCCGCCCTGCACCCTCAAGGAAGGCTCCGGCGACTCCGCCGGTGTCTGGACCGTGGTCAACAAAGCGGGCGAGAAACTGATCATCACGATGGAGGAAATCCTCCATGACTCGTCCCATGAGCTGGGCATCGACCCTGGCCTCATCAAGGACGGCGTCGAAGCACATCTCCAGGAACTGCTCGCCGACCGGATCGAAACACTCGGCGAGGGCTACACCCTGATACGCCGCGAGTACTTCACCGCCATCGGCCCGGTCGACATCCTGTGCCGGGACGGCGACGGGCAGACCGTGGCCGTGGAGCTGAAGCGGCGGGGCGACATCGACGGTGTCGAGCAGCTGACCCGCTATCTGGAACTGCTCAACCGCGATCCCCACCTCGCCCCCGTGAAGGGCATCTTCGCCGCGCAGGAGATCAAGCCGCAGGCGCGGGTGCTGGCGACGGACCGCGGGATCGGCTGTGTGGTGCTCGACTACGACGCACTGCGCGGCATCGAGGACGACAAGCTGCGTCTGTTCTGACACGTCTCCCGGGGGCCGGAGGGGGCTGCCCCTCCGGCCCCCGGGGCGTTGTGCTCAGGTCACCGCCGGGCCGCTGTCCGCATCGGACGCCGTCGGAGAGGTAAGGCCGCTCGCCGAGTCGGAGGTGTCCGGCACCGTCGGCGCGGTCTCGGTCGCCGAGTCCGTCGGGTCCGGGGAACCGGTATCCGTTTCGGTCGGAGTCGGGGTCGGACTGCTCGGCCTGGGCGGCGTGGACGACTTCGTCGGCCGGGGCGATCCGCTCGGTGTGCCCGACGACGGCTTGCCGCTGGACGTCTGGCCCGTGGACGGACTGCCGGTCGGACTCGTGGTTTCCGACGGCGTACCACTGGTGCTCGGTGCGGCCTGGCTGCCCGAGGGGCTCGGCGTCACCGCACCGCTGCTGGAGGCCGCTGCCCCGGGTGTCCTGCCGCCCGTCGGCTCGTCGGCCGGCGCTTCCTCCCGGGTGTCGTCCTGGCCGGCCGGCTCCTCGGTGATCACCCCCGGGTTCCCCTGGGCGTCGCCGTCGCCCGACGGCAGCCCCAGTGCCACCACCGTGCCGATCACACCGGCCAGCAGGACGCCCGCACCCGCGACCAGACCGCGCCTGCCCACACGCGTCGACATCCCGGAACGGCCGCCTCGCGCGCCCGGGACCGCGACGGGGGCGCTGCGCCGGAACATCACCGCGGCGGCGTCCTCGTCCTGCCGCGGCAGCGTCTGGGTCACGGCAGTCGCCGTACCGAGGGGCAGCGGCGCCGTCTCCGCCGTGTCGTCCCGGCGGACGGGCCCGCCGCCCGACGGGCCACCGGCTCGGTCCTCGACCAGGGCCAGCGCGCGCCGTCCGGCCACGGCGCCGGACCTGTCGGCGAGCGCCCCGCGCATGCCGATCGAGGTCTCCAGCTCCACCCTGGCCCGTTCCGGGTCACCGGCGCAGAGTGCGAGAACACCCAACTCATGGTGGAAATAAGCCTCTTCGGCGACCTCGCCGGTGATCCTGGCAGCCTCCTGGCCGATCCGCAGGGCCTTCTCCCAGGCGCCCCAGTGCAGCCCCGCCGCGAAGGCCGGGGAGGCGCTGCGGGCCAGCAGCACGGCAGCGTCGGCCTGCTCCGCACCGTCGCCCGGGACGAGCTGGGCCAGCGCCGCGAGGGCGGCGTCGGCCTCGGCCGAGGCGCGTGCGGGGGTGACCGAGGGGTGCCCGGTCCACCAGGCGTAGTGCTGGGCCGCGGTCCGGGCCCGGTCCGCGCTGTCCCGGCCGTATCCGGCGGCCTCCAGCTGGGCGAGGACTCCGGCGGCCAGCCGGTAGCGGGGGCCGACCGGGGAGAGCAGCCCACAGCCGGCCAGTTCGCCGAGCGCGGCGTCGGCGTGGGTGTCCCCCACGAGTGCCGGCAGATGTGCCTGGTGGGGCACCTCGCCGCCGAGCGCGACCGCGAAATGCAGGGTGTCGCGGGCGGCGGTGCTGAGCCGCGAGGCGAGCAGTGCGGCGGGTGCCGCGGCCTCGCCGAGGCCGGGCAGCGGTATGCGGACGCCGCCGACGGTTCCGTCGTTCCGGAGGGGTGCGACGGAGAGCTGTCCGTCGGGGGCGCCGTACGCGTCGGGATCGGTGCCCAGCAGGTCACGCCGGAGCACCAGGTCGCGCTGGCGCAGCAGGGCCCCCGCCTGGACGAGGCGCAGCGGCAGCCCCTCGGACTCGAACCAGAGGTCTCCCGCCCAGTTCGCCTCCTCCTCGGTGAGCCTGCGCTCGACGACCCGCTCCAGCAGTTCGGCCGAGGAGTCGCGGCCGAGGCCCGCGAGGAGGACCTCGTCGAGATACGAGTCAGGGCTGGGTGCGGGGGCGTCCGGAACCGTCGCGAACAGGAAAGCGCACTCCGGTGTGGCGTCGAGCAGTTCGTCCAGGGCCGCCCCGCCGAATTCCAGGTCGTCGAGGACGACGACGGCGCCGATGCCGCGGATCTTTTCGAGGAGACCTGCGCGGTCGGGCCGGTGCAGCGGTGCGTCGTACACGGCCTCGAAGAGCGCGTACAGCAGATCGGTGGAGGTCCTCCCGTGGCCGCAGAGCCGGACGATTCCGTCCGGCGCGAGGTCCGCGCAGTCGGCGGCGACGGCGTTCAGCAGGGTCGTACGGCCGGATCCGGCCGGTCCGACGAGCCGCACCGAGCGACCGCGGGCCAGCAGGCGGGCCAGCCGCTCGCGCTCCTCGGCCCGCTCCAGGAGGGGCAGCCGAGGGGCCGGCGGACCGGGTGGCGCGGGCGGAGTGGTGGCACGTTCGCGGTCGGCGCGCTCGGCGACGCCGCGCTTGACCGGCGCACCCGGATGCTGCCCCGGCGGGCACTGCTCGACCTCACTGCCGTCGACCGTGTTGACGGTGAGCAGGAGGTCGCCCGATACGAGCTGCACCATGCGCGCCCGTTGCGGCGACTGCTGCCCAAGTTCCGGGGTGTTGGGGCCTCCCCTGCCCGGACGGAGCTGAGAGCCCGAAGACGGTTCGCGGGACGGTCGGCGTCGGCCGGTTCCCGTACCGAAGCGGTCGTTGTCCCGGCCGGATCCCTCCGGCCCCCGGTGTGTCGGGTCCATCGCCCATGCCCCCAGACGCGTCGCACGCGATTGCTCTGCCCTTCCCGGCCTCGCACGCCCCGCGGTCGCTCCCGGTCCGGTGTCCGCCCGGTGGGTTCCTCAATCGGCGGACGGGCGAACCCTAGACCGTCGCACCGCGTCGGCCTGCAGCCGGGGGCCCACGCCGTCCGAAGCACACGTTCTCGTGAGGAATGCGCGCTTTCGGGCGCTTCGCACCACGGCCGGGACCACCCCGCGCGGCAGGCGCCGGGCAGGGCCTACACGCGCGGCAGGGAGTCCGCGGCGATCCCGCCTTCGATGGCGAGGATGCGGTGCAGCCGGGTCGCCACCAACAGGCGCTGCATCTGCGGTGGCACACCGCGGAGCACCAGCCGTCGTCCGGCCCGGCCGGCCCGGCGATGCGCACCCATGATGACTCCGAGTCCGGTGGCGTCCCAGGAGTCCAGCTCGGTCAGGTCGAGCACCAGGTCACCGACTCCGTCGTCGAGAGCCGAATGCAGGGCCGTACGGGCGTCCGCCGCGCTTCGGACGTCGAGGCGGCCCCCGACGACCAGCTCGGCGTGGTCGCCCCTGATGTGCATATGCGCTCCCCGTTTTCGCTCCGTAGCAAGGTTCGTCTGTCTGTTCTGTCTCTCCCACAACTGACTGCAGCCGAGACAGGGAAGTTGCCGTCTGTAAGCGAACCGATGCCGAATTCACCCCGTGGAGTGACCAAGGCCCGGCGAGGACCCCTGTGGGTCCACGATTCCGGGAGACTCCCCCCGGACCACTGGGCCTGACCGACGGCAGATCAGGCAACCAGCGGACCGAAAACGATCAGTACGTGTAAAAGCCCTGCCCGCTCTTGCGGCCGATGTCACCTGCATCCACCATCCGGCGCATCAGCTCCGGCGCAGCGAACTTCTCGTCCTGGCACTCGGTGTAGATGTTGCTCGTGGCGTGCAGCAGGATGTCGACGCCGGTCAGGTCCGCCGTGGCCAGCGGGCCCATGGCATGTCCGAAGCCCAGCTTGCAGGCGATGTCGATGTCCTCGGCCGAGGCGACGCCCGACTCGTACAGCTTGGCGGCCTCGACGACGAGTGCGGAGATCAGCCGGGTGGTGACGAAGCCGGCCACGTCACGGTTGACGACGATGCAGGTCTTGCCGACGGACTCGGCGAACTCCCTTGCGGTGGCGAGGGTTTCGTCGCTGGTCTTGTAACCGCGTACGAGTTCGCAGAGCTGCATCATCGGGACCGGCGAGAAGAAGTGCACGCCGACGACGCGCTCGGGGTGCTCCGTCGCTGCCGCGATCTTCGTGATCGGGATGGCTGAGGTGTTGGAGGCGAGGACGGCGTCGTCCCGGACGATCTTGTCGAGCGACCGGAAGATCTCGTGCTTGACCTCCAGCTTCTCGAAGACGGCCTCGACGACGACATCCGCGTCGGCGACCGCGTCGAGGTCGGTGGTGGTGGTGATGCGTCCGAGCGCGGCTTCCGCGTCGGCCGCCGCCAGCTTCCCCTTGGAGACGAACTTGTCGTAGGAGGCCTTGATGCCGTCGCGCCCACGCGCCAGGGCCTCATCGGTGACATCGCGCAGCACGACGTCCCAGCCCGCCTGGGCCGAGACCTGCGCGATGCCGGACCCCATGAGTCCGGCCCCGATGACGGCAAGCTTCCTGGCCACGTTTGCACCCCTTGGTCTGTGGTCCGGCCCCTGCAACTGGTCCTGCACGGCCTCACGACTGTTCACATGCTCTCCGGCGGAGATTAGTACCCGCGGGCGGCTCTGGGGCCGTGAAGAGATGCGCGTCACGTCTCACATGACGGACATCACACCGGGACACGTCATTCGGCGGCGATCCGGGCGCAGTTGAGGCCCTTCTCGCTCAGAAGTCCCTCGATCGCGTCGAGCCGGGCGAGCTCCCGGCGCCATGTCGGCCCCCTCGTGGACCGTGCGCCTTGCGCGATGCCGCCCAGGGCGCCGATCCGCTGGACGTCCGCTCCCCCACCGGCGGTACGGGCGACCGACACTAGGCTGGCCCCATGGTCAATCTGACACGTATCTACACCCGTACCGGCGACCAGGGCACCACCGCCCTCGGCGACATGAGCCGGACCGCCAAGACCGATCTGCGGATCTCGGCGTACGCCGACACCAATGAGGCCAACGCCGTCATCGGTACGGCGATCGCGCTCGGGCAGCTCCCCGAGGACGTCGTCAAGGTCCTCGTCCGCGTGCAGAACGACCTGTTCGACGTGGGCGCGGATCTGTCGACCCCTGTGGTCGAGGACCCGAAGTACCCGCCGCTGCGGGTCGAGCAGAGCTATGTCGACAAGCTGGAGGCGGACTGCGACCACTTCCTGGAGCAGCTGGAGAAGCTGCGGAGCTTCATCCTGCCGGGCGGTACGCCGGGGGCTGCGCTGCTGCATCAGGCGTGCACGGTGGTCCGGCGTGCGGAGCGGTCCACCTGGGCGGCGCTGGAGGTACACGGTGAGGTGATGAACGCGCTGACGGCGACGTACCTCAACCGCCTCTCCGACCTGCTGTTCATCCTCGCGCGGACGGCGAACAAGGAGGTCGGCGACGTGTTGTGGGTGCCGGGCGGCGAGCGCTAGGGCCTTTCGTTTGGATCAGGGCGGGCTCGCGTGCCCCGGCACCGCACCTCGCCGCGTTGTCGTCGGGCGGGCTCGGGGCCGGGCCCACCCGACGGTTCAGTGGCCCGCGCGCTCCCTCTTCGGGAACAGGGTGTAGCTCGCGGCGATGACCACGTTGATCCCGATCACGAACAGCATCGTCTGCTGCCACGACCGCAGCGACGTCACGTCCCCATCCTGGCCCACGTACCAGACCGCCGCCTGCAGCGGCGCCAGCGCCGTCACGGCCGCGGCCGACCAGCGCGCCGCGACCCTCCACTCGTGCGCCGCACGCTCCCTGCCGTACTTCGGCGGCTTCACCGGCGGCGGGCCCCCGGCGGAGCGATGCGCGAACCGGGCGTCGGCCCAGCGGATCGTGGCGGGGCAAACGTTGCCTGTTGCGGCACCAGTCCCACCGTGAAGCCGATGTAGACCGCGGCGAGACCGTGCTTCCAGTCCGGTTCGGCCCCGTTCTTCAGGTCGACCGCCGTTACCACCAGCAAGGCGACCTCCAGCAGCGGCTCGCACAGCAGCATCGCCGCCCCCAGCCGCCGCTTCCTCGCCGGGTAGCGCAGCACGAGCCCTGCGGCCAGCAGCACCCAGAAGGCGACGTCGCAGAGCACGACCAGCGTGACGATCACGGCACTTCTCCTTCCCGTTCCCACCAGGCTTCCGGCCGAGGTGTCCGGAAACTTCGTCGCCGGTGACGAGCCCCGACCGCATCCTCCGACACAGCCGTGCCGTACGGGACACCGTTCGCCGCCCGTCGGCTCCCGGTGACGCATGGCGAGGCGGTGCCTCCATCCGCCTGACATGCCGTCTCATCCCCATGCCCGACGCGCCCTTACCCGTGCGGAAGCGGGACGCAGTCACTCGGGCGCACCCGACGGACTCGACGAATTCCCACGTCAACAGGGCGCCGGGGAAGGCCGAAACGGAGCATCCGGGTTCAAACGACGTTTTGCATGCAGCAGTTGGCCATTCAAGGTTTAGTTCCGATCTTTGGTCTGGACCTCTTGACGATTGGTCCAGACCTTCCTAATCTCACCGAGCACACTGCGGTGAGTGAGCCATGACAAAGGCGCGCTCAGGGCGACGCAGGGTCTGCCGTTCACGGACCACCCCCGTATGTCCGGACCTCACTCGAGGAGCACCGTTGAACATGGAAACCCCCCAGCGCCGGGCCCGATTCAGAATCGGGACCGGCAGAGCCACCAGATCCCGAGCGGTCGCGGGCCTCACCGCGCTGTTCCTTCCCCTGGCCGCGATGGTCGGCCTGGCCTCCCCCGCCGAAGCCGCCACCTCGGCAACCGCCACGTACCTCAAGAAGTCCGACTGGGGCACCGGCTTCGAGGGCCAGTGGACGGTGAAGAACACCGGCACCACCGCCCTCTCCTCCTGGACCATCGAGTGGGACTTCCCATCGGGCACCGCCGTCAGCTCCGCCTGGGACGCCACCGTCACCAGCTCGGGCACCCACTGGACCGCCAAGAACGTCAGCTGGAACGGCACGGTCGCACCGGGCGCCAGCATCTCCTTCGGCTTCAACGGCACCGGTTCCGGCTCGCCCAGCGGCTGCACGGTGAACGGCGCCTCCTGTGACGGCGGCAGCGTCCCCGGCGACGCCGCGCCTTCGGCGCCCGGCACCCCCACCGCGAGCGACATCACCGACACCTCGGTCAAGCTCAGCTGGACCGCGGCGACCGACGACAACGGCATCAAGAACTACGACGTCCTGCGCGACGGCGTCGTCGTCTCCACGGTCACCAGCACCTCGTACACCAACACCGGCCTCACCGCGGGCACGGACTACTCGTACACCGTGCAGGCCCGTGACACCGCCGACCAGACCGGCCCGGTCAGCGGTGCGGTCAAGGTCCACACCACCGGCGGCGGCAGCACCGACCCGGACCCCGGCACCAGCGGCAAGGTCAACCTCGGTTACTTCACCGACTGGGGCGTCTACGGCCGGAACTACCACGTGAAGAACCTCGACACCTCGGGTTCGGCCGCGAAGATCACGCACATCAACTACGCCTTCGGCAACGTGACCGGCGGCAAGTGCGCGATCGGTGACGCCTACGCCGACTACGACATGGCGTACACCGCCGACAAGTCCGTCGACGGCGTCGCCGACACCTGGGACCAGCCGCTGCGCGGCAGCTTCAACCAGCTGCGCAAGCTCAAGGCGAAGTACCCGAACATCAAGGTTCTCTGGTCCTTCGGCGGCTGGACCTGGTCCGGCGGCTTCGGTGAGGCCGCGAAGAACCCGACCGCGTTCGCCCAGTCCTGCTACGACCTGGTCGAGGACCCCCGCTGGGCCGATGTCTTCGACGGCATCGACATCGACTGGGAGTACCCGAACGCCTGTGGTCTGACCTGTGACACCAGCGGCCCGGCCGCGCTGAAGGGCATCACCTCCGCGCTGCGTGCGAAGTTCGGCAGCAACAACCTGGTGACGGCAGCGATCACCGCCGACGCCTCCAGCGGCGGCAAGATCGACGCCACCGACTACGCGGGCGCCGCCCAGTCCCTGGACTGGTACAACGTGATGACGTACGACTTCTTCGGCGCCTGGGAGGCGAAGGGCCCGACCGCCCCGCACTCTCCGCTCACCTCCTACGACGGCATCCCGCAGGCCGGCTTCAACTCCGCTGAGGCCATCGCCAAGCTGAAGGCCCAGGGCATCCCCTCCTCGAAGCTGCTGCTCGGCATCGGCTTCTACGGCCGCGGCTGGACCGGTGTCACCCAGGACGCGCCCGGCGGCACCGCCACCGGTGCGGCCTCCGGCACCTACGAGGCCGGCATCGAGGACTACAAGGTCCTGAAGACCAGCTGCCCGGCCACCGGCACGGTCGCCGGCACGGCGTACGCGCACTGCGGCACCAACTGGTGGAGCTACGACACCCCGGCCACCATCGCGTCCAAGATGACCTGGGCGAAGGGCCAGGGCCTGGGAGGAGCGTTCTTCTGGGAGTTCAGTGGTGACACGACCAACGGTGAACTCGTCAGCGCGATCAGCAACGGTCTGAAGTAACCCCTCGGCACCGCGCACGAGCCCCGCAAAACAACCGGGGAGACAGGTACGCCCCCTGTCTCCCCGGTTCTTCGTATGTCCACTGCCGCACCGACACGGTCCTGGCCCGATCGCTACCGCGTCGGCGCCGTTTCTCGTTCGTTCGCCGACGCACCAGCACGGTCCTTCGCCCGATCGCTACCGCACCCGCGCCCGCACCGGATCACGTCGTACGGTCCGGCTCTCCGGTCCGCTCAGGCCACATTGACGCGCTGGCCGGGCGGGGCCGCCTCGAGCCAGGCGAGAAAGCCGGTCAGCGCGTCCTCGCTCATGGCGAGCTCCAGGCGGGTCCCCTGGTGGAGACAGCCGAGCACCACGGCGTCGGACAGGAGCGCCAGCTCCTCCTCGCCCTCGGGCAGCCGGCGGCCGACCACCTCGATCGCGGAGCGGTCCAGGCCCCGGCGCGGACGCAACGCGTACGAGAAGACCCGGAACCAGTCGATCCGGTCGCCGCTGTAGCGCGCGACCCCGTACACCCAGCCCTTGCCCGAGAGATCGGGCTCCTCCGGAACGTTCCAGCGCAGGCTGCAGTCGAAGGTCCCACCGGAACGCTGGATCAGCCGCCGGCGCAGACCGAAGAGGAAGAGCCCCACCACAACCAGTGCGACGACCAGACCGCCCACCCACAGCGCGAGGACCATCTCCACCGACCTCCTCGCGTCGTCGAGTAACGGATTCGCCAAAACTGCCACCTGCATCGCCTCAGCCGCGGCCCGGTCTGGAGACTTCTCCAGCACGGGCCGCGGCTGAGGGTAAAGCTACGTTGTCGCGGTGCGCTAGCGCACCGCCACCGCGCGCAGTCGCACTTCGGCGCGCCGCTCGGAAGCAGCGTCCGTAGCCGACTTCGCACGCTCCAGCGCACGCTCGGCGCGCTGGACATCGATCTCGTCCGCCAGCTCAGCAATCTCGGCCAGCAGGGAGAGCTTGTCGTCCGCGAACGAGATGAAACCGCCGTGCACAGCGGCGACCACGGTCCCGCCGTCGCTCGTGCGGATCGTCACCGGGCCCGACTCCAGCACACCCAGAAGCGGCTGGTGACCGGGCATGACGCCGATGTCGCCGGACGTGGTGCGCGCGACGACCAGGGTGGCCTCGCCGGACCAGACACTGCGGTCCGCGGCGACCAGCTCGACGTGCAGCTCAGCAGCCAAGGGTGGCTCCTCGGGTCACCACCCGGCCGTTGATGCCGGGTGTTGGGTCAATTCTACGGGGCGTGGTGAGGGGGACGGGACGCACCCGTCCCCCTCGGTGAGCCATGGGCTCAGGAGACGCCGAGCTCCTTGGCGTTGGCCTTGAGGTCCTCCAGGCCACCGCACATGAAGAACGCCTGCTCGGGGAAGTGGTCGTACTCACCGTCGCAGATCGCGTTGAACGCGGCGATCGACTCGTCGAGCGGAACGTCCGAACCGTCCACGCCGGTGAACTGCTTGGCGACGTGGGTGTTCTGCGACAGGAAGCGCTCGACACGACGGGCACGGTGGACAACGAGCTTGTCCTCCTCGCCCAGCTCGTCGATACCGAGGATCGCGATGATGTCCTGGAGGTCCTTGTACTTCTGGAGGATCCCCTTGACACGCATGGCGGCCTGGTAGTGGTCCTGCGCGATGTAGCGCGGGTCCAGGATGCGGGACGTGGAGTCCAGCGGGTCCACGGCCGGGTAGATGCCCTTCTCGGAGATCGGACGGGAGAGAACCGTCGTCGCGTCGAGATGGGCGAAGGTGGTGGCCGGGGCCGGGTCGGTCAGGTCGTCCGCGGGGACGTAGATCGCCTGCATCGAGGTGATCGAGTGACCACGGGTCGAGGTGATGCGCTCCTGGAGCAGACCCATCTCGTCGGCCAGGTTCGGCTGGTAACCCACCGCGGACGGCATGCGGCCGAGCAGGGTGGACACCTCGGAGCCGGCCTGGGTGTACCGGAAGATGTTGTCGATGAAGAAGAGCACGTCCTGCTTCTGCACATCGCGGAAGTACTCCGCCATGGTCAGACCGGCCAGCGCCACACGGAGACGCGTGCCCGGCGGCTCGTCCATCTGGCCGAAGACCAGGGCGGTCTTGTCGATGACGCCCGAGTCGGTCATTTCCTCGATGAGGTCGTTGCCCTCACGGGTACGCTCGCCGACGCCCGCGAACACCGACACACCGTCGTGGTTGTTGGCGACGCGGTAGATCATTTCCTGGATCAGAACGGTCTTGCCGACACCGGCACCACCGAACAGACCGATCTTTCCACCCTTGACGTACGGGGTGAGCAGGTCGATGACCTTGACGCCGGTCTCGAACATCTCGGTCTTGGACTCGAGCTGGTCGAAGTTGGGCGCCTTGCGGTGGATCGGCCAGCGCTCGGTGACCTCGGCCTCGGCCTCGGGCTTGTTCAGGATCTCACCCAGGGTGTTGAACACCTTGCCCTTGGTGATCTCGCCGACCGGCACCGTGATGCCGGTGCCCGTGTCGGTCACCGGGGCCTGGCGGACCAGACCGTCGGTGGGCTGCATCGAGATCGCGCGGACCATGCCGTCGCCCAGGTGCTGGGCGACCTCGAGGGTCAGCTTCTTGAGCTTGCCCTCCTCGGCCGGGTCGGCGACCTCAACGGTCAGCGCGTTGTAGATGTCCGGCATCGCGTCGACGGGGAACTCCACGTCGACGACCGGGCCGATGACCCGGGCGACGCGGCCCGTGGCAACGGCCGTCTCAACTGTGGTCGTCATTACTTGTCACTCCCCGCGGTCGCGTCGGCCAGCGCACTGGCACCACCGACGATCTCGCTGATTTCCTGGGTGATTTCGGCCTGGCGGGCCGCGTTGGCAAGCCGGGAGAGGCTCTTGATGAGCTCACCGGCGTTGTCGGTCGCCGACTTCATCGCGCGGCGGCGGGCGGCGTGCTCGGAAGCAGCCGACTGCAACAGCGCGTTGTAGATCCGGCTCTCGACGTACCGCGGAAGCAGGGCGTCGAGGACGTCCTCCGCCGACGGCTCGAAGTCGAACAGCGGCAGGATCTCGCCCTTGCCGTCCTCGTCCTTCGCAGCGCCGAGGCTGAGCGGCAGCATCCGGTCTTCCACCGGGTTCTGCGTCATCATCGACACGAACTCCGTGAAGACGATGTGGAGCTCGTCCACGCCGCCCTCGGCGGTGTCCTTGCTGACCGACTCGATCAGCGGGGCCGCGGCCCGCTTGGCATCGGCATACGTCGGGCTGTCGGTGAAGCCCGTCCACGATTCCTCGATCTTGCGCTCGCGGAATCCGTAGTAGGCGACACCCTTGCGGCCGATCACATACGTGACGACCTCCTTGCCCTCACCGCGAAGCCGCTCGGTCAGTCGCTCCGCGGCCTTGATGGCGTTGGAGGAGTAACCGCCGGCCAGACCGCGGTCGCTCGTGATGAGCAGGATCGCGGCCCGTGCCGGAGTCTCGGCCTCGGTGGTCAGCGGGTGCTTGGTGGTGGAGCCGGTCGCCACCGCGGTCACCGCGCGGGTGAGCTCGCTGGCGTACGGCGTCGACGCCGCCACCTGGCGCTGCGCCTTGACGATGCGCGAAGCGGCGATCATCTCCATCGCCTTGGTGATCTTCTTCGTGGCGGTGACGGAGCGGATGCGGCGCTTGTAAACGCGAAGCTGAGCGCCCATCGATCAGCCCTCGCCCAGCAGCTTGCCGTCCGAGGTCTCGAACTGCTGCTTGAAGGTGGCGATGGAGTCAGCGATCGCCTGCAGCGTGTCGTCGGACATCTTGCCGCCCTCGACGATGCTGGTCAGGAGCTCCTTGCGCTCACGGCGCAGGTACTCCAGCAGCTCGCTCTCGAAGCGGCGGATGTCCTGGACCGGGACGTCGTCCATCTTGCCGGTGGTGCCGGCCCAGATGGAGACGACCTGCTCCTCGACGGGCATCGGCTGGTACTGGCCCTGCTTCAGCAGCTCGACCATGCGCTTACCGCGCTCCAGCGACGCCTTCGACGCAGCGTCCAGGTCGGAACCGAAGGCAGCGAACGCCTCCAGCTCGCGGTACTGGGCGAGGTCGACACGGAGTCGGCCGGAGACCTGCTTCATGGCCTTGTGCTGGGCGGAGCCACCGACACGGGAGACCGAGATACCGACGTTCAGGGCCGGACGCTGGCCGGCGTTGAACAGGTCGGACTCCAGGAAGCACTGGCCGTCGGTGATGGAGATGACGTTGGTCGGGATGAACGCCGACACGTCGTTCGCCTTGGTCTCGACGATCGGGAGGCCCGTCATCGAACCGGCGCCCATGTCGTCGGAGAGCTTCGCGCAGCGCTCCAGCAGACGCGAGTGCAGGTAGAAGACGTCGCCCGGGTAGGCCTCACGGCCCGGCGGACGGCGCAGCAGAAGCGACACGGCGCGGTAGGCGTCGGCCTGCTTCGAGAGGTCGTCGAAGATGATCAGGACGTGCTTGCCCTGGTACATCCAGTGCTGGCCGATGGCCGAACCGGTGTACGGCGCCAGGTACTTGAAGCCGGCCGGGTCGGACGCCGGGGCGGCGACGATGGTCGTGTACTCGAGCGCACCGGCCTCTTCCAGGGCACCGCGCACGGAGGCGATGGTGGAGCCCTTCTGACCGACGGCGACGTAGATGCAGCGCACCTGCTTGTTCACGTCGCCCGAGCGCCAGTTGTCGCGCTGGTTGATGATCGTGTCGACGGCCAGAGCGGTCTTACCCGTCTGACGGTCACCAATGATCAGCTGACGCTGGCCACGGCCGATCGGCACCATGGCGTCGACGGCCTTGTAGCCGGTCTGCATCGGCTCGTGCACCGACTTACGGACCATGACGCCAGGGGCCTGCAGCTCGAGGGCGCGGCGGCTGTCGGTCGCGATCTCGCCGAGACCGTCGATCGGGTTGCCGAGCGGGTCGACGACGCGGCCGAGGTAACCCTCGCCGACGCCGACGGAGAGAACCTCACCGGTGCGCTGCACCGGCTGGCCCTCTTCGATACCGCTGAACTCGCCGAGGACGATCGCACCGATCTCGCGCTCCTCGAGGTTGAGGGCGAGACCGAGGGTGCCGTCCTCGAACTTCAGCAGCTCGTTCGCCATGGCCGAGGGAAGACCCTCGACCTTCGCGATGCCGTCGCCGGCAACGCTGACCGTACCGACCTCCTCGCGCGAGGCCGCGTCCGGCTTGTACGACTGGACAAAGTTCTCCAGCGCGTCCCGGATCTCCTCCGGCCGGATCGTGAGCTCCGCCATCTGGGTTCCCTGCTCTCCTTGTTGGGCCCGAAGTTTCTTAAGGGGGTCTGGGGGCCGACCCCCAGGAATCTTCTGCAATTTCTGCACGGCCCAACCGGGCCGCTGGTCTTGCTCTGTTCTGTTGCTGCGCTCGTCAGCCGGCCACGCGACGGGTCGCCTCGTCGAGGCGCTCCGCGATGGTGCCGTTGATGACCTCGTCACCGACCCGCACCGCGATCCCGCCGAGGACCGCAGGGTCCACATCGAGATTCAGGTGCATCGGCCGGCCGTAGATCTTCGTCAGCGCGGCGCCGAGACGCTGCTTCTGCCGATCGTTCAGCGGCACTGCCGAGGTGACCACGGCGACCATCCGGTCCCGACGCTCCGCGGCAAGCTTGGAGAGGGACTCGAGTCCCGCTTCAAGGCTACGTCCACGCGGCTGGGTGACAAGCCGTACGATGACGCGCTCGGTGGCGGGCCGCGTCTTGCCGCCGAGCAGGCTGCGTACCAGCTGCCCCTTGGCGGTGGCGGACGCGGACCGGTCGGTGAGCGCGGCGCGCAGCTCCTTGTCGGAGGCCACGATCCGGCCGAACCGGAACAGCTCGTCCTCGACGTCGTCGAGGTCTCCGCTGCGCTGGGCGGCGGTGAGGTCTGCGATGTTCGCCAGTTCCTCGACCGCGTCGACCAGGTCGCGCGACTGCGACCAGCGGGAGCGGACCATGCCGGAGACCAGGTCGACGGTCTCGCCGCCCACCTGACCGCGCAGCAGTCGTCCGGCCAGCTCGGCCTTGGCCTCGCCGGCCTGCGACGGGTCGGTCAGGACCCGTCGCAGCGATACCTCGCGCTGGAGCAGCGCCGTGACGGCGGCCAGCTCCTCGGCGAGCTTCGCCGCGTCGACCGACGTGCTGTCGGTCAGCGCGTCGAGACGCTCACGTGCGGCAGCCAGTGCCTCGCGGCTCGCGCCGTTCATCGGACAGCCTCGGCCTTCGCCTCGAGCTCGTCGAGGAACCGGTCGACGGTGCCACTCTGCCGGGCGTGGTCCTCGAGGGACTCGCCGACGAGCTTGCCGGCCAGGTCGGTGGCGAGCTTGCCCACGTCCTGGCGCAGCGCGGCGGCCGCGGCCTTGCGGTCGGCCTCGATCTGGGCGTGACCGGCAGCGATGATCTCCTCACGCTGCCGCTGGCCTTCCGCCCGCATCTCCTGCAGGATCACGGCACCCTGCTCCTGCGCCTCCTGGCGCAGGCGCGCGGCCTCGTGACGGGCCTCGGCGAGCTGAGCCTTGTACTGCTCAAGCACGCTCTGGGCCTCGGTCTGGGCCGCATCGGCCTTTTCGATACCGCCTTCGATGGCCTCGCGGCGCTCTTCCAGAACCTTGTTGATGTTCGGGAGGAGCTTCTTGGCAAGGAAGCCGAAGACGATGAGGAAGGCGATGAGGCCGATGACGAGCTCGGGAATCGGCGGGACGAGGGGGTTTTCCGTCTCGGCCGCGATCGTAAGCAACTGGCTCACGTCATTGCCTTTCGTCTAGTGGGCTGGTCGTGGATCCGAAGATCACTTGCCGTAGACGAACGGCATGACCAGACCGATGAGGGCGAGCGCCTCACAGAAGGCGAAGCCGAGGATCTGGTTGGCGCGGATGAGACCGGCAGCCTCGGGCTGACGGGCGAGAGCCTGGGTGCCGTTACCGAAGATGATGCCGACGCCGACGCCGGGGCCGATGGCGGCGAGGCCGTAACCGATGGAGCCGAGGGAGCCGCTGACGGCAGCAAGGGTCTGGGACATGCCAGTTCTTCCTTCTCTTTCACGGACCGGTGGGGGTTGGCCACCGGACGAATAAGGGTCGGGTGCGGGATGCTCAGTGGTGCTCGGCGAGCGCGCCCTGGATGTAGGTGCAGGTCAGGAGTACGAAGACGTACGCCTGCAGCGCCTGGATGAAGAGCTCGAAGGCGGTCATCACGATGGTCATCACGAAGGAGACGCCCGCGTAGGCGATCCCGATGCCGTTGAGCAGGTACCAGCTGGCGATCGTGAACAGCAGCAGCAGCGTGTGCCCTGCGAACATGTTCGCGAAGAGTCGCACCGCGTGGGTGAAGGGCCGGACCAGCAGGTTCGAGAAGAACTCGATGAGCATGGCCAGCGGGAGCACCGGGCCGAGGGACTTGTCGTACCCGGTGAAGTTCTTGAAGGCACCCACGAAGCCGTGGCGCTTGAAGGTCAGGCTGACCCACAGGATGTAGACGATGATCGCCAACACCGCCGGGTAGGCGATGATCGACGTCACCGGGAACTGTGCGACCGGGATGATCGACCAGAGGTTCATCATCCAGACGAAGAAGAACAGCGAGACGATGAGCGGGACGTACTTCTCGCCCTCGCGCTTGCCCATCGTCTCGTAGACGATGCCGCGACGGATGAAGTCGTAGCCCGCCTCGGCGACCATCTGCAGCTTGCCCGGGACGACCTTCGGCTTACGGAAGGCGGCCCAGAAGAAACCGACGATGATGATCGAGCCGAGCAGGGCCAGCAGCATCGGCTTGTTGAAGTACAGGTTGCTGTCCGCGTCGCCCCAGAGGGGCTCGAACAGGAACGAGTGCAAGCCGGGTGCCGGGAAACCACAACCGTCGAAGATGTGGCAATCGGTCTCGAAGGCGAGCACCTGTGTTGGGTCAGCACTCACCGCGGGCTCCTTCAGCGTGGCGCATAGGTACGGCAACCTCGTTGTGTCGGCGCGGCGCGCAGCCGCGGTTCGGCACTGGACTGGTGTTACGGATGTGTGAGCGGCAGTCAGGCATTGAGCCTCGCGATCGAGCAGGCGTCAGCTCACATGCCCGCGCCCGCA
Organism: Streptomyces sp. NPDC052052; assembly: GCF_040680455.1. Lineage (NCBI taxonomy): Bacteria > Bacillati > Actinomycetota > Actinomycetes > Kitasatosporales > Streptomycetaceae > Streptomyces > Streptomyces sp. NPDC052052. The sequence continues at coordinate 145,466 of NZ_JBFAWU010000004.1, read as the reverse complement.
ATGCCGCAGTTGGAACCGGACGATAGCAGGGTCTTGAACCCGCACTTATTCCGCCCCTACCCTTCACGACTTCGCCCTGGTGTTCGTGGGCTTTTCGTCCTTGTCGGACTCGGGCTCGACGTAAAGGATCTTGGCCTTCATGTGCGCACGCGCCTGTGCACCGATCCATACGAGGGTCGCCGCGACCAGTGTGATCGCGAAGGCCTTCGGGTTGAACACCGTGGTGTTCTTGAATGCGGCGACGAAAATGAACAGCAGGAGGAGCTGCGCCGTATACAGCAGCAGCCCCATCGCCTGGAAGAGATGTGGCAGGGACCGCGCGGTCCGTTGCAGGACCACGAGCCCGATCCCCATGAAGAGGATCACCACGATCGTCGCAACGACCGCGCCCAGGGCACCCTTGCCGCCGGCCACACCAGCACTGACCGCGGCGGCGACAGCGCCGGCGACAGCGGTGGGTACGGCGACTTGGAGGAGACTCCGGGCGTCGTTGGACGGCATGGCGGCAGCTCCGCTGGCAGGGGATGGGCAGTGTGTCGTCGTGGACGAGCGTAGGCCCGGTCCGGGTCGATGCCTCGGGCCGATGAACCGTGGTCCTCAGGTTCCTCGACCCCGTCACCGGGCTTAGTGAACGGTATCACAAACTATTTGATGAGGTCTTTACCCAGAACGCGTGCTTGCCGTCACACACAAGGGTGAACATCCGCGTGTGAGCAAGACAACCCTTCGATTGTCTGGTATTGCCCCATGATGACCGAATCGTCAACGTGACGAATCAGCCTTGCCTCTGTCCGAAAAACGCGATCGAGGGCTGATCCCAGTCGCCCCGTTGACGCCGGAGACTCCCACGACCACCCGGGTCCCCTCCTGGAGCTCGTGCCCCTCCTGCCCCATCTGGGCTTCCGGCGACCGCTGTTGAGCCTCGGAACCGGACGAGGGCTCCGCCCCGGACGCCACGGGTTCCTCCTCGGGAACCTCACCCTTGCTGCGGCGACGGCGGTAGCGCGGCGGCACGAAGCGCTCCGCCCAGATCGGCGCACGCGGGGTGAAACGGGGCATCAGCAGCAGGACGAGGCCCAGCGCACTCAGCCCCATGATCACCAGCACGATCCACAGGGACGCCGAGTGCACGGAGTAGCCGACCGCGCCGAAGGCGATCAGGGCCGACCAGAAGTACATGATCAGCACGGCCCTGCTGTGCGAGTGGCCGATCTCCAGCAGCCGGTGGTGCAGATGGCCGCGGTCCGCGGCGAACGGCGACTGGCCGTTCCAGGTACGGCGCACGATCGCCAGCACCAGGTCGGCGGCCGGGATCGCGATGATGGTGAGCGGCAGCAGCAGCGGGATGAAGACCGGCAGCATCGCGTGGGTGGCCTCGCGCTCGCTGCCGGCGAAGAGCTTCATCGTGTCCGGGTCGACCTGCCCCGTGACCGAGATCGCTCCGGCCGCCAGCACCAGACCGATCAGCATCGAACCGGAGTCGCCCATGAAGATCCGGGCCGGGTGCATGTTGTGCGGCAGGAAGCCGAGGCACATGCCCATCAGGATCGCCGTGAAGAGCGTCGCGGGGGCCGCCGCCTCGATCATGTGCCCGTACCAGAGCCGGTACGTGTACAGGAAGAACGCGGCCGATGCGATGCACACCATGCCCGCCGCGAGGCCGTCCAGGCCGTCGACGAAGTTGACCGCGTTGATGGTGACGACGACCAGGGCGACCGTGAGCAGCGTGCCCTGCCACTGGGTCAGCGCGACGGTGCCCACGCCGGGGATCGGCAGCCACAGGATCGTCAGGCCCTGGATCACCATGACCGCGGCGGCGATCATCTGACCGCCGAGCTTGATCAACGCGTCGATCTCGAACTTGTCGTCCAGGACGCCGATCAGCCAGATCAGCGCGGCCCCGGACAGCAGGGCCCGCGGCTCGTCGGAGAGCTGGAAGACGCCGTCGAGGTTGTAGAGATGGGCCGCGACGATCAGTCCGGCACAGAGGCCGCCGAACATGGCGATGCCACCGAGCCTCGGTGTCGGTTCCTTGTGGACGTCACGTGCACGGATCGCGGGCATCGCGCCGACCGCGATCGCGAACTTGCGCACCGGACCGGTCAGCAGATAGGTAACCGCAGCCGTGACACAGAGCGTCAGCAGGTAATCACGCACGGGCTGCCCCACAGATTTCGCCGGCCATCTCAGCCCACACCTTAACCAGGACGGGCTCATGGTTGATGACACGGAGGCCGGGCCGATGGTTGTACAGGACACGTCTACCCCGGATAGGGCGGATATTTCCGGGCCAGTTCCTCGACCTCCGCGCGGATGTCGCCCTCGTCACGGACCGCCGTCCCGAAGAGCACGGCCAGCCGTGCCATGTCGGTCTCGTCCATGCCCTGAGTGGTGACCGCCGCGGTGCCGAGCCGGATGCCCCGGGCGTCCCCGTACGGGAGCGCGCAGGTGTCCAGCACCAGGCCCGCCGCCACCAGCCGAGCCCGGGCGGTGGGCCCGTCGACACCCAGCGGGGCCGGGTCCGCGACGATCAGGTGGGTGTCCGTGCCGCCCGTGGTGACCTCGAACCCCTCGGCCTCCAGGCCCGCGGCCAGCACCCGGGCGTGGGCCACCACCCGGTGGGCGTACGCCGCGAACGCCGGAGTGGCCGCCTCCGCGAACGCCACGGCCTTCGCCGCGACCGCGTGCATGTGGGCGCCGCCCTGGGTGAACGGGAAGACCGCCCGGTCGATCCGCTCGCCCAGCTCCGCACCGCACAGGATCATCCCGCCGCGCGGGCCGCGCAGCACCTTGTGCGTGGTCGCGCAGACCACATCGGCGTACGGGACGGGGTTCGGCGCCGCTCCCCCGGCGATCAGTCCCATCGGGTGCGCGGCATCGGCGATGTGGTACGCGCCCACCTCGTCGGCGATGTCCCGGAACAGCTCGTAGTCGGGGTGGCGGGGGTAGGAGATCGAACCGCTGACGATCGCCTTGGGCCGGTGCGCACGGGCCAGGGCGCGCACCTGCTCGTAGTCGATCAGGCCGCTCTCGGAGTCCACCCCGTAGCCGACGAACTCGAACCAGCGGCCGGAGAAGTTGCCGGGCGAGCCATGGGTGAGGTGTCCGCCGTACGCGAGACCCATCGCCAGCACCGTGTCCCCGGGACGGAGCAGGGCCGCGTACGCGGCGAGGACGGCGGAGGAGCCGGAGTGTGCCTGGACGTTGGCGTGCTCGGCGCCGAAGAGCGCGGTGGCCCGTCGGCAGGCGATGCGTTCGGCGGCGTCGGCCTGTTCGCAGCCGCCGTGGTGGCGGGCGTCGGGGTAGCCCTCGGCGTACTTGTTGGCGAGCGGTGAGCCGAGGGCCGCGAGGACGGCGGGCGAGGTGAAGTTCTCCGCCGCGATCAGTTGCAGGGTGGTCGACTGCCGGTGCAGCTCCGCCAGCAGCACGGCGGCGATCTCCGGGTCCTCCCTCCGCAGGGCGTCGAAGTCCTGGGGCAGGTCCGCCCGCGCGGCGGAGGAGGGTGCGGCGGCAGGAGTGGTGACCGGCATGTCGGCTCCGGGCCTGGGGAGGGGTGCGCTGGGGTCAGCTCCAATGTAGGCCCGGGAAGGGCCTCCTGCCCGCTGTGCGGCGACGCGGTCCACCCGCCCGGCCCTCCGGTCGCGGGCCCCGCGCGCGGCCGTCAGAGTGGCGCAGGGTCAGTGCGGGGCGGGAACCCCGGTCAGTGCGGTGACCACCGGGTCGAGGGCCTGGTTGATCTCGTCGCCGATGGACCGGAAGAACGTGATCGGCGCGCCGTACGGGTCGTGCACCTCGTCCGCCTCGGCGGTCGGGGCCAGCAGCCAGCCGCGCAGCGCGGCGGCGGCGCGGACCAGGGCGCGGGCGCGCTCGACCACGCCCTCGTCGCGCGGGTCGGGAAGCGTCGCGGGGTCTATGGCCCGGACCAGCCGGGTGAATTCCTTCAGGGTGAAGGTCCGCAGCCCTGCCGAGTGGCCCATCGAGATCACCTGGGCCCGGTGGTCACGGGTGGCGGTGAGCACCAGGTCGGCGCGGATCACGTGTTCGTCGAGGAGCTCCCGGCCGACGAAACCGGTGGAGTCGGCGCCGAAGTCGGCGAGGACGATCTCGGCGTTGGCCTCCATGGGGGCGCCCTCGTGGCCCCAGGTGCCCGCGCTCTCCACGATCAGTCCGCCCTGGCGCGGGTCGCCGAGGCGGTCCGCCAGGGCGTGGCGGGTCAGCCGCTCGGTGATCGGTGAGCGGCAGACGTTGCCGGTGCTGACGTGGAGGATGCGGAAAGTGTCGGCCTGCCCCGCTATGCCACGCCCCTCAGGGGCGGTCAATTGGCCACCTCGAGGTCGGGTACAACCTCGCGGAGCTGCTCGACGGAGAGCGCACCGGCGCGCAGCAGCAGGGGGACCTTGCCGGTCACGTCGACGATCGAGGACGGCACGATGCCGGGGGTCGGGCCGCCGTCGAGGTAGACGGAGACGGAGTCGCCGAGCATGTCCTGGGCGGCGTCGCAGGTCTCGGGCGACGGGTGTCCGGTGAGGTTGGCGCTGGAGACGGCCATCGGTCCGACCTCGGTGAGCAGCTCGATGGCGACGGGGTGCAGCGGCATCCGCACGGCGACGGTGCCGCGGGTGTCGCCGAGGTCCCATTGCAGGGACGGCTGGTGCCGGGCGACGAGCGTGAGGGCGCCGGGCCAGAAGGCGTCGACGAGTTCCCAGGCCTGCTCGGAGAAGTCGGTGACCAGGCCGTGCAGGGTGTTCGGGGAGCCGATCAGTACCGGCGAGGGCATGTTGCGGCCGCGGCCCTTGGCCGCCAGCAGGTCGCCGACGCCCTCGGAGCTGAAGGCGTCCGCGCCGATCCCGTACACGGTGTCGGTGGGCAGCACGACCAGTTCGCCGCGGCGTACGGCCGAAGCGGCCTCACGCAGACCCGTCGTACGGTCGGTCGCGTCGTTGCAGTCGTATCGCCGTGCCATCAGCCGGCCTCCTCAAGCGTGTACGGATATGACGGATACGGGGCGTGCGGATGGTGGCCGGTCACGGCAGGGCCTTGCGGGCCGTGGCGAAGCGCGGCCGGTTGTTCAGGTCCGGGTGATCGGCGGCGTCCGCCCAGCCGCGTTCCTCGGTGAAGATCCACGGCACCTGGCCGCCCTGGGTGTCGGCGTGCTCGATGACGACCAGGCCGCCGGGGCGCAGCAGGCGGTGCGCGGTGCGTTCGATGCCTCGGATGGTGTCGAGGCCGTCCTCGCCGGAGAAGAGGGCCATCTCCGGGTCGTGGTCGCGGGCCTCGGGTGCCACGTACTCCCACTCGGTGAGCGGGATGTACGGCGGGTTGGAGATGACCAGGTCGACCTGGCCGTCGAGTTCGGGAAGGGCCGTGAGCGCGTCGTCGTGGTGGACGGTGACCCTGGATCCTTCGGCGTTCTTCCTGGTCCACTTCACGGCGTCGTCGGAGAGCTCGACGGCGTGCACGCGTGAGCGCGGCACCTCCTGGGCCATGGCCAGGGCGATGGCGCCGGAGCCGCTGCACAGGTCGACGACGGTCGGCTCGACGACGTCCATCGCGCGGACGGCGTCTATCGCCCAGCCGACGACCGATTCGGTCTCCGGGCGTGGGACGAAGACACCGGGTCCGACCTGGAGTTCCAGGTACCGGAAGAAGGCGCGTCCGGTGATGTGCTGGAGCGGTTCGCGGGCCTCCCGGCGGGCGATCGCCTCCCAGTAGCGGGCGTCGAAGTCGGCGTCCGGTACCCGGTGCAGCTCGCCCCGCTTGACGCCGTGCACGAACGCGGCGAGTTCCTCGGCGTCGAATCGCGGTGACGGCACACCGGCATCGGCCAGCCGCTGGGTGGCCTGGGCCACCTCGGCGAGCAGCAGGTTCATCGCGGTTCTCCGTACGGGTTTACGGGTGGGGCGGGTTCGGGCTCATGCGGCGGCGAGCTTGGCTGCGGAGTCGGCGTCGACACAGGCCTGGATCACGGAATCCAGATCGCCGTCGAGCACCTGGTCCAAGTTGTACGCCTTGAAGCCGACGCGGTGGTCCGAGATCCGGTTTTCCGGGAAGTTGTACGTACGGATCTTCTCGGAACGGTCGACCGTACGCACCTGGCTGCGCCGTACGTCCGAAGCCTCCTGCTCGGCGGCCTCCTGGGCGGCCGCGAGCAGGCGTGAACGCAGGATACGCATGGCCTGCTCCTTGTTCTGGAGCTGGCTCTTCTCGTTCTGGCAGGAGGCGACGACACCGGTCGGCAGATGGGTGATGCGGACCGCCGAGTCCGTGGTGTTCACGGACTGGCCACCAGGGCCGGAGGAACGGTAGACGTCGATCCGGAGATCGTTGGCGTGGATCTCGACGTCGACCTCCTCGGCCTCGGGCGTGACGAGCACACCGGCGGCGGAGGTGTGGATGCGGCCCTGGGACTCGGTGGACGGCACGCGCTGCACGCGGTGCACCCCGCCCTCGTACTTCAGCCGGGCCCACACGCCCTGGCCGGGCTCGATGGCGCCGTTGCCGCCCTTGGTCTTCACGGCGACCTGGACGTCCTTGTAGCCGCCGAGCTCGGACTCGGTGGAGTCGATGATCTCGGTCTTCCAGCCGACGCGCTCGGCGTAGCGCAGATACATGCGCAGCAGGTCGCCGGCGAACAGGGCGGACTCGTCGCCGCCCGCGCCCGCCTTGATCTCCAGGAGCACGTCCTTGTCGTCGCTGGGGTCCCGCGGGACCAGCAGGAGACGGAGCTTCTCGGTGAGCGCTTCGCGCTGCTGCTCCAGGTCCTTGACCTCGGCGGCGAAGTCGGGGTCGTCGGCGGCGAGCTCCCGTGCCGTCTCGATGTCGTCCCCGGCCTGCTTCCAGGAGCGGTACGTCGCGACGATCGGGGTCAGCTCTGCGTAGCGCTTGTTGAGCCTGCGCGCGTTGGCCTGGTCGGCGTGGACCGCGGGGTCCGCGAGCTTCTTCTCAAGATCGGCCTGTTCACCGATCAGTTCCTCGACCGCCTCGAACATCTTCGGGCTCCTGGTTCCTTCTTTTTCAGACGTGCCTGCTGGACGGCGTGACGCTGTCCGGACGGGGGGCGGGCCGCCCGCGCCCCGGGCCGGAAAAAACGCCGGCCTCGGCGCCCCCGGAACGAGGGCGTCGAGAACCGGCGCAGTGGCTCGCTACTTCTTGGCGGAGCCGGCAGCCTTGCCGAAGCGGGCCTCGAAGCGGGCCACACGGCCACCGGTGTCGAGGATCTTCTGCTTGCCCGTGTAGAACGGGTGGCACTCGGAGCAGACGTCGGCGCGGATGGTGCCGCCGTCGATGGTGCTCCGGGTCGTGAACGACGCGCCACAGGTGCAGCTGACCTGCGTCTCGACGTACTCGGGGTGAATGTCGCGCTTCAAGGGTCTCTCCTAGGTTCGGGAGGGCACCGGGTCGCACGCGCGGATTGCGCGTCCGTGAACCGGGGCCGACGTACCAGTCTGCCAGGACCGGACCGTATCTCCCAAAACCGGGGGCGGACCCCGGCTATTCCCGCCCCTGGCCGGTCACTCGACGACGGTGCCGGCGACGCCCTTGTCACCCGCCGACTTCTCGGTGGCGGAAGCGGGGATGGCCTGGTCGTTCTTGAGCGCCGTCCACACCTGCTGCGCGGCCTCCTCCAGCGGTACGACTCGGTTCGGGTCGACCGGGTCGTACTGCACGGGCAGGGTGATCATGTCGACGTTCTTCGCACTGAGCCCCTTGAGGCCGTTGGCGAAGGAGGCGAGCTGCTTGACCGAACCCAGGTCGGAGTCGGTGGTGACGGCCTTCGTCGCCGCGTCCGCGAGGTCGAAGAGCGTCTTCGGGTTGGAGAACACCCCGACGCTCCTGACCTGTTCCATCAGCGCCTTGATGAACGCCTGCTGGAGCTGGATGCGGCCGAGGTCACTGCCGTCGCCGACGCTCTTGCGGGTGCGTACGAGGCCCAGCGCCTGTTCGCCGTCGAGGGTGTGGGTGCCGGGTTCGAGGTTCAGATGGCTCTTGGAGTCGTTGATCGCCTCGGTGGTGGTGATCTTCACACCGCCCAGCTCGTCGATGAGCTTCTTGAAGCCGGTGAAGTCGACTTCGAGGTAGTGGTCCATGCGGATACCCGACATGGACTCGATGGTCTTGACCGCGCAGGCCGGTCCGCCGACCTCGTACGCCGTGTTGAACATCGCGCGCTCCTGGCCCGCGACCACCTTCCCCGTGGTGTCGCTGGTGCAGTCGGGGCGGGTGATGAGGGTGTCGCGCGGTATGGAGACGACGGAGGCCGTCTTGTGGCCCTTGTCGATGTGCACGACCATCGCGGTGTCGGACCGCGCCGTGCCCTCGTCGGTGCCGTAATCGGCGTTCGCGCCGGAGCGGGAGTCCGAGCCGAGCACCAGGATGTCCTGGGAGCCGTTGTCGACGTTCTCGGGCCGGTTCTTGCCGAGCGCCGCGTCGATGTCGACGGCCGTGAGGTTGCCGTTGATCCTGAAGTACGCGTATCCGAGCCCGCCACCGCCGACGACCACGACGCCGACCAGGGTCCAGGCTGCCGCCACCATCGCCCGGTGGCGCCGGGAAGGCTTTTTCCGGCGTCTGCCGGAGGGGCGTATTCGGCCGCCCTTCCCACTGTGCTCGGTCATGCTGCTCCTTCGGTCGTCGGCGTCTCCCGGCTGACCCCCGCAGCGGCGTTCGGGCACGAATGGTGTTGTTTCGGTGACATGCCGCCACTTTTTTGGACGTGGCAACACCTCAAAGGGTTGCACAACGACCTGTCACTTCCATGTGAGGACGCAGCGGGCACGCCGGCCTGATGCACCGTCGGTGACCCCGCACTCACCTGCGGTTTCCTTCACACCGGAGATCGCTTGTGGTCTGCCTCGTCACGGCTGCCGTGTGAGGAAGGTCTCGGATCGCCCGAAAGAACGCGAAAGCACCGGATCGATTACGTCGGATCCGCGGGCCGTGCGGGCCCCACGACACAGGGCCGCCCCCGTCACCGTGGGGTGACGGGGGCGGCCCTGTGATCGGTCCGGGCAGGGCGTCAGTCGTTGCCCGGCGCCGGCGTCGTCTTCTGGATCTGGAGCAGGAACTCCGCGTTGGACTGGGTCTTCTTCATCCGGTCCAGCAGGAGCTCGATCGCCTGCTGCTGGTCGAGCGCGTGCAGCACCCGGCGCAGCTTCCAGACGATGGCCAACTCCTCGCCACCGAGCAGGATTTCCTCCTTGCGGGTGCTGGACGCGTCGACGTCCACCGCCGGGAAGATGCGCTTGTCCGAGAGCTTCCGGTCGAGCTTGAGCTCCATGTTGCCGGTGCCCTTGAACTCCTCGAAGATCACCTCGTCCATGCGCGAGCCGGTCTCGACGAGCGCGGTGGCCAGGATGGTCAGCGAACCGCCGTCCTCGATGTTGCGCGCGGCACCGAAGAAGCGCTTCGGCGGGTAGAGCGCGGTCGAGTCGACACCACCGGACAGGATGCGGCCGGAGGCGGGGGCCGCGAGGTTGTACGCACGGCCGAGGCGGGTGATGGAGTCCAGCAGGACGACCACGTCGTGTCCCAGCTCCACGAGACGCTTGGCGCGCTCGATGGCCAGCTCGGCGACGGTGGTGTGGTCCTCCGCGGGGCGGTCGAAGGTCGAGGAGATGACCTCGCCCTTCACCGACCGCTGCATGTCGGTGACCTCTTCCGGACGCTCGTCGACCAGGACGACCATCAGGTGGCACTCGGGGCTGTTGACCGTGATCGCGTTGGCGATCGCCTGCAGGATCATGGTCTTGCCGGTCTTCGGCGGGGCCACGATCAGGCCTCGCTGCCCCTTGCCGATCGGCGCGACCAGGTCGATGATCCGCGTCGTCAGAACGTTGGAGTCGGTCTCCAGGCGGAGCCGGTCCTGCGGGTAGAGCGGGGTCAGCTTCTGGAACTCCGGACGGCCGCGGCCGGTTTCGGGCGCCATGCCGTTGACCGAGTCGAGGCGGACCAGCGCGTTGAACTTCTCGCGGCGCTCGCCGTCCTTGGGCTGGCGCACCGCACCCGTGACGTGGTCACCCTTGCGCAGGCCGTTCTTGCGGACCTGGGCGAGCGAGACGTACACGTCGTTCGGGCCGGGCAGGTAGCCGGAGGTCCGGATGAACGCGTAGTTGTCGAGGATGTCCAGGATGCCCGCGACGGGGATCAGGACGTCGTCCTCGGAGACCGCGACCTCGCTGGCGAAGTCGTCGCGGCCACGGCGGCCACGGCGGTCGCGGTAGCGGCCCCGGCGACCGCGACGGCCGCCCGCCTCGTCGTCGTAACCGTCGTCCTGCTGGCTCTGACGCTGCTGGCGCTGACCGCCCTGCTGGCTCTGGCCGCCCTGCTGGCCCTGGCCGCCCTGCTCGTCGCCCTTGCCACGGCGGTCGCGCTGACGGTCGCGGCGCTCCCCGCGCTCCCCGCGGTCCTGCCGGTCGCCGCGCTGACCGCGGTCCTGGCGGTCGCCGCGACGACCCTCGGCCGTGTCGGCGGCGGCTTCGGCCTTGGCCTCGGCGCGCTCCTCGCTCTTCGGCTCGGCCTGCGTCCGGCCCTTGACCTCGGCGGCCGGCTTGCTCTCCGCCTTGGTCTCCGGGCTGCCCGCCTGAGCGGTCGCACGGCGGCGACGGCGCTCACCCGTGGGCTGGTCGTCGCTGGCCGGCTGGCCGGGGATGTCGATCTGCTGCTGGGCCACGGCCTTCTCGGCGGGCGCGGCGGCGGAGTCGTCCCCGGTACGCGCCTTGGAGGTGGCGCGGCGCTTCGGCTTGGCCTCGGCATCCGCGGCGGGCGCGGCGGCCTTGGGCGCGGCGGAGTGACCGGCCTGCGCCTCCTTGATGACCTCGATCAGCTGGCCCTTGCGCATCCGCGCAGTGCCCTTGATGCCGAGGCCGGACGCGACCTGCTGCAGCTCGGCCAGGACCATGCCGTCAAGGCCGGTGCCGGAGCGGCGGCGCCGTGCGGTGGTGCCAGTGGCAGCACCTTCGGCGGGCGCGGAGCTGTCGACGGTCTTGTCGGCAGTCACGCCCATCAGATCGGTGGTGTCGCTCACGAAGGGTCCTTCCCTGGAGCGGACGTCGGCCTTCTGGCTCGGCGACCGGTTGTGCTGTCCGACTGCGGTCTTCTTTGTTGCGGACCGTGCCGGGGCGGTGGTCCGCCGGGTACGGCGGAGAGATAAAGGTGTGCGGGGGTCCGGCGCGCGCATCCCTCTGCTCGGCCCACTCTTGGATGAGCGAGGGGTGTCGTGCCGGTTCCGGAGCGTGCACGAAACTGCTCAGGCAGGCTGCTCAGGCAGTTGAGGAGGCTCCCGGAAGAAATGGTGGTCCCGGAAAGGGACACGAAGCAACACGCCACTGAGACGTCTGTTGCTGACTTGAGGTTAACACTACCGGCTCCAACAAACATTCCCCCTCTCACTCACCGGCAATCACTTCTCCGCTACGAGGCCAGCGGCAGCACACTCGCGCCGGGGGCGTCGAAGGCGAGCCGGTTGGCCGCCCATCCCTCGCCCGCCAGCTGCGCGACCTTGTCGGCCGCACCCTCCTCGGCCAGTGCCAGCACCGTCGGCCCGGCACCGGAGATGACCGCGGGAACGCCGTCTGCGCGCAGTCGGTTCACGAGTTCCACGCTCTGGGGCATCGCCGGGGCGCGGTACTCCTGGTGCAGCCGGTCCTCGGTGGCGGTGAGCAGCAGCTCGGGGCGCCTGGTCAGGGCCTCGACGAGGAGGGCGGCGCGGCCGGCGTTGAAGGCGGCGTCGACGTGCGGGACCGTGCGCGGCAGCAGGCCACGGGCGGTCTCGGTCAGGACCGGCTTGCCGGGGACGAAAACCACCGGAACGATGGAATCTGCGGGATCCATTCTGATCGCGCGGCCCGATCCGCCGTCCATCCAGGCCAGGGTGAAGCCGCCGAGCAGGCACGCCGCGACATTGTCGGGGTGTCCCTCGATCTCGGTGGCGAGTTCCAGCAGTGCGGTGTCGTCGAGGCGGGCGTCCCCGCCGGTCGTGACGGCGCGGGCCGCGACGATGCCCGCACAGATGGCGGCGGAGGAGGATCCGAGGCCGCGCCCGTGCGGAATGCGGTTGGCGCAGACGATCTCCAGGCCACGGGGCTGTCCGCCGAGCACCTCGAAGGCGGTGCGCAGGGAGCGCACGAGGAGGTGGCGTTCGTCGCGGGGCAGCGTGTCCGCGCCCTCACCCGCGATGTCGATGTGCAGTCCGGAGTCGGCCACGCGGACGACGACGTCGTCGTACAGCCCCAGCGACAGGCCGAAGGCATCGAAGCCCGGGCCCAGGTTGGCGCTGGACGCGGGAACGCGCACCCGGACGGCGGCGGCTCGGAAGGCGGGACCGGCCATCGGTTGGACGACTCTCCTTGTGAGACAGCGGGGGGGTTGAACGGATTCTCCGGGCAGGAGGTCGTGGCGACGGGGAGTGGGATTCCGGGGGGACCGACGGCCACAACGGCCCTTGCACCGCGGCAGATGCGGCGGGGCGGGTTGGGCACAGCTTATCGAAGGAAGGTTCTGTAGCGACATAGGGCGCACAGGAGGCGCACGATGCGTGTCGCCCGCCTCCTCTGCGCTCTCCGCCCCGATAAGGGGTGGTTGAGCTGGGTTCCTACCGACCCCCGGCGGCCCCTTGCCAGAGTTTCTGCCGGCGGTGCGCCGGGCTCCCGCCGGCGGGTGGAACCGGCTGCCGACGGGAGCGGTGGGGTGTCGTCGACCGACCCGAGGGGCTGGTCGCCGAACCCTAGACGAGGCCCAGCTTCTCGGCGGCGGTGGTCGCGTCGACCGGGACCGTGACCGGCTGCGGGGCGCCCGCCACGGCCCAGTCGGGGTCCTTGAGCCCGTTGCCGGTGACCGTGCAGACGATCTTCTGGCCCGGGTCGACCTTGCCCTCGTCGGCGGCCTTCAGCAGACCGGCGACGGAAGCGGCCGACGCGGGCTCGACGAAGACGCCCTCCTGGGAGGCCAACAGCCGGTACGCGGCCAGAATCTGACGGTCTGTCACCTCATCGATGAAACCGCCCGATTCATCCCTCGCGGCCAGGGCGTACTGCCAGGAGGCCGGGTTGCCGATCCGGATCGCGGTGGCGATGGTCGTCGGGTCCTTGACGACCTCGCCGCGGACGATGGGCGCGGAACCGGCGGCCTGGAAGCCCCACATGCGCGGGGTGTGCGTGGACATGCCGTCGCCCGCGTACTCCTTGTACCCCTTCCAGTACGCGGTGATGTTGCCCGCGTTGCCGACCGGGAGGACATGGATGTCGGGGGCGTCGCCGAGCGCGTCGACGATCTCGAACGCGGCGGTCTTCTGGCCCTCGATACGGACCGGATTGACCGAATTGACCAGCGCCACCGGGTAGTTGTCCGAGAGCGAGCGGGCCAGCGTCAGGCAGTCGTCGAAGTTGCCGTCGACCTGGAGGATCCTGGCGCCGTGCACGAGCGCCTGACCCATCTTGCCGAGCGCGATCTTGCCCTGCGGCACGAGGACGGCGCAGACCATGCCGGCCCGGACCGCGTACGCGGCGGCGGAGGCCGAGGTGTTGCCGGTGGAGGCACAGATGACGGCCCGTGCGCCCTCCTCCTTGGCCCGGGTGATGGCCATCGTCATACCGCGGTCCTTGAAGGACCCGGTGGGATTGGCGCCCTCGACCTTGAGGTGCACCTCGCAGCCCGTGCGCTCGGAGAGGACCTGAGCGGGGACGAGCGGCGTACCGCCCTCACGAAGCGTGACGATCTCCGTCGTGCTCGTGACCGGAAGGCGGTCCCGGTACTCCTCGATGATGCCGCGCCACTGGTGGGTGCCCTTGCTGGTCATGGGTCCTTACTCCCCTTCAACACGCATGATGCTGGCGACACCGCGTACGGTGTCGAGCTCGCGCAGCGCTTCGACGGTCGCCGAGAGAGCGGCGTCGAGCGCGCGGTGGGTGACGACGACGAGAGAGGCCTCGCCGCCCGCCCGTCGTCCGCCGCCGCCCTGCTCGATGGCGGCGTCGTCGCCGGTGCTCGGATTTCTTCCCTGCTGGCGGACGGTGTCGATGGACACGCCCTGTTCGGCGAAGACCGTCGCGACCTGGGCGAGTACGCCAGGCTTGTCGGCCACGTCGAGACTGATGTGGTACCGCGTGACGACCTCGCCCATGGGGCTGACCGGCAGACGCGTGTACGCGGACTCCCCGGGGCCGGTGGCCTCGTTGAGCTTGTTGCGGCAGACCGCGACCAGGTCGCCGAGGACCGCGGAGGCGGTCGGCGAGCCACCGGCACCGGGGCCGTAGAACATGAGCTGCCCGGCCGCCTCGGCCTCGACGAAGACCGCGTTGTACGCCTCGCGGACGGAGGCCAGCGGGTGGCTCAGCGGGATCATCGCGGGGTGCACGCGGGCGGTGACGGACTGCCCGTCGGCGGCGCGCTCGCAGATGGCGAGGAGCTTGACGGTGCAGCCCATGCGCCGGGCGGAGGCGATGTCGGCGGCGGTGACCTCGGTGATGCCCTCGCGGTGCACGTCACCGATCCTGACCCGGGTGTGGAAGGCGATACCGGCGAGGATCGCGGCCTTGGCCGCGGCGTCGAACCCTTCCACGTCGGCGGTCGGGTCGGCCTCGGCGTAACCGAGGGCGGTGGCCTCGTCGAGCGCCTCGGAGTAGCCGGCCCCGCTCGTGTCCATCCGGTCGAGGATGAAGTTGGTGGTGCCGTTCACGATGCCGAGGACCCGGTTGACCTTGTCACCGGCCAGGGACTCGCGCAGCGGACGCACCAGCGGGATGGCGCCGGCCACGGCGGCCTCGTAGTAGAGGTCCCGGCCCTGCTCCTCGGCGGCGGCGTGCAGCGCCGCGCCGTCCTCGGCGAGCAGCGCCTTGTTGGCGGAGACCACGCTCGCGCCGTGCTCGAAGGCGGTGGTGATCAGCGTACGGGCGGGCTCGATGCCGCCGATGACCTCGATGACGACGTCGATGTCGCCCCGTTTGACCAGGGCCGTCGCATCGGTGGTGATCAGGGCGGGGTCGATGCCCTCCCGCACCTTGGAGGGCCGGCGCACGGCGACGCCGGCGAGCTCGACCGGCGCGCCGATGCGCGCGGCGAGGTCGTCGGCGTGCGTCGTCATGATGCGCGCCACCTCTGAGCCGACCACACCACAGCCCAGCAGCGCCACCTTCAGCGGACGCGTACGCATCATCCGACCTCGTTTCCTCTACACCTGATGTGTGAACCAGTCTCACTCACTGGACGGGAGTTTCTGCCACTCGTCCGGATCCTGAGACATCAATTTCATCAGCCGACGTCCAGACGCAGGAGATCTTCCTCCGTCTCACGCCTGACGATCACACGCGCCTGGCCGTCGCGCACGGCGACGACGGGCGGGCGCAGAGCATGGTTGTAGTTGCTCGCCATGGAGCGGCAGTACGCGCCGGTGGCAGGCACGGCGATCAGGTCGCCGGGCGCCAGGTCGGACGGCAGGAACGCGTCCTTGACCACGATGTCGCCGCTCTCGCAGTGCTTGCCGACGACGCGGACCAGCATCGGTTCGGCGTCGGAGGTCCGCGAGACGAGCGCGACGCTGTACTCGGCGTCGTACAGCGCGGTGCGGATGTTGTCCGACATGCCGCCGTCGACACTGACGTACGTACGCAGCCCCTCCAGGGGCTTGATCGTGCCGACCTCGTACAGCGTGAACGCGGTCGGGCCGACGATGGCGCGCCCCGGCTCGACGGAGATCCGCGGGGTGGTCAGCCCGGCCGCCTCGCATTCGCGGCTGACGATGTCGCCGAGCGCCTTGGCGATCTCGTGCGGCTCGCGCGGGTCGTCCTCGGAGGTGTAGGCGATGCCCAGGCCGCCGCCGAGGTCGATCTCGGGCAGCTCGACGCCGTGCTCGTCGCGCACCTCCGCGAGCAGCTGCACCACGCGCCGGGCGGAGACCTCGAAGCCGGCCATGTCGAAGATCTGCGAGCCGATGTGCGAGTGGATGCCGGTGAGTTCGAGCCCGTCGAGAGTGAGGGCCCGGCGCACCGCCTCCGCGGCCTGGCCGCCGGCCAGCGCGATCCCGAACTTCTGGTCCTCGTGCGCGGTGGCGATGAACTCGTGGGTGTGCGCCTCGACGCCGACGGTCACCCGGATCTGTACGCGCTGCCGCTTGCCGAGCCGCTGCGCGATGTGCGCGACGCGGACGATCTCCTGGAAGGAGTCGAGCACGATGCGTCCGACGCCCGCGGTGACCGCACGCTCGATCTCCGCGGCGGTCTTGTTGTTGCCGTGGAAGGCGATGCGCTCGGCGGGCATCCCGGCGTCCAGTGCGCAGGTCAGCTCTCCGCCGGAGCAGACGTCGAGGTTGAGCCCTTCCTCCTGGAGCCAGCGCACGACGGCCCGCGACAGGAACGCCTTGCCGGCGTAGTAGACGTCGGCGTCCTGCCCGAAGGAATCGGCCCAGGCCCGGCAGCGGGCCCGGAAGTCGCTCTCGTCGAGGAAGTAGGCGGGGGTGCCGAACTCCTCGGCCAGTCGCGTCACTTCGATCCCGCCGACGGTGACCACACCGTCCTCGTCGCGGGCGACGGTACGGGACCAGACCTTCTCGTCCAGGACGTTGAGGTCGGTGGGCGGGGCCGTGTAGTGCCCCTCCGTCATGACATCGGCGTGACGGGGCCCGGCGGGGTGTGCGGATCGGCTCATCGTGTTGCTCTGCTCTCTCGGGTGTCTCAGAGGACGTCGGGTGCGCTGATGCCGAGCAGGGACAGGCCGCCGGCCAGCACCGTCCCGGCGGCTTCGGCAAGGGCGAGCCGGGAGCGGTGGGCGGCCGAGGGTTTCTCGTCACCGACGGGGAGCGGCCGGGCACGGTCATGGAAGTCGAAGAAGGCCTGCGCGACCGCTTCCAGCTGCCGGGCGAGCCGGTCGGGCTCGCGGTGACGGGCGGCGGCGGCGAGGACGGCGGGGTGATCGGCGAGGAGCTGTGCGAGCTCGGGCGCGTCCACGCGCTCCTGGTACGCGCCGCGAAACCCGAGCTCCTCGGCGTTCCGGCTCAGCGCACGAGTCCGGGAGTACGCGTAGCGCACCCGGAACAGCGGGTTGCTCTCCTGCTGCGCGAGGAGCGCGTCGCTCCCGGTGCACCGGGGCAGGTCGTGCGGGGCGGCCCGCAGCAGCGCCCAGCGCGCGGCGTCGCTGCCGAGCCGCACGAAGAGGTCACGGTCCGCCGCGGGCAGCGGCCACACATGCAGCGCCTCGCCGCCACCGGTCCTCTCCCCCACGTCCGCGCCCTGAGCCCGGAGCAGCCGCTCGACGGTCTCGGTGACGACCCGGGCGCGCGGTTCGTCGACGGGTACGAAGGAGACGGTGGTGCCGGCGAGGGCGTCGCCGTACCCGTACTCCGTACCGCGCTCGCCGACGGCCCGGACCAGCGCTTCGAGGGGGTCGGAGGCGTCGAGGGTGAAGTTCAGGAACCCGGGCCCGGTGACCTCGACGCCACCGATCCCCGGCACCTCCCGCATCCGGTCCCGGAGGATCTCGGCCACTTCCCTGGCCGGCAGCGCGGCGGGCCCGGCCAGCTGGAGGGCGACGGCACAGGCGTAGTCCCCGCGCCCGCCGGGACGTGTCCGTTCCACCCGCACACGCGCGGGCACGGGCGCGCGCAAGGCATCCTCGTCGACCGCGCGGCGCACGGCGTGCAGCACGGTCGTGGAGAGATCGGCGGGGGTCACAGGGCAAGCGTAGGCGAGGAAGGGGGGCACCCCGCCAACCCGTTTCGCCATGCGGTCATCCGGCTGCGCTCTCCGCCCGTCCGGCGTCGCGCATGCTGTCGTGGGGTGGCTGCTCGCCCCGCTCCATCAGCTGCCGCACGAGCCGCACCAGCTCGCTCGGCTCGAAGGGCTTCGCCAGGAAAGCATCGACCCCTGCGGCGACCCCGCTGTCCACCTCGTAGGGGGTGCAGCCGCTGATGACCGCCACGGGCAGGTGTCGGGTCCGCGGATCCGCGCGCAGTCTGGTGGCGGTCTGCAGACCGTCCAGGTGGGGCATGACGACATCAAGTGTGATCACATCGGGACGAATCCGGTGCACCAGATCCAGACACTCGACACCATCTGCCGCGGTCACGACCTCGAAGCCCTCAACCTCGAGATTGACCCTGATCAACTGCCGGATGACCTCGTTGTCGTCGACAACAAGCACGCGACCACATGCCCCTGACACACTCCGAGGGTAGGCGGCAGGTAGGGGCTGCGTCCGGGTTTTGCCCATTTCCGACCCCGGACGAGTGGCACGGAGCATGGCCGGATGTACGCAGAACCGCCCCGCCCGTCCTCCCCGGCCCGGCGCCGCGGCCTCCGACAGTCCCCGACAGCCTCCGACCGCCGGAAATACCTGTTCACGGAGACCCCGCGGAAGCTGGTAGTGTTTCACCCGTCGCCGAGCAAGACAGCGATACGCCCCCGTAGCTCAGGGGATAGAGCATCGGCCTCCGGAGCCGTGTGCGCAGGTTCGAATCCTGCCGGGGGCACTCAAAAGATGGGAACGGTTCTGCCGGTTTTGACTGGTTCGTTCCCCGCGAGTGCCACAGTCGGGCATCAGCACTTCGGTGCGGGTGCCCGACTTTTTTGTTCCACGCCCCCATCTCCCGAGTGGCGGCCACCCATGCGTCAATCATGCGCCCCGGGATCGTCACCCGTAGGATCACTTCTTCCCTGGGGCGGCTGTAGCGGACTTCCAGCCCGAACGCCCTGTAGAGCCGCCGCCGCATTTCTTCCGGGACGCGGGACAGGTCCATGCCCAACAGCGGCAGGGCGTCCAACAGAGCCGCGTTGTCGGCGACGGCCACCGAAGCCGCGGTGGGTTCGGTCAGCCGGGCCAACTGATCGGCGAGCGCCTTCCGCTGCGCGCTCAGCGTGCCGTGTTCCTTCCGGACCGCGTCGCGGAACACTCGCTCATGTTCAGGGTCACCGCCCGCCACCCCCTCCCCGCCGATCTCCACCCCTTCAGCCAGCGCCCGGATCAGCCGAGTCTGCCGCGCCTCGATGGCACGGATAGCCTGCTCCAGCGCCTCTCGCTCCTTCGCCCGGCGGGCACCGGCCTCGTCCGGGGCGGGCTGGTCGGCCTTCGGTAATGCCTCCAGACAGTCTCGGCGGTGAGGGCCGAAGACACGCGTGGCGAAGAACCGTGAGATCACCCCCACGAGGACCTCCTCCCTCACCCACAAGCTCTTCGGATACTCGGAGAACCAGGGGCGCTCCTGGTGCTCGTTCGGATCCAACTGGCAGACGTAGGCACTGTTTCTCGGATCGCCTGACGTGGGTTGGGTGTTGGGTCCGGGCTGGTCGTATGGGCTGTGGGGATCTGACGAATGCGGAGTGGGAACGGCTGGAGTCGTTTCTGCCGCGAGGTGGTGCGCGTGGGGGGCGGTGGAGTGATCACCGAAGGGTGATCAACGGGGTGCTGTACCGGGTGCGGACGGGTGTGCAGGGGCGGGATCTGCCGGAGCGGTTCGGGCCGTGGGAGACGGTCTACAAGCGCCATCGTCGCTGGTCGGCGGATGGGACGTGGGAGATGTTGCTCTCGAAGGTCCAGGCCGCCGAGGATGCCGCGGGCCGGATCGACTGGGACGTGTCGGTGGACTCGACAGCCGTGCGGGCTCACCAGCACGCCGCCGGCGCGAGGAAAGATCCCCCGTCCGCGGTTCTTCACAAGGGGGCCGCACGGGGGACGAACCAGGTCGATCCGGCGCTGCGGAAACTGATCGTCCGGCTGGAGGAGGTGGTCAGATCGGCGAATGCCTGGAGCGGTCCCGAGGCGGCTTCACCACCAAGATCCACCTCGCAGCCGAAGGACGGTGCCGGCCTCTCGCCCTCGCCCTGACACCCGGACACTACGGGGACGGCCCTCAACTCGAGCGTGTGCTGGAGCTGATTTCCGTGCCCCGGAGCGGAGTCGGACGACCTCGGACCCGGCCCGACCGTGTCTTGACGGACAAGGCTTACACGTCGCGGAAGAACCGCCGCTACCTGCGACGACGCGGAATCCGACACACCATCCCCGAACGCCTCGACCAGCAGAGACACCGCAGGAACCAAGGCTCCCGAGGCGGCCGGCCCACCGGATTCGACAGCGAAAGCTACAAGAAACGCAACACCGTCGAACGAGCCATCAACCGCCTCAAAGGCTTCAGCGCCGTCGCCACCCGCTACGAGAAACACGCCTACATCTACCTCGGCACCGTCACCCTCGCGGCCCTCCCGATCTGGCTCCGAACATGATCCGAGAAACAATGCCTAGTACTGCAACTGCCCCGCACTTTGCGAGTAGGTCTGACAGGAATGTGAAGGGCCTTCAGGTGGTTGCGTACCGGGAGATGTCGGAGGACAGGGAGGGGTGACGCCGGGTCAGCCGGTGACGCGGATCTCGACCAGTACGGAGCGGGCGCCGCCGGCGGTGCCTTCACCGACGGACTTGAAGCCGTCCTGGGCGACGTCGACCGTCGTCGTCTCACCATTGGCGGTGAGGTCGGCGCTGAAGGGGTGGTCCGCGGCTTCCAGTGCGAAGACCCGGGGGAGCGAGAGGGTGATGTACCCCGTCTCGCCGGTGGCCTGGAAGCAGTAGGTACCGGCGCGGCCGACAGTTTCGTCCTCGACGGTCAGGACCCTGATCTGCTCGGCTGCCGGGTCGCAGTCGGCGAGAAGGATGTGGCCGTCGCCCTTCTTCAGCTCGATGCCCTTGGTTGCCAGGATGTCGGCGGCACCGGGGTAGGAGAAGTCCTCGACCGCATACGGTGGGGCCTCTTCACTCGCTGCGGACGTGGCGGTCTCGGAGGCGAAAGCGAGCGGAACCCCGATCAGTGCCGCCAGGGCACCTATCGCTCCTGAAATAAACAATGCACGCGTGCGGAAAGCCACCGGTCTCCCTTTCAGGCGTGACGGCCTGCGAATCCGGAGGCCCCCGCCCAGACGTGTATAGAAAGAGTAAAGATACAAGCGCAACCTAGCTGCCTGATGATGGACCGTCAAGCAGTCGAGTTTGGTGCAAAATGGCGGTTCTGGGGCGCGATCTTCGCGTTTGCCTGTCTGGTTGTGCATCCATAATCGAACCCAATGTTGCATTTTCTCCTTCTTGTGCGCCTGCCCATGCAGGGTTTCCTGCCGTGTTGTGGCGGCGTCCGCGGTGAAGGTTTGTAAACGTTTCAAGCCAATAAACAGGCCGAAAGTTGCCGATTCTCCTCACTCTGATGCGTGTTGCTTTCCTTTACGATCGCCGGGCCGATATTCGGCGATCGGTAACGAGAGTTGCCGAGATCAGAGACGGAATATCCGTGAAACGAAGATTCACCAGATCTGACCACAGGAGGGGCATGCGCCGCGCGATACGTGCCCTTGTCCTGTGCCTGCTGCCCTTGGCCCTCACCTCCGGCTTCCTGGGCTCCCCGCCTGTGACAGCGGCCGGCCTCGCGTCCGACACGGCACAGGTCGCGGCCCTGGCGGAGGTGACGCCAACCGACCGCGGCCGTGCGGTCGACTACTGGAAGGAAGGCGGTCCTGGGGTCAGGGCGGCGGCGGAAGCAGCGTTGACCGGAAGTGACGCTGAGCTTGAGGCGTTCCTGACGGCCGTGGACGACCTGTCCTTTCAGGACGAGCGTGTCAGCGCCGCCCAGATCGCATCAGTAGGCGGCCCCGAGCTGTTGACTGCCGCCCGGACGGCCCTCGCAGGGTCGCAAGAGGACCTCGAGATCTTCCTCAGTTGGGGCTGGGAAGCTCCGATGCAGCAGGATCAGCGGGTTCGGGTGGCGCAGGTCATTGATGCGGGCGGGCCGATTGTGCAGGACGCGGGGCGGGCTGCACTGGCGGGTTCGTCGGAGGATGTTGCCGCGTTCCTGAAGGAGGGGCAGTACGTTCAGCGTGAGCAGGACGAGCGGGTGCAGCTCGTCCAGGTCATCAGTGTGGGCGGCACCAACGTCCAGGCTGCGGGTCGGCTGGCGTTGGCCGGTGGGGCCGAGGACATCCGGGAGTTCTTGGAGGTCGGGCAGTTCGTCGCTCGGGCCAAGGACCAAGAGCATGCCACGGTCGCTCAGCTTGCCGCGCTGGCGCAGGAGGCGGGACGGCAGGCCGCTGCCGAGACTGTGGCTGCCAAGGCGGAGTCGGCCAAGGCTGTGGAGGCCGCGAAGCTGGCGAAGGAAGCCGCGCTGAGGGCGGCGTCCGAGGCGGAGGCTGCGAAGGACGACACGGAAAAGGCGGCCCGTGCCGCCAGCCGCGCGGCCAAGGCCGCGTCTCAGGCCGCCAGCGCTGCGCAGACGGCGATCGACGCTTCGCGTGCTGCGAACAATTCTGCTCGTGTCGCGGCGAACGCCGCGTCTCAGGCTGCGGCTGCGGCGGCAGGCGCGTCGCAGGCGGCGTCGCGAGCACGGAACGCGGCCGCTGACGCCGCGGTGGACGCGGGCAACGCGGCCGCCGCCCGTACGGCCGCGGAGAACGCCCGTAACGCCGGCAAGGGGGCCGCCTTGGCCGCCGATGCCGCCGAGGATGCCGCGATTGCCGCCGACGCGGCCGGTGACGCCGCAAACTCGGCCGTCAGCGCGGGCGCCAATGCCAACCTTGCGGCCGATGCCGCGATCGAGGCGAGCAGTTACGCAGATCAGTCCAGCGCGGCTGCCGCCGAGGCGCGCGCCGCGGCTGCGGCCACCAAGCGCCACGCTGCGGAGGCCAACCGTGCCGCGGCTGCCGCCGAGGCGCTGGCCCGCAAGGCCGCTACCGCCGCACGCGAAGCCCGCGACGCGGCCAGATCGGCGGCCACGCACGCGAATAACGCGGCCGACGCGGCCGACGACGCGGCCGACCACGCCGGCGACGCAGCCCAGGCTGCAGCCAGATCCACGACGCACGCCAACGCGGCCACCGACGCTGCGAACGCCGCGACCGCCGCGGTGGCTACGGCCCAGAAGGTCTACACGCTCGCGCGTGAGGTGGAGACAGAGGAACTGCTCGGCCGTACCAACGAGGGCATTGAGCTTGCCAGGGACCACAAAGCGGCCGACGACGCCCGGATCGCCGAACTGGCGGAGTTTCAGAAGGCAGTGAAGGAGCGGGATACCGAGCGGGACCGGCTGGTCGCTGTGGCAGCCGAGCCCGGAGCCGACCTGACGGCTGTTGCCGGCCAGGGGCGCGAGCTGGCCGTGCTCGCGATGAAGAGCGGCACGGCGTGGGGCCGGGCCGCGGCCGAGGCCGCACTCGGCGGTCCCGACGAGGTAGTCATCGACTACCTGCGCAACGGCTGGACCACGGCCAAGGAGCAGGACGACCGCTCCTACGTCGAGCGGCTCGCCGAGGAGAGCTCGGCCAGGGAAGTACGGGAGGCAGCCGAAACCGCATTGGACGGCGACGCCGCCGCCATCACCGAGTTCATCGACAACGGCCAGTACCAGGCCGCCGCCCAGGGCATGCGCGTTGCCATCGCCCAGACCGTCGACGGTGCCGGACCGATTCTTACCGAAGCCGGCCAGAAGGCTCTCGCCACAGGTGACCCGAAGAAGTACAGCGCCTTCCTGACCGACGCCCAGCACACCGCCCGGACCCAGGACGAGCGGGTACGGGCAGCGCAGCTGGTCTCCTCCGGCGGACCGGAGGTGAAATCCGCGGCCCGTGTCGCGCTGGAGGGGTCCCCGCAGACCCTCCACGCCTTCATCGCCACCGGCCAGTACAAGGCCCAGCGCCAGGACCTCCTCAACGCCACCCACGTGGCGCAGGTCCAGAAGCTGATCGCGGACGCGGCGAAGATCGCGGCCACCGCCCAGCAGAACGCCGCGACCGCCCAGAAAGTCGCCGCCCTCGCCCGCACGGCGGCCGCCGAAGCCAACGAATGGGCAGCGAAGGCCAGCGCCTCCGCGGCCACGGCACAGGGCTACGCCGACGAGGCAGCACAGCACGCCAAGGACGCTGAAGCCTCCGCAGCCAGCGCGGCCGCATCCGCCAAGACGGCCCGCGACGCCGCGAACAGTGCCGACACTGCCGCGTCCGACGCAGCGAAGTCGGCAGCCGACGCCACGCTCTCCTCGGAGACGGCTCAGGTCCACGCGTCCAGCGCTTGGTACTCGGCCGACCAGGCCCGGAACTCGGCGATCGCCGCCGGCAAGGACGCGGAAGCCGCACTCACCGCGGCCACCGAAGCGTTCACCATCGCAGTCACCAAGAAGCGGGAGGAGGAGGAAGCCCGGCGCAAGGCCGCCGTCGAAGACAAGGAGAAGAACGAAGCCGGCCAGCGGGCCGCAGAGCTGTACCGCTGCGGGCAGGCGATCGTTCCCTGCGATCCGCAGAGCTACGTCCGCTGGTGCACGCAAAACCCGATCGATTGCCAAATCCTCGAAAACGGCAAAGAAATCGGCGACGCCCTGGAAACGTCCCTGGAGGTCGCCAAGGAACTCGCCGGCCTCGGCGATCTCGAAGCGTGCATGCAAAAAAAGGACTTCGAACACTGCTGGTCACTCGCGGCAGATGCCCTCGTCGGCGCCAAACTCAAGGCACTGGAAAAGGCATTCGATGCCCTGAAATTGCTGAAGCGTGGCTGCAAGGTCGTCAATAAGTCCACTCTGGCCACTGCTTCTTTCGCCACGCTCTCAGATCTCCCTTGCGGGGTGCATAGCGTTCCCGGACTGCCTCGCGACAAGTCGATGATCACGAATGGTCCCGGCGACTGTGATGTATGTGCTGAGAGGATCCGCGATAGTCTCGGCGACGGAAAGATCGTCCGGATTCCCGCTCCTGGCCCATACTTCGGCAAGTACCGCGACCAGGATACCGACAACTGGAATAACAGCTATCATGTCGTAGTGGTACTCAATGAGCGGGTCTACGACGCGTTCACCCCGAAGGGCGGGGAGTCGATCGCAGAGTACAAGTCCCGGTGGGATTTCGGCGACATCATCAATTTCGGGTTTTAGGGACATGCGTGAACGATAGGAAGTTCTTCGAATGTGTTAGATCCCGGCCGGGACTCTACGGCCTCAACGGTTCATACAACGGTGCGGTCATGTTTCTCATCGGATACAATGAAGCCTGCTCTGGTGGGCTGATGCGTGGTTTCACCGAGTGGCTGGTCGTGCGCAAGGGGGAACGCTCCAGCTTCGGATGGCAGGCGCTCGTCCTTGATGAGGCACTGCCCGACGTCGAGTCGTGGGGCTGGAGCAAGCTGAACAAAGCGACCTCAAAGCAAGAACAAGAGGCCGTAGAGCTGCTGCTCTCTCTCCTGGTCGAATTCCTGGCGGTACGAGATGACGTGATAGCGCTCGCTCGCATGTATTCGCAGTATTGCTCCCTCCATTCGCGGGCCGATGGCTCTGGAGAAGAGTAGGCAAGGTCACGGCCCCGGCGTAGTTGATCTTTGATTCGGTTCGGTCGGCTTTGCCTGGGTGATGAGAGTGCTGGTTGCAGCGCAAGCGCGACTCCTGACGATCTTTCAGGTCTCTAGGTCAAAGATCGTCACAGGAGTCGCGCTCGTGTCCGCATCTACCCCGATCAGCCCCGCCCTTGACCAGCTGAACGACCTGCCGCTGTGGGAGAGGGAGCTGGCTGTCGAACCCATCACAATGGAGTCTTCACCGGCCAGCAGGCTGTCGCCGGTCCCGGACCGTCGGAAGCGGCGTGGCCGACGCAATGAGGTGGATCGGTTCTGGTGGCCGTGTCCGCGTCAGAAGTTCAGCGTTGTCTGGGCATGGGGGCTTCGCCCAAGGCCCTCATCGTGTCCGGATCGACCTGCCCCGTGACCGAGATCGCACCGGCCGCCAGCACCAGACCGATCAGCATCGAACCCGAGTCACCCATGAAGATCCGGGCCGGGTGCATGTTGTGCGGCAGGAAGCCGAGGCACATGCCCATCAGGATCGCCGTGAAGAGCGTCGCGGGGGCCGCCGCCTCGATCATGTGCCCGTACCAGAGCCGGTACGTGTACAGGAAGAACGCGGCCGAGGCGATGCACACCATGCACACCATGCCCGCCGTCGACCAGAGATTCTGCCCGCCCCCATGCTCCGAGTGCCCCGCCGGGAGCACCTTGCAGGAGGTGCCCAAAGATCCCGTCACCAGTGGAAACGCTGGGGCCGGGGTATTCGCGTACGCGCAGGCGTATGCGGCCCTGGGCGGCCCGGTCACGAGCACTGTGGACTACCGGTGGACAGCATCTTGGATGCGTCGCCTCAGGTCAGACCAGTAATACAGCCGATGCCCGTCATCAGGCGTCCGGCCGCTCCTCGGGGGGCGGCTCGGGCTCGTTCAGCGGCTCGGCCTGCCGCGCGTTCTCCTCTCGCCGACACGTCAACTACGGCCACAGGTCCGGCAAGGCTTGCTCGGGACAGGCCAGACGATGTTCGATGCGGCATCGCTGGAACGGATCGGGAGGCCAGACGCCATACACCGCCACCCGGCCGTCGGACGTCTCGATCCACCGATACTCCGCCGGCACCACGTGGGCGAGCGGAGCCGTGTTCCGGCTCCAACAGGACCCAGTCGTGTTCGATCGTCGCCACCCGTTCCTGCGGCAGACCGCAGTACGGACACAACAGCCGGGCCCCGCCCAGCCTGCGCATCGACTTCTTCGAAGCCCCCATATAGCGAGGGTCAGCACTCCGCCCGTCCGTGCGTAGAGGGCAAACCGGACGGATCTCCTGTGGCGCCCGTACATCAGGGAGAGGGAAAACGAAGCGACAGGTGCATCCAGTAACCAGCGGCTTAGAAAGTGCGGCCAGTACACGCCGAAGCCCCCAGCCCGTGAAGGCTGGGGGCTGTTCGCCGAGCGGCCCAGTTCCCTTATGTTCGCAGGATATCTTCAATCTTCCGGTTGGCGATCTCCTGACGCCCGTCGATGCATTGCGCACAGTGGCCGAGTAGGACCTCAACGCTGCTTCCAGCCCGCTCGGCCACCTCCGTGACGGCTCCGAGCATGGGCGGGCGGGAGGTGATGCGCACCTTTGCCACGAAGGCACCGTAATACTCGTATGGCGACAGTCCGAATGCGGTTGAGAGCAGCCGGGCACGACGCCTCGCCGTGAAACTTCCTCTTTGACCGAACCCGCCGCCCCGTGGCCCGGTCACGGCATGGCGCCCGCTACTCCCGGCCCGGTCGCGGCCGGGGACAGCAGGTCCACCAGGCCGTCGGCGAGTTCGGTGCGCCAGCACAGGTAGTCGTGGCCGCCGTTGAACTCACGGTAGGAGGCGTCGTCGTAGCCGGCTGCCGCGAGGGTGTCCCGGAGTCGGCGGGCGGCCGGGAGGGCCACCCATTCCTGCTTGCCGAAGGAGAGCCGGAAGCGGACCGGGAGGCGCGGGCCGCGCGCGATCTGGTCGGTGAGCCACTCGGCCCCGGGACCGTCGGGCCACCAGAAGGAACCCGACTGCGCGAGGACGTTGCCGAAGCGTCTTGGGGCGGAGAGGGCCGCGTGGGCGGCGGCCAGTCCGCCGAGGCTCTGCCCGGCGACGACGGTGCGCGCGGGGTCGTCCGTGATCGGAATCCGGGCGGCCGCCCAGGGCAGCAGCTCGTTCGCGAGGAAGGCGGCGAACTCCGGACGGCACGTCATCTCCGCCCACCGGGTTTCGGCGTCCACGGAATCCGGGAGCAGGGCAACGAGGGGCGGGATGCGCCCGTCCGCGATCAGGTTGTCCAGCAGGTGCGCCAGGCCCAGGTTCTGCTGCCAGTGCTCGCCGTCGAGGAGAACGAGCACCGGCAGTCCGGCGGAATGCCCTGCCGGCAGGGGAGGTTCGTACAGCCCTATGCGACGACGGCCGCCGAGGCTCTCGGTGGGCACGTCGTGGACGACGACCCGGCCCCGGGCCGTATCCGGCCTCGGCTGCCAGTCCCGGGCGTCGGGGGCAGCCGGGAGTTCGGCACTGGAGACCGGGTCCCCGCTCCAACGGCGAGGCAGCGTGAGGGGGTTGAGCGGGTCGGAGCGGCGTTGGG
Organism: Streptomyces sp. NPDC052052; assembly: GCF_040680455.1. Classification (NCBI taxonomy): domain Bacteria; kingdom Bacillati; phylum Actinomycetota; class Actinomycetes; order Kitasatosporales; family Streptomycetaceae; genus Streptomyces; species Streptomyces sp. NPDC052052. The sequence continues at coordinate 117,593 of NZ_JBFAWU010000004.1, read as the reverse complement.
TACGCAGCCACTGCCAGTACGCGGGGGTACCGTGCTGAGGGCCGTCCCCCTCGTCGACGTAGAAGTCGTAGGTGCCGCGCCAGTCGTGGCGCAGGCGCAGCGACCAGTGCCAGACGTCCGTGCCGGGTACCTGCTCCATCAGGTTGCCCTCGGGTGCCCCAGGGTCACCGAGCTTGTTCGGGAGGACCTGGACCGCACGGGTGGCGGGGGTGCCACGCCACAGAAAGGTCACCGCCCGATGCTCCTCGCTGCCTTCGGGGTCCGGCGAGATGACCGGGGTGCCGCTGGAGCCCACGGCGGCCCAGAACTCCTCGGTCCCGCCCGGGCCGGGCAGCCGGAACCCGGGCGCGGCAAGCCTCGGCAGCCGGTCCGGGCGCGCGATCCTCGGCGGTCGGCGCGGGGCGTCCTGAGGCGGCGCGGACGTGATCACGAGAGGGACTCCGAACGACGGGGCAGGTAACTTAGGGTCACCTTACCTCCCGCTCGGCACCTCGCTCGGAGGGCCCCGTGGCGCACACCGCTGCCGCCACTGTCGCCCCTGTGAGTAGCGGGACGTGAGGCCGTAATTTCCCCCTCCTATTCAATAATGGAGCCGATAAGCACCGCCATTCAAACCGCTACGTTAGCCACAGAAGAGGGAAAACCATGCATTTTCCATGCGCTCGCGTAGTTCCCGTCGCGGCCACCCTCGGACTGGGCGCAACACTTGGCACAATTGGCCCACTTGCGGACAAATTCAGCAACCCGATGTGCCATGTGGTGGCGCTGATATTTTCCGGAGGCTGGTCGTGGGCCTGTTTTGCTTTCCTTGTCGGTTATTCCCGCCGATCCAAGATCGAGTCGACGCTGTTGGCATCCTCGGGGTTGGCCATCGGCGTGGTCGTCTACTACCTCTTCAAGTTCTTGAGCCCTGCCATACCGGCTGGAGCCGTGGTCATCTCCCGCGGCCCCGTAGACGAACTCGCTTCCAGGATCCTGGCCTGGGGAATAGCGGCTTTCATCTTCGGCGCCCCGTTGGGGCTTATGGGGAACGTGGCAAGAACGCCCAGCATCAGTGGCCTACCGTTCAGGTTGCTTGTCCCGTTGATCGCGTTCTTTGAGACTTCTCAGCGCTTGAGCACGGAAGCAGATTCACAGGGGGCGATTGTCGCCATGACCTGGAATTCGATTCGCGTTGCCGCAGTCATGGTCGCCGCAGCTCTCGTGGGACACACGGTATGGAGCCGGCGAGCCCGGCGCATCCGGCCCGAGGTTCGGGCGGAAGCCGGGACATCTGCGAACAGGGCCCAGTGAAGGGCGGGCACCCGTGCCGGACGCATCCGGCACGGGCGTCCGCCGTGAAGGTCAGCTTTGGGTGGCGTAGGCGATGAAGTCACTCCCCGCGCTGGTCGCCAAGGGCCTGCCCTTCACTCCCCGACAGGCTGGGCCGCCGACCGCGCGGGTGTCTCTACGTCCCCATGTCCGTGCACTCAGCGACCACGATCAACCGCAGGTCGGCCCATTAGGGTCGGGACATGACACCTCTCCTTGCCGGCAGTGCCTTCGACTCGCTCCGCCTCGACGCCGTGCGCGACGAGGAGGGGCTGCGCCGGGCCTACGCACTCCCCAACAACGCGGCCGTGCGCAAGCAGATGACCGAACTCACCGAGCAGACCCGGCGGTTGATCGGATGCTCATCGCTGGTCCTGGTCGCCAGCGCGGACACCGAGGGCAACTGTGACGTTTCCCCGCGCGGCGGCCCCGCCGGGTTCGTCACCGTCCTGGACTCGCGGACGGTGGCGATACCGGATGCGACCGGCAACAAGCGTCTGGACACCCTGCAGAACGTCGTCGCCACCGGGCGGGCCGGGCTGCTGTTCGTCATACCGGGGCGTACCACGACGCTCAGAGTGAACGGCCGGGCCTGCGTCTCCACCCGCCCGGAACTGCTGTCGCAGCTGACTGCCGTGGGCAAGCCGCCGGCCAGTGCGCTGGTGGTGGGGATCGAGGAGGTCTACCCGCACTGTCCCAAGTCTCTCCTGCGCAGCGGGGCCTGGAAGCCGGAGCAGTGGCTGCCGGCGGACGCCCAGCCGACCTCGGCCGAGGTGACGCTGGCCCAGCTGCGGATGCCGGAGCTGACCATCGCCGACATCGAGCAGACGGAGGCGGATTCGCTGAAGTACCGGTATGAGTAGCGGGCCGACCTGCGATTGCGTAACCACGCGCCAGCCAAACCCCCAGGCCGGCACGCCCCGAGATCACCTGGCACCCCTCATCGAGGAGATTGCGAAGATCGGCTCTCCGTACGCTGCCCGCCCGGTGAACAGCAGTGCCCCGCACCCGAGCTCCGGCGCGGGGCGGCTGTCGTGAGGGTCAGCCCTGCGCGGTGTAGGTGATGAAGTCGCTCCACGCGGTGAGGGAGAGGGCGAGTTCGGGGCTCCGCTGGTCCTTGGAGTCCCGGACGTGGATCGCCTGTACACCCTTCGCCACCTCAACGCAGTCGTCGCCCTGCGAGCCGCTGTAACTGCTCTTGAACCAGGTCAGTTCGGACGTGCTCATAGCGCTCCTCGCATTCGCTTCAGCAGGCCCAGGGAGTCCTCAGGGGTCAAGGCCTGCGAGCGCAGTTTCGCATACCGCTGCTGGAGCAGGCTGATCTCTTTTGGGCTGGCGATCAGCCGCCCGTTCTGCTGCCCTTCGGAGTACGCGAACCACTGATTGTCCGGAGTCTCGGCCAGACGCATCGGCCCGTCCATCCCCGCGTGCGACGGCTGCCGCGTCGGCATCACCTGAAACTCCACGTTCCAGTTCCGCTCGATCAACTCCAGTAGTCGATCGAGCTGTTCACGCGTCACCGCCTCTCCGCCCGTCCACCGCTCCAGCACCGCCTGCTCCACGATGAAGCTGAACGCAGTCGGCGGTTTCCGGGTGACCGCCAGGAGTTCCTGTCGCGCTAGTCGCGCCGCGATCCGCTGCTCCAGCTCCTCCGGGTCGGGCAGCGGCGGGACGTTCAGCGACACCGCTCGCGCGTACGCCTCTGTCTGCAACAGGCCGGGCACGACCCGGCATTCGTACGTGTACAGGCTGATCGCAGTGGCCTCCAGCCGGGCCCACTGCCGGAACCAACTCGCAAGCCCCACCTGCCGCGTGAGATGTGGAGCTGCTTTTCGTAGCGCGCCGGTGTTCCCGAGCGCCGCCTCCGCACGTTCCACGAAGTCGCGGTCCGGCATCCGGCGGCCCTGCTCGATCGAGGCGACCGTGTGCTTGGAAAAACGCACGTGTTCGCCGAACTCCTCACGCGAGAAGCCCGCGTGCTCCCGCAATGCCTGGACAAACGCACCAAACGTGCGCAGGCTGTCCGACACCCCGGGCTCGGGGCCGCCTCCCGCGCCCGTTCCTCCCGCCACCGTTTCCGCAGTGTCGTCGTCCATGTTCTCGTAGGCCACAGTCGGCCACCTTTCGCGCGCACCCACCCCGCCGTACCGCTTCTGACCTTGCCGCGCCGACCTACCCCGCGGCCGCGAAGACACCACCGAGCGTGTGCGTACGCTTCCATAGCGTACGCACGGCGGGGAGCTGGAAGCGCGCGGCGACCCGCCTTGACCGAGGGCGCCGAGCTTTACGGGAGCCTGGGCGGCGGCCCCGGAACTCGGGTCCCGAGTCTCGGGATTCGAGCCGCGCACACCACCCCATCACTCTTTCGGAGGACCGCGAGAGGCGTGCGAGCCGACGCTTGAGCTTCGGGATTCGAGGGTCGAGAGCCAAGGTCCGGGATTCGAGCGGTGCAGTTCAACTGGCAGGTAGGTAAGGGGGGTTGGGTAAACCCTGCCTCCCTCCCCACCCCCGTCACGGCCAGCAAGTATGACTATTCGTGAGCGAGTTGTGGCGGAGGGTCGCGGCTGCTTACGGTGCCCTCAACGAATCGACCCCGACGCAGTGTTCACAGCACCGGCCGGGGTCTCACCCAAGATCGACACCCAAAGAAAGACGATCTCGTGGCTATTCAGCAGCCTAGCTCCACGCTCCCCACCCCCGCAGCCCCCCGCTCGCCCCGCATGGCCCCCGCGGGCTACGGCAAGCAGTCCGTACCCAGCCAAAGCCATCCCAGCGTGGACGACTTCGCCTTCCTGCCGGAGCGTGAGCGGTACGTCGCCGGGTACATCGACCGCCTCCCCGACGGTGCCGCCATGGACATCAAGTCCCTCGCCCAAGACCTCCCCCTGTACGGCCAGATGGGCATCGGCACGGCCCTGCGCGCTCTCGCCGTCGCCGGACACCTGCGCCGCGTACGCCGCCACGTGCAGCGAGACGACCAGTGCCGTTGGGTGACGGTCACCTACTGGTCACGCACCGCCCACGACAACGAGTGGTGGGCCGCCCACCTCGCGAGCAGATCCGCCACGTCGGAGCATGCAACCGAACCCGCAACCGAGACGGGGCCCGAACCGTTCGTCCCTCGGCAACGCACCGCCGAGTCACCTCTGGAAGCGGGCATTGCAGCGCCCACCGGCCCGAACCCGCCGGTACCCCAGACGCCTAAACGCAGGCCGGTCGCAGCCGCCTCTCCGGCCGCTACGGCCCCCTCCCCCGCCTATCTCGCCCTGGCCGAACTCGGTCGCCGCGAACCCCGCCTGGCACTCTCCGCCGCCGACTGCACCACCCTGGAACCACTCGCCGCCGCCTGGCTCGCACGTGGCGTCAGCACCGACTACCTGACCTCGGCCCTCACCGCCGGACTTCCCGAGCAGGTCGCATCCCCCATCGGCCTGATGCGCCGCCGTCTCACCGACAAGATGCCGCCTCACCTGCCCACCGCACCTCCCCCCGGCCTGCCCGGCACCCCCGTACACCACCTCCTCGTCGAGTGCACCGAATGCGGCCGACCCGGCCCGGCCGAGGCACTCCCGGACGGCCTCTGCACCCCCTGCCACGCCACCCACCAGAAACCGGAATCACCCGACGCGGAGACGCCGGATCAAGGTGGCCGCGATGTCGCAGCCCTCGTCGCCAACCTCCGCAACCTGATGCACAGCCCCTGACCACGAAATACGCGACCGAAGACCTATCCCGTGAGTGATGGTTGAGACGGGTAGGGCGGCATGACCGGCCCGGAGCTCGCTACGGCGAAGGGGCGGTGGCAGCATGATGGCTCCCGTGATCTTGAGAGGCCATCCTCATGCCCACACCTGCCGAGTACCTCGCGCTGGCGCATGACGAGAGAGACAGATTCGTCCTGCAACGCCTCGCGCAATGTCCTTACCCTTTCGTCTGGCAAGCCCTGGCCGCCAACCCTCACACCCCGCCCGAAGCTCTCCAGGAACTGAGCGCGGCCCGAGACAGCGTCTGGAACGACAACAAGCTTCTTCGTCTGCTGGCAGAGCATCCCAGCGCGGATTCCGTTGTTCTTCGAGCGGTTCTCGATGCCGTTGCGGCAAAGCTCGAGGAGGGCAAGCGCCCCTATGCTGCCGTGCTCGCTCTCGCAGACCGGCCGGAACTTGAGGTGGACGAGGTGAGGAGGCTCGGAACCCTTCGTGGTGCCTCCGCTCGTCTACGCCACCTGCTTGACCTGCAGCTGAGCGCCCGTATGTGAGACCCTCCTGGCTGCGCCTCGGCGAGTTCCATCCGGTACCCGACCTCGGGCCGCCCGAGTCCCGGGCACAGAGCCGGTTGTCCGAGATGACCAGCCACATCAAGCGCGACATCGAGTCGGCGGTGCGCATCCGCCGGCCGTCGGCTGCCGAGGGCACCTCTCCCTTTGGCGCCGCCCACAGGCGCTGCGCGTGCGTACACCGATGGGGCGTACGCGAGTCCCTCCTGGCGAACGGCCCGGATATACCGCCCAATTGGGCGCATGACACCGCTCCCCATCCCCTCCGCCATCCGTCACGTTCCGGTCACCGCAGGTGTGTTCACCCAGCGCTTCAGCTCCACCCCGCGTGGCGCACGCCTCGCCCGTCGGCTCGTGGTGCACCAGCTCGACGCGTGGGGCGTGCCGTACGGCAGTGAGGCGTCCGACACCGCCGCCCTGCTCGTCGCGGAGCTCGCCGCCAACGCCGTCACGCACGGCCGTGTCGCCGGCCGGGACTTCGAGGTCGCCGCCGAGATCCTCGGCCGGACCCTGCGTATCGCGGTCTCCGACACCCGGGGCGAACTCCGGCCTCCCGCCCCGGGCGCGCCACGCCCGCCGATGCCGCCGTTGGCGGAGACCGGCCGGGGTCTGCTCCTGGTGGAGGCGCTCGCCGACCGGTGGGATGTCCTCGATCGCGTGCCCGTCGGCAAGACGGTCGTGGCCGAGCTGGACCTGCCGGGCTGACGGCCCAGGACGACGAGGACAAAGGGGGCCGTGTCCCTCCCCCGGCTAGCGCTCGCCCTCGCGGTCTACGAGTCCGTGTCCTCCGGCCCGCCCGAGCCGATCTGTTCCGCCCGCAGCGCCAGGTCCTGGAGCACGTCGGCGGAGGACACGTCCGTCTGGCCGGAGTCGTGCACCTGGGCCAGCATGGCGAAGGCGAGGGTGAACGCGCCGACCAACTGCTCCACCGCGCCGCCCACCTCCCGGCCGACGAGGACGGCGACCTCTTCGATCGTGGCGTCCTCGGGGATCGTGATGCGGGGCATCGTCTCGTTCAGGAGCGCGGTCACCACGCTCGAATCGGGCTGCACGTCGTCACGGTCGACGTTCTCTTCGAGGAGCCGGCGGATCTCGCCCGCCTCCGTGAGGATGCCCACGACCCGCTTCACCACTTCGCTCTGCTCCATCCCGTGAGCATAGGCGCGGTCCACCGCGACCCGCCCCCGATCGGTCCAGCGGGTCGGATGGCGGGCCCCGGCGACGCCCGGTCGTGGCGCCGTGCGACGGCCGGGGCGCCGAGATCCAGGAGGTCAGGAGACCTCCACCGGCCCCGCGTCAGGCCACCGGCAGCCCCGGTGCCGGGTACTGGTCCATCAGGTCCTTCACCTCCGCGCGCACCTTCGCGACGGCGGGCTCGTCGTCGGTGCGGGTCGCCTCGACCACACGGGTGATCCACTCCGCGACCGTGGCCATCTCCGAGGTCGGGATGCCCCGGGAGGTCAGAGCCGGAGTGCCGATGCGGATGCCGGAGGGGTCGAACGGCTTGCGGGGGTCGTAGGGGACGGTGTTGTAGTTGACGACGATTCCGGCCCGGTCCAAGGCCTTGGCCGCGACCTTGCCGGGGACGCCTCGGGAGGTCAGGTCGATCAGCAGGAGGTGGTTGTCCGTGCCGCCGGAGACCAGGTCGAAGCCGCGGGCCGCCAGTTCGTCGCCGAGGGCGCGGGCGTTGGCGACCACCTGGTGGGCGTAGGTGCTGAAGGCGGGGGTCGCGGCCTCCTTCAGGGCGACCGCGATCGATGCGGTCGTCTGGTTGTGGGGGCCGCCCTGGAGACCGGGGAAGACGGCGCGGTCGATGGCGCGTGCGTGTTCCGCCCTGCTCAGCAGCATCGCGCCGCGCGGGCCGCGCAGGGTCTTGTGGGTGGTGGTGGAGACGACGTCGGCGTACGGGGCGGGCGAGGGGTGTGCGCCTCCGGCGATCAGGCCGGCGATGTGGGCGACATCGGCGACCAGGACCGCGCCGACCTCCCGGGCGATCTCGGCGAACCCCGCGAAGTCGATCGTCCTGGGCACGGCCGTGCCGCCGCAGAAGATCAGCTTCGGCCGCTCGGCGAGGGCCAGGTCGCGTACCTCGTCCAGGTCGATACGGCCGGTGTCACGGCGTACGCCGTACTGCACTCCGCGGAACCATGTGCCGGTGGCGGAGACGCCCCAGCCGTGCGTGAGATGGCCGCCCATCGGCAGTGACATGCCCAGCACGGTGTCACCGGGCTTCAGGAACGCCAGGTACACGGCGAGGTTGGCGGGTGAGCCGGAGTACGGCTGCACATTGGCGTGGTCCATCCGGAAGAGCGCCCTGGCCCGTTCGACGGCAAGGGTCTCCACCTGGTCGATGTTCTGCTGGCCCTCGTAGTACCGCTTGCCGGGGTAGCCCTCGGAGTACTTGTTCTGCAACACCGTGCCCGACGCCTCCAGTACGGCGGCGGAGACGTAGTTCTCGCTGGGGATCAGACGCAGGGTGTCCGCCTGGAGCCGCTCCTCGGAGGCCACCAGCGCGGCGATCTCCGGGTCGACGGCTGTCAGCGCGTCATGACGGGTGTGCGGCGGTACGGATACGGTCACGGGATCCTCCCGGGTCGGTCGCATGGCTGCGGTGGACCCGGATGCCCAGGCGGACGGCTCTCCGGCGTTGACGCCCCGGACGGGCCCGGGGTGTGCCGCTCCCTCGTGGTCGATTCCACTGAGCACCCCGGTCGGGGTACGCGCCAGTCGCGACTCGGTCACTTTATCGGGTGCGGTGCCACGTCGCACCGCACCCGGCTCGGTGCGGTCCGGCGCCCCTCTGTCGGTGCGTTTTCGTCGATTCGCCGTGAACTGCCACACATTCGAAGCCATTTGGTCAACTCTTGGCGAATGCATGCCCCTTACATGAGGCGTTCCTCGCCAGAGTGGCGCATTACATGTGCACATCACTCCGCACATGCTCCACACGCGTAGACCCACATCGCAGGGGGTTGTATGAGAACCAGCCGCGCGAGGAATCGCGCCGCGCTGAGCATGGCAGCGACACTGCCGCTGCTCGCCGGTGCGCTCGCCCTCGGAATACCGGATGCCAGCGCGGACTCCGCGTCGGGCGGCCGGCACGCGCTGCAGGGCACCAAACCCGCCTGGGCGACCGACGCGGCCGACCGGGGTGCCACGGCCGACAGCGGCAAGGTCAGCATCCGGGTGCACCTGGCCGGCCGTGACGCGAAGGGGCTGGCCGCCTACGCCGCCGCCGTGTCCGACCCGCAGAGCGTCTCGTACGGGAAGTACCTCAGCGCCGAGCAGGCGCAGGCCCGGTTCGGAGCCACCCGGCAGCAGGTCGCCGAGGTCCGCCAGTGGCTGGAGTCGGCCGGGCTGACCGTCACCGGCACCAACCAGCACTACGTCTCGGCCACCGGCGATGTCGCCACCGCCGAGAAGGCGTTCGGCACCCAGCTGCGCAACTACCGCAAGGGCAACCGGACCTACCGCGCCCCGTCCTCCAACGCCTCCGTGCCCACCGGGCTGGGCGCTGCCGTGCTCGCCGTCTCCGGCCTGGACAACGCACCGCACAAGTCCAGCCACGACGACACGCTGCCGCCGCCGGACGAGGTGTTCCGCAACTCCGGTCCCTTCTCCTCGTACTACGGCTCGAACGTCGCGTCGACGCTGCCGAGCGCCTACGGGTCCACGGTGCCGTACGCCGTGAAGGGCTACACCGGCAAGCAGTTGCGCGCCGCCTACGGTGCGGGCGACTGGACCGGAAAGGGTGTCACCGTCGCCATCACCGACGCGTACGCCTCGCCGACCATCGCCGAGGACGCCTCGGAGTACGCCAGGCGCAACGGCGACGCGCCGTACCGGAAGGGCCAGCTCCGCCAGGTGCTGCCCGCGGACTACACCCAGACCGAGGAGTGCGGGGCCTCCGGCTGGTACGGCGAGGAGACCCTCGACGTCGAGGCCGTGCACGCGGTCGCGCCCGATGCCGACATCGTGTACGTGGGCGGGGCCTCCTGCTACGACGCCGATCTGCTGGACGCACTGAACAAGATCGTCGACCACCGGCTCGCGGACATCGTCTCCAACTCCTGGGGCGACATCGAGGCCAATGAGACCCCGGACGTCGCGGCCGCGTACGACCAGGTCTTCAAGATGGGCGCGGTCGAGGGCATCGGCTTCTACTTCTCCTCCGGCGACTCGGGCGACAACGTCGCGTCCACCGGTACGAAGCAGGTCGACGTCCCGTCCAACTCCGCCTGGGTCACCTCCGTCGGCGGCACCTCACTGGCCGTCGGCAAGAACGACACGTACCAGTGGGAGACCGGCTGGGGCACCCTGAAGGCCGGCCTCTCCGCCGACGGCAAGAGCTGGACCAACTTCCCGGGCGCGTACACCTCCGGTGCGGGCGGCGGTACCAGCTCGACCGTGAAGCAGCCGTCCTACCAGCGCGGCGTCGTCCCGGACTCGCTCGCGCAGGCGAACGGGAAGAAGCGGATGCGCACGGCTCCGGACATCGCGGCCGTCGCCGACCCGAACACCGGCTTCCTGGTCGGTCAGACCCAGACGCTGCCCGACGGTTCGCTCGGCTACGACGAGTACCGCATCGGCGGTACGTCCCTGGCCGCGCCGGTCATCGCCGGTGTCCAGGCGCTCGCGCAGCAGGCCCGGAACGGTGTGCCGATCGGCTTCGCCAACCCGGTGATCTACGACCGGTACGGGTCGAAGGCGTACCACGACGTCACGGACTACCCGCTGGGCCCGAACCAGGAGCTCGCGGTGGCCCGGGTCGACTTCGCCAACGGCTTCGACGCGTCGGACGGTCTGCTGACCTCGCTGCGCAGCCTCGGCAAGGACTCCTCGCTCAAGGCGGTCAAGGGCTACGACGACGTCACGGGTGTCGGTACTCCGGCCGCCGGTTACGTGAACTCGTACCGCAGGCGCTGACGTCACGGTCGCCCGAACGCCGACCGTCGGCCGACGGTAGGCGTACGGGCGACCCGCGTCGCCATGCGTGGCTGCGCATCGGCGGTCGTCTCCGGGCCTGCGCCCGGGGGCGGCCGCCGGTCGCGCGTGGGGCCGGTGGTGCCCGGTGCGGCCGGGCAGGGCGCGGCTCGGGCCGAGGAACTCGGGCGCGTGTCAGGCCGAGGCGCGCTTGCGGGGGGCCGCCTTCTTCGCCGCCGGCTTGGTGCCCGACTTCGCGGTGGTCTTCTTCTCCGCCGTCTTGGCCGATGCCTTCGACGTCGACCGTGCGGCGGTCTTCTTGGCGGGTGCCCTGCTCGGTGTCGACTTCTTCGCGGCCGTCTTCCCGCTGGACGCCGTGGCCTTCTTCTTCGCCCCGGTTCCGCCCGACTTCCTGCGGCCGGCGAGCGAGGTGACCTTGGCGGTGCGGGCGCCCGTCGGTTCCTCGGCGGTCTCCGGCTCCTCGCCGCGGGCCTCCTTCGCGGCCCGGACGCTGTTCTCCAGCGCCGCGATGAGGTCGATGACCTTGCCACCGCCCGGGGCGCCCTCCTCGGCGGGTTCCAGGGTGCGCCCCTCCGCCTTCGCCGCGATGAGCTGCTCGACCGCCTCGCGGTAGTCGTCGTGCAGTGAGTCCATGTCGACCTCGCCGAGTGTGGCCATCAGCGCGTCGGCCAGGTCGAGTTCGGCGTCGCGGACGGTGACCTCGGTCTCCGGAGCGGCGCCCTCGGGGCTGCGGATCTCGTCCGGCCAGAGCAGACCGTGCATGGCGATCACGTCGTCGACCACCCGCAGCATGCCGAGCCGTTCCCGGCCGCGCAGCGCGTATTTCGCCACGGCGACCTTCTGGCTCCGCTTCAGCGCCTCCCGCAGCAGGGTGTACGGCTTGGCGGCCGGGACCCCGTTGGCGGAGAGGTAGTACGCGGCGTCCATCTGGAGCGGGTCGATCGAGGTCGCCGGTACGAAGGCGACGATCTCGATCGTCTTGGCGGTGGGGATCGGGAGCGCGCCGAGTTCCTCGTCGGTGATCGGGATCATCGTGCCGTCGGCGTCCTCGTACGCCTTGCCGATCTCGCCGGCACCGACCTCCTGCTCGTCGATCTCGCAGACCTTGCGGTAGCGGATGCGGCCGCCGTCGGCGAGGTGGATCTGGCGGAAGGAGACCGAGTGGCTCTCCGTGGCGTTGACCAGTTTGATCGGGATGCTGACCAGCCCGAAGGAGATGGCGCCGTTCCAGATGGACCGCACTGTTCACTCCTTGCGTCCGGATAGGTACCTGAAGGTCCGTAAAGCGCGTGAAAAGCGTGTGATTCTTATCGTATGACGCCGATCACAGAGGTGGAGGGGCGGCGACTGGCGCTCAGCAATCTCGACAAGGTGCTGTATCCGGCCACCGGCACCACGAAGGGCGAGCTGCTCCACTACTACGCGGCCACCGCGGCCGGGCCCCTGCTGGCGCATCTGCGCGACCGGCCGGTGTCCTTCCTGCGCTATCCGGACGGGCCGGACGGGCAGCTCTTCTTCACCAAGAACCCGCCGCCGGGTACGCCGTCCTGGGTACGGACCACGGCCGTGCCCCACCAGGGCGGCAGCCCCGCCCGGCAGGTGGTCGTAGAGGATCTGGCCTCGTTGATGTGGGCGGCCAATCTGGTGGTGGAGTTCCACACGCCGCAGTGGCGGGCCGACGCCCCGGGGACCGCCGACCGGATGGTGTTCGACCTGGACCCCGGTGCGCCCGCGAGCGTGGTGGAGTGCTGCACGGTGGCCCTCTGGCTGCGGGAGCGGCTGGCGGCGGACGGGCTGTCCGCCTACGGGAAGACCTCCGGATCGAAGGGGCTGCACCTGCTCGTCCCGCTGGAGCCGACGCCGGCCGGCCGGGTGTCGGCGTACGCGAAGAAGCTGGCGGTCGAGGCGCAGCAGGACCTTCCGGACCTGGTCGTGCACCGGATGACGCGGGCGTTGCGGCCGGGGAAGGTGTTCGTCGACTTCAGCCAGAACGCGGCGGCGAAGACGACCGCCACCGCCTACACGGTGCGCGCCCGGCCCGAACCGGCGGTCTCGGCACCCGTCACCTGGGCGGAGATCGAGCAGTGCCGGGCGCCCGGAGAGCTGGTCTTCCCGATCGGTGACATGGGGGCGCGGCTGGAGCGGCACGGGGACCTGCTGGCACCGCTCATCGACCCTGACCGCGCCCGGGGCCTGCCGGCGGTGCGGTAGCGGGGCCACCGGGCGGGTCTCGGTCGGTGCGGCCGAAAGTCGCCCTGGCATATGACGGACGATCCCGTCATGGTCGCTGTGAATAGACCGCATGTGCAGGGCGGACCGTCGGAGGTGTGGTGCACACTCCTCGCAGACACTGCTGTGTGCAATCGCGTGGGGAGGCGATGGCATGTTCTCGGGTATCGACGAGGTCGACTGGGCCTCGATGGAGCACGCCTACGGGCCTGCCGATGACGTGCCGGAGATGCTGCGGGGTCTGGCGTCCGCGGATCCGGTGGAGCGTGAGGCGGCGCTGGACGGCCTGTACGGGGCCGTCCACCACCAGGGGGATGTGTACGCCTGCACCCTGGCCTGCATCCCCTTTCTCTTCGAACTGGTCGTGGATCCGGGTGTTCCGGACCGGGGCGGCATCGTCGAACTGCTGACCAGCATCGGTGGCATCGACCTGGACGGGGACGACGAGGACGAGTTCGACGAGGAGGAGCTGGCGGACGCGGCGAACTACGCGATGGCGGCGACCGCCGTCACCGCGGGCGCCGGGGTGTTCTGCGAGCTGATGGCCGACGAGGACCCGGGGGTGCGCCTCTCCGTCCCGCTGGCACTCGCCGCGCTGCACCGTCACCCGGTGCGGGTCCTCGCACTGCTGCGGGAGCGGCTGCCGGTGGAACCGTCCGAGGAGGTGCGGCTCGCCCTGGTCGAGGCCGCGGGACGGGTGGCGCTGCGGCACCGCGCGCTGGCCGGGCAGGTGGCCGGCTGGCTGACCCGGCTGGCCGGTGAGGGGTTCCCGCCGGGGTTGCGGCTCGCCGCGCTCGCCCAGCTGGCCCGGTCCGCGCCGGATGCGCTGCCGGGCGATGTCGTACGCGTGGTGACGGGGGTCCTGCGGCAGCTGCGCGCGGCGCCCGTACGCCGGGCCGGGGCAGTCCCCGCGGCCGGTGCGCAGACCGAGGCCGACGGCGTCGCGGCCGTCGAGGCGCGCAGGGAGGCGGCCGGCACCGGGGAACCGCCCGTCGAGGAGCGGAGTGCGCCCCTGACCCTGCTGGGGCAGATCCGGGCCCTGTCCGGCGAGGAGCCCGCGGCTCGCACCGCGCCGTGGACGGCGGACCTGCTGCGGACGCTGCACGTCGGACTCGACGACCGGGTCGCCGAGCGGACCGCGCTCCTGGCCCACCAGCTGCGCAGCCCCGATCACCAGGAGCGGATCGATGCGCTCCGGATGAGCAGCGGACTGATACGGGCCTGGCGCGGCTCCTACGAGGAACTGATCCGGCTGGTCGGTGAGCAGCTCGCCACCCCGGTGCCGCGGCTGGCCGAGGCCGCCGCACATGTGCTGGAGGAACTCTTCGGACTCGCCGCGCCCGCGGCCGACGCGCTGGCGGCGCGGGTGGCGGCGGACCCGGGGGCCTGGGTGCAGGACTGGCCGAGCGGGCCTCCGGAGCTCGGCAGCGCGGTGAAGGCGCTGGCCCGGCTGGGCGACGCCCGTGCGGTGCCCGCGCTGGCCGCCGCACTGGAGCGGCCCGAGGTGCCGCACGACGTGGGGTCCGCCATCGACCGTCTGGGGGCGGCGGCCGCTCCGCTGGCCGCGGTGCTGCGCCGCAGGCTCGGCGAGGTCCGCCTCGACGAGGGGGCGCACGACCGGGCGAGCCCGTTGCTCGCGGGAGTGACCGCGCTCCGGGCGGACGAGGCGCTGCCGGAGGTGCTGCGGGTGCTGCGCGGCGCCCCCGAGTTCCGCGGCGAGTGGCTGCGCACGGCGGCGCTGCGCGCACTCGGTTCGTTCGGGCCCGCCGCGCGCGGCGCCCTGCCGGAGCTGCGTACGTTACTGCGCCGCCCCGGGAGCACCTCGGCGACGGAGGTCGCCCTGGCCCTGTGGGCGATCGACGGGGACGCCGATGCCGTGCTGCCGGTGCTGATCGAGAACCTGCAGGCCGAGCACGCCCACGAGCGGCGCAGTGCGGTGAACGCGCTCGGCAGGCTCGGGACGCGGGCCGCGGTGACCGTGCCCCGGCTGCGCGCGCTGCTCGGACACGAGCAGGTGTGGCTGCGGGTGGACGCGGCGATCGCACTGTGGGAGGTGACCGGGCGGGCCGACGAGTCCGTGCCGGTGCTCCTGACGGCCTGGGAGCAGCACCGTCATGTCCGGGTCCGGGTTGCCGAATGCCTGGCGCGGATGGGTGTCGCTGGTGCAGGGTCGGACGCGGCAGCTGCGCTGCGTGCCGAACTCGCCTGCGTACGCCGTCACAACGTGATGGACGGCGGGTACGGCAACCACGACACCTACGAGGACGAGAGACTGCTGGCGCTCTGCCGGCAGGCGCTTCTGAGCGATACGGGGAAGGAACCCACCACATGATCATTTTCGGTTCGCGGGGATATCTGTACCAACTGGCCGTCCTCACCCTGGTCTGCGGCTGGTGCGGCAATCCGGCCGCGCACACGCTGCGCAAGCGGGTCACGAAGTTCACCCTGTTCTTCGTGCCGCTGTTCCCGTTCTCGACGAAGTACGCGACGCAGTGCACGTTCTGCGGCGGGGAGCAGCGGATCCCGAAGGAGCAGGCCGATCAGCTGCTGGCGCAGCATGCCGCCGCGCAGGGCGGCAACCCGTTCGGACCGGCACAGGGGCAGGGTCCGGGGCAGCCGGGATACGCGCAGGGCGGTCAGGGACAGAACCCGTACCAGCACTGAAACGGCCTCGCACGGCGCCGATCGAGGCAGCGCGCGGGGCCACCCCCGCGCGCCACCGGGTCCGCCCGCCGCCACTCCCGGGGCGGATCCGGATGAACCAGGTGAACCGGATGAACCGGATGAAGCCGTGGATGGACATACCCGCTATGACATAAGGGAAATACGCACCACCTCTTGCTACGTTGCGTGGCATGACCGCAACGACGGTGGACGCGCCCCCGCCCGCTCCACGCCGCCCCAGGCGGCGCGGAGTCGAGCTGCTGCTCCTCATCGGGGCCGTCCTCATCTCCGTCTACGGCTACGCCGCGGTCGGCCTGGCCAAGAACGGCGCGGTCCCCCCGGATGTGGCCGGTTACAGCGCGGGGCTGGGACTGCTCGCCCTCCTCGCCCACCTCGCGGTCCGCTTCCGTGCCCCGTACGCCGATCCGCTGTTGCTGCCCATCGCCCTGCTGCTCAACGGACTCGGCCTGGTGCTGATCTACCGGCTCGACCTGGAGACCCCGAAGGACCAGGCGGCCCCCACCCAGCTGATCTGGTCCACGCTGGGCGTGGCGTTCTTCATCGTGGTGGTCGTCCTGCTGCGCGACCACCGGGTGCTCCAGCGGTACGCCTATCTCTCGATGGCCGCCGCCCTGGTCCTGATGATCGTGCCGATCTTCTTCCCGGCGGTGAACGGTGCCAAGATCTGGATCCGGATCGGCGGATTCTCCTTCCAGCCCGGCGAGTTCGCGAAGATCCTGCTCGCCGTGTTCTTCGCCGCGTACCTGGCCGCGAACCGCCACGCCCTCGCCCACACCGGCCGACAGATCTGGAAGCTCCAGTTCCCCACCGGCCGGGTGCTCGGCCCGATCGTGGCGATCTGGCTGCTCAGCGTCTGTGTGCTGGTCCTGGAACGCGATCTGGGCACCTCACTGCTCTTCTTCGGCCTCTTCGTGATCATGCTGTACGTGGCGACCGGCCGGACCGGCTGGATCGCGGTGGGCCTGCTGCTCGCCGCCGTCGGCGCGTTCGTCGTCGGCTCCGTCGAACCGCATGTGCACAGCCGGGTCCAGGACTGGCTCGATCCGTTCGCGTCCATCGAGGCGGGACGGGGCCCCGGCCAACTCGCCCAGTCGCTGTTCGCGTTCGCCGCGGGCGGGATGCTCGGCACCGGCCTCGGCCTCGGTCACTCCATCCTGATCGGATTTGCCGCGAAGTCCGACTTCATTCTGGCCACCGCGGGCGAGGAGCTCGGGCTGACCGGACTGATTGCGGTCTTCCTGCTGTACGCGCTGCTGGTCGCCCGCGGCTACCGGGCCGGCCTCGCCCTGCGCGACCCCTTCGGGCGGCTGCTGTCGATCGGGCTCGCCTCGATCCTGGCGCTCCAGGTGTTCGTGATCGCGGGCGGGGTGACCGGGCTGATCCCCCTGACCGGGATGGCGATGCCGTTCCTCGCCCAGGGCGGCTCGTCCGTCGTCACCAACTGGATCATCGTGGCCCTGCTGATCCGGGTCAGCGACCAGGCCCGCCGACCGCAGCCCTCCCCGGTGGAGACCGGGGTCGTCGCACCGATCAGGGAGGACGAGCGGTGATCCCCCACTCGAACTCGCAGCGAGCCCGGGAGGCCAGGCCGTGATCCGTTACATCCGCCGGGCCGCCGGGCTCCTCCTGCTGCTGCTCGTGGCGTTGCTGGTGAACGCCGCCCGGATCCAGGTCTTCGATGCCGACAGCCTGGACAAGAACCCCGCCAACCGCCGTCTCACGATCGCGCGTTACAGCGAACCGCGCGGGAACATCCTGGTCGGCGGCGCGTCCGTCACCGGGTCCAGGGACACCGGCGAGCAGCTCGCCTACGAGCGCACGTACCGGGACGGCCCGCTGTACGCCCCGGTGACCGGTTACGCCTCGCAGACGTACGGCACCACCCTGATCGAGAACGCCGAGGACGGCATCCTCTCCGGCACCGACTCGATGCTCGCCCCGTTCCCGCTGTGGAACGAGATCACCCGGGGCCGGCAGCCCGGCGGCGACGTCGTCACGACGATCAGGGAATCGATGCAGCGTGCCGCCTACGAAGGGCTGGGCGGGCGGCGGGGCGCGGTCGCCGCCGTCGAGCCGTCGACCGGCCGGATCCTGGCCCTCGTCTCGACCCCTTCGTACGATCCCGGACAGCTCTCCGGCACGGGTCCTTCCGTCACCGGCACCTGGAAGCGACTGAATGCGGACCTGAGCCAGCCGATGCTCAACCGGGCGATCCGGCAGACCTATCCGCCGGGCTCCACCTTCAAGATCGTGACGGCTGCGGCGGCGCTCGATGCCGGAGTCGTCACCGATCCCGACGCCGGGACCGACACCCCGCTCCCCTATGTGCTGCCGGGTACGACGACCACACTCCCCAACGAGGCGGAGGGCTGCGAGAACGCCTCGCTCGCCGAGGCGATCCGAGTCTCCTGCAATACCGTGATGGCGCAGCTGGGGGTGCGGGTCGGGCTGAAGGGCATGGTGGACACGGCAGAGGGGTTCGGCTTCAACGACACCGGCCTGACGATCCCGTCGAGGGTGGCGAAGAGCAACTTCGACACCGAGATGTCCGACGACCAGCTGGCACTCTCCTCGATCGGCCAGTTCGACACGTCGGCGACACCGCTCCAGATGGCGATGGTGGCCTCGGCCGTGGCCAACGGCGGCGAGCTCATGCGCCCGTACCTGATCGACCGCACGACCACCGCGAAAGGGTCGCCCGTCCACCGCAACGGCCCGCACAGCTACCACCGCGTGATGAACCGTCAGACGGCCGATCGGCTACGGCGGATGATGGTCGACGTCGTGGACGTGGGCACCGGGTCCAACGCCGCGATCGACGGGGTGACGGTCGGCGGCAAGACCGGTACCGCACAGCACGGCGTCGACAACTCGGGCCGCCCGTATGCCTGGTTCATCGCCTGGGCGCAGGCACCGGATGCGGCGCAGCCCGCCGTCGCGGTCGCCGTGGTCGTCGAGGACGCCGCCGCGAACCGGGCGGACATCAGCGGCGGCGGCAGCGCGGCCCCGATCGCGCGTTCCGTGATGGAGGCGGCCCTGCAAGACTGACCCGGTGCGGGACACGTGCGGGGTGGGGCGGTCGCTGGAGCGGATCGGGCGGGAGGATCCGCTCCTGTGCGCGTTCATCGAGGTGTGGCCGGGGCGTGCGCTCGCCGACGAGCAGCAGGCCCGTCGGCTTCCGCTGGCCGGGATGCCGTTCGCCGTCAAGGGCCGTACCGGCATCCGGTCCTACGCGGCCCGGCGGCTGATCGCGGCCGGCGCCGTCCCGGTCGGCTCGACCGCGGTGCCCGGCCCCGGCACCGCGTGGCAGACCTGGGGACTGGGCGCCCATGGCCGTACCGTCAACCCCTGGCGCCCCGACCGTACCCCCGGCGGCTCCTCGGCAGGGACGGCGGTGGCGGTCGCGGCCGATCTGGTGGGAGTGGCGACCGGCAGCGACGGGGCGGGGTCGGTGCGGATTCCGGCGGCGTGGTGCGGCGTGTTCGGCCTGAAGACGACGAACGGCCGGTTGCCCTCCCCCGACCGGACCGGGCTCGCGTCGGCCGGGGTGCTGGCCCGTTCCGCGGCGGAGGCCCAGGCCTGTCTGCGCGCTGTCCTGGACGACGACGGACCGGCCGCGGGCCTTGCGGACCTGCCGATTCCGGCCTTCCTCAGCCTCGACCTGGGTTACGCGGAGGTCGACCCGGACGTCGCATCGGTCGTCCGCCGCGCGGTGCGGCGGCTCGTCGCGGCCGGGGCGGTGCGGCTGATGGACCGCGGATGCGAGCTCCTCGATCCGCGGGAGGCGTGGCAGGCGGTCCGGGGCGCACAGCCGTCGCCGCTCGCCACCGAGATCCGCCGCGAGAACGACCTCCGCCTCGACGCCCTGTTCGCCCGCGCCCCGCTGCTGCTCACCCCGACGACGCCCAACCGCCCACACGGCCACGACGGTCCGGGCGAACAGTACTCGACCGCGCTGACCTGGGCGTTCAATCTCAGCGGGCATCCCGCCGCGAGCGTGCCCGCCGGTTTCACCGCGGACGGCTGCCCGGTCGGGCTGCAGCTGGTCGCGGAGCGCGGGGCGGACGTCGCGCTGCTCGGAATGGCCCGCGTGGTGGAGAACGCGCTGCCTGCTCTGCGGCCCCGGAGCCCTTCCTGGCACTGACTGCGCAGGGCTGACCGGCAGCAGGGGCGACACCGCCGCGCGGGCCCGACGCCTCAGCTCAGCGGCTCCCTGCGCCGCAGCCACTGTGCGGGCACCCCGTCGACGCCGGTGGCCGCGCCGACGACGCCGCCGGTGATGGCGCAGGTCGTGTCGACGTCGCCGAAGCCCTCGGCCGTCGCCCAGAGCGCCGCTTCCAGGTCCGTCGAGTGCCGGGCCGCGGTCCACAGGGCGAACGGGACCGTGTCGTCGGCGCGAATGCGCTGTCCGTTGCCCAGCAGGTCGGCGGCCTTCCACGGTTCGGTGGTGAAGGGTACGTCCATGGCCCGGCGCAAGCCGTCGCGTACGAGACCCTCGGGGGTGCGGGCGACGACCTCGGCCAGGGTGAACTCGCCGCGCGCCGACAACGCGGCCGCAACCGCGACGGCCACCGCGCCCGCGATTCCCTCCGGGTGCGCGTGGGTGACGGCGGCCTGTAGCGAGGCCTGCTCGGCGGCGAGGCCGACGTCCTCGTGGAAGTACGCCCCGAGCGGTGCGACGCGCATCGCCGCACCGTTGCCGAGGCTGCCGCCCTCGAAGAGATCGGGTGCAAGCGTGCGCCAGTCCGTCGGTGAGGCCAGCAACGCGGGCAGCAGCATGTGCATGCCGTGGCCGTAGCCGCGGCCCGGGTCGGCATCGAAGGTCAGGGCGAAGCAGAGCGCGAGACGGTCCTGTTCGACCCGGCCGTGCTCATCGAGGACACGCATCAGGGCGCGGGCGAGTGCGGTGTCGTCGGTCCAGTGCCAGACCGGTTCCTCGGGGGTGCGACGTGCCTTGATCTCGTTGAACGCCTGTCGGGGCTCGCGGAAGAGCGGGAACCACCGCTCACCGAACGCATCCCCCAGGGACAGTCCTTCGAGACTGCGGCGGGCGGCTTCGGAGCCAGCGGTGAGCAACGGTGGCCGGTTCGTCATAGGGACAGTCCTACCGGAGCCGACGCATGGCATGCACCGGATTATGGCCGTCGTACGTGTCCCGCGCGTGGCACTGCCGAACGGTCCCGAACGGTGCTTCGCATCTCGCCGTGGCCCCGTGCCCCTTCCTCACCTACGCGACCACGATGCCCTCGACGCACCGACGCACCGACGCACCGACGCACCGGAGACGACGGCGGCGGGCCGGTGCTCCCCGGCACCGCCGCGGCGCCCTACGGCCGCTGCCGGCTCAGCCCCCGACCGGAGCCGATCCGCCCTGCGCGATCGCCTCTTCGACCTCCGCCACCCTGGCCTGTTCCTCCGCCGCGAACCGTTCCCGGTCCAACTGCTCGGCTATTTCCTCGTCCTGAGCCATCAACAGGTCCAGGTTGGAGTCGCCGAGCTCGAAGACACCCATGTCGACATAGGCCTTCTGGAGCCGCTCGCCCCACAGCCCGATGTCCTTGACGCACGGCACGATCCGGCTGAACAGCAGCTTGCGGAAGAGCTGCAGGAACTCTGAGTGCTCGGCGAGCGCCGCGGCCTCCTGCTTGCCGATGCCGAAGTTCTCCAGCACCTCCACACCGCTGAGCCGGTCCCGCATCAGATAGCAGCCCTCGATGACGAAGTCCTCGCGTTCGCGCCGTTCGGCATCGCTCAGCTGCTGGTAGTAGTCGCGCAGCGCCATCCGCCCGAAGGCGACGTGCCGGGCCTCGTCCTGCATGATGTAGGCGAGGATCTGCTTGGGCAGCGGCTTGGTCGTCGTGTCACGGAGCAGGCCGAACGCGGCCAGCGCGAGGCCTTCGATGAGCACCTGCATGCCGAGGTAGGGCATGTCCCAGCGGGAGTCGCGCAGGGTGTCGTCGAGCAGGCTCTGCAGGCTGGTGTTGACCGGGTAGAGCATCCCGACCTTCTCGTGCAGGAACCGGGCGTATATCTCCGCGTGCCGGGCCTCGTCCATGGTCTGGGTCGCGGAGTAGAACTTCGCGTCCAGGTCGGGAACGGACTCCACGATCCTGGCCGCGCAGACCATGGCGCCCTGCTCACCGTGGAGGAACTGGCTGAACTGCCAGGACGTGTAGTGCCGGCGCAGATCACCGCGGTCCTTCTCGGTCATCTTCGCCCAGTGCGGTGTTCCGTACAGAGGGAGGGCTTCGTCCGGGGTGCCGAGCGGGTCCGAGGGGTCGACCTCCAGCGACCAGTCGATGCGCTTGTTGCCGTCCCACTGCTTGTCCTTGCCCTTCTGATAGAGGGCGAGCAGGCGTTCGCGGCCGTCGTCGTACTCCCAGCTGAACCGGGCGGCGCCGGAGGCGGGCACCTGCCACAGCGGCGTTTCCGGGGCGGTGGTGTAGAGGTCGTGCGTCGACACGGACGTCTCCTTCTCGCCTGGCTTTCTCCGACAAGTCCCTTGGTCATTGCTTCCGTTGGAAGGTTCACACGTTGGTAGACACAGGGTCAACAAGTAGCACGGAGGGGATTGACGGCACTGCTGACGGATAGTCTCATAAGAGGTGACCGCCGGTAACCCATGTGTGAGGTGCCCCCAGCCATGACGCCAGTGACCGAACGTGACGTACAGCTGCTTCGCGACGCACTCGGCCCCCTCCGGGACCGCGAGCAGGTCGCCGAGCGGCTTCTCGCGTCCTCGGCCCGACACTCCTTCGATCCGGACCGGGAACTCGACTGGGAATCGGCGGCCGAGGACGGGAAGTGGTTCTGGCCGCCCGAGCTCGTCTCGCTCTACGACACCCCACTGTGGCGGACGATGTCCGAGGAGCAGCGGCTGGATCTGTCCCGGCACGAGGCGGCCTCGCTGGCCTCGCTGGGCATCTGGTTCGAGATCATCCTCATGCAGCTGCTCGTCCGGCACATCTACGACCGGCCGGTGACCAGCAACCATGTCCGCTACGCGCTCACCGAGATAGCCGACGAGTGCCGGCACTCGATGATGTTCGGCCGCTTCATCCAGTGGAGCGGGGCACCCGACTATCCCGTACCGCGCATCCATCACAACCTCGCACGCATCCTCAAGTCGACGTCCAGCACCCCGGGTTCGTTCGCCGCGACCCTGCTCGGCGAGGAGATCCTCGACTGGATGCAGCGGCTGACGTTCCCGGACGAGCGCGTCCAGCCCCTGGTGCGCGGCATGACCCGCATCCATGTCGTCGAGGAGGCGCGGCACGTCCGGTACGCCCGCGAGGAGCTCCGCCGCCAGATGGTGACCGCGCCGCGCTGGGAGCGCCAACTCACCCGGGTGGGCAGCGGCAACGCGGCCCGCATCTTCTCCCTCTGCTTCATCAACCCGCAGGTGTACGAGAACGTGGGGCTGGACCGTCGCGAGGCGGTCGCCCAGGTGAAGGCGAGCGGCCACCGGGCGGAGATCATGCAGTCCGGCGCGAAGCGGCTGACGGACTTCTTCGACGACATCGGGGTGCTGAACGGAGTCGGACGCAGGCTGTGGAAGAACTCCGGCCTGCTCGCCTGAGCCGATGCCCCGATGCCCCGTTGCCCCTACGGACGAAGCACCTAGGCTGCATGGCATGACTACTGCCACACCGTCGACCCGCGCGTACCGAAGGCTCAGCGTCGAGGAGCGTCGCAGCCAGCTCCTCGGCGTGGCGCTCACCCTGTTCGCACACCGGGCCCCCGACGAGGTCTCGCTCGACGAGGTGGCGGCTGTGGCAGGGGTCTCCCGCCCGCTCGTGTACCGCTACTTCCCGGGCGGGCGGCAGCAGCTGTACGAGGCGGCGCTGAGGTCCTCCGCCGAGAAACTGATCCTGTGCTTCAACGAGCCGCCCGCGGGGCCGCCCACCGAGCGGGTGCGGCGCGTGCTGGACCGCTATCTCACCTTCGTGGACGAGCACGACGCCGGGTTCAGCGCCCTGCTGCGCGGCGGAAGCGTGGTCGAGACCTCCCGTACGACCGCGATAGTCGACGAGGTCCGGCGGGCGGCGGCCGAACAGATCCTGCTGCACCTGGACCGGGACGCCACGGCGGCGCGGGACGGGCGCGGGACCCGGCTCGGAATGATGGTGCGCACCTGGATCGCGGCGGTCGAGGCGGCGTCCCTGATCTGGCTGGACGAGGGCAAGCAACCCGCCGCACAGGAGCTTCGGGACTGGCTGGTCGACCAGCTCATCGCGCTGCTGGCCGCGACGGCGGCGACGGATCCGAAGACCGCTGCGGCGGTGGCGGAACTGCTGCCGCTGGAGACCGCCACCGGTCCGGCCGGACGGCTGGCGCAACGACTGATTCCGGTGGTCGGCGGGGCGGCCCATCTGCTGTCCGAGGGCTGATCGGTCAGACTGAGGCGGTGAGAAGCGAGAACACCCCCTTCACCGGCGGCCCCCTGGACGGCCGGGTGCTGCCCGTCCTCGTCGGTCCGACCGGCCAGCCCCCCAAGTGGTACGAGGTCCCGGTACCGGCCGCGGACGGCAGGCCCCCCACCGTGTACGTGTACCGCCGGGACCCAGCCGGCCACTCCAAGCGGCTGGGAATTCCGCGCGGGTGGGTCTACACGTACGTGCCCGAGGGACGTGAGCGGCACAGCCCCAAGTGGCCCTGGTCGAAGCCGGGCTGACACCTGGGCCTCGGGCGCCGCGAGGTGGGCGCGGACGCGGCCTGTCAGGGGCACCCGTGCTGCTCCTCAGAAGTTCGTGGAGGTCGTGACCTCGAAGCGGAGATCGCTGAGGTGGCACCATGGCGCCCATGGCGGAGGACGGTGCGAGCGGGTATCGAGCGGGCGAGACAGCGCTGATCATCACGGTGCCCGAAGCCGAGCCGGTCGTGGGCGGATGGCGTGAGCGGTTCGACTCGTCCGTGGCCGTCGGGATTCCCGCGCACCTGACCGTGCTCTGCCCCTTCCTGGATCACGACCGCCTCAGCGATCAGGTTCTCGGCGAACTCAGCGAACTCTTCGGCTCCCACCGTGCCTTTGACGTCGGATTCCAGGGCTGCGGTCGCTTTCCCGGCGTGCTCTATCTCGCCCCGGTGCAGGAGGACCGGCTCCGGGCACTCACCTTGGCTGTGGCCGACCGATGGCCGGAGGCGCCGCCGTTTCGGGGCCGCTTCACCGACATCGTTCCTCACCTGACGGTGGCGTACGGCGAGGAATCGAGTGTGTTCGATGAGATCGAAGCGGACCTCTCGGGTCGGCTGCCGGTCACGGCGCGCGTCGGTTCCGTCCACTTGCTGGTGTACGACGGCACCGCGTGGCGCGAACGCGCAGAGTTCGCGCTGCGGGGCTGATGGGCCGGGGCCGGTCATACCGCTTCAGGTGGGGCGCCGTTGTGCCGGCTGCGCTTCACCGGCGTTCTGTACAGCGGGACTTCACCCTGCACCTGGCCAACCTCGGTGCCTACTAGGATCGACGTTCTGGTCCCGGGCATGGTCAGCAAGGGGGTGCGCCATGGAGGCGCTGCGTCAGGACGATCCACGCGTCGTCGGTCCGTACACCGTGCTTGCGCGGCTGCGCGAGACCGCGAGTGCCGTGCAGTACCTCGCACGCGACGCGGCCGCCGACGGGTCCGTAGTCGTCACCGCCGCCCGCCCCGAACTCGCCGAACTGCCCGCCTTCCGGCGCCGCTTCCAGGCGGAGGCCCGCACTGCGGACCGGCTGAGCGGCGGGTGGGTCCAGCCGCTGTTCGGCCTCCCGGACAGCTCGGACGAGGACTGGTCGTGGACGGCCGGGCCCTATGTGCCCGCGCTCACGCTCTCCGAGGCGATCGAGGTCGCGGGTCCGCTTCCCGAGCATGCGGTGCGGATACTGGGCGCGGGCATCGCCGAGACCCTGTCCCGGGTCCACGCCACCGGGTCCGTGCTCCAGGGCCTCGCCCCCGGGACGGTGCTGCTGGCCGAGGACGGGCCGCGGCTCATCGCGTTCGGTCCACTGGGCGCCGCGGCCACCGCCGAGGCCCGGCCCGGCGGGCAACTCGCCGTACGCCTCGGCTACCTCACCCCGGAACAGGTCGAGGGGGAGGAACCCGGACCGGCCTCCGATCTCTTCGTGCTGGGTCTGCTGCTGGCGTATGCGGCCACCGGTACGACGCCACTTGCCGACGGACCGGCCGCCGAAGGAGCCGACCGGATCGCCCGGACCGACCCCGAACTCGGCGCGGTTCCGGCGGAGTTGCGTGGTCTTATCGCCCGCTGCCTGGCAAAGGACCCGGCCGACCGGCCGAGCGCAGGGACCGTGGCGGCCGAGCTGGCCCTCGAAGGCGCCGCGGGACTGGCCAGGGGCGGCTGGCTGCCGGAGCCGCTGGCGGCAGCCGTACGACAACGGAGCGTCGAGGCACAGGCGTTGACCGTGTCCGGCCGCCCCATGGAGGCGTCGGCAGAGGCATCGGCCGACACGGAGGAGGCGGCCGACGAACGGCCCGACGGGCCCCAGGACGCGGTCCCCGGCGGGGAGCCGGCCGACTCTCCCGGCACCACCCCGCCGGGCGCACCCGATGGGCCCGGCCGTGAGCCCGTCCCCGCCGCGGACAACCGGACCGCGCAGCTCGGGGACATCGCGCGCCACGCCCCGAGGTCCGACCGGCCCACGACCCAGTTGGCCGTCCCACGCGAACTCACCCTGCCCGCCGCCGGGCTTCCCGCCGTTTCCACCGCCCTGCTCCCCACCGTGCCCGCCACCCGGCCCCCCGCGGCCCTCCCGCCGGTGCCGCCCGGTCCGCGGCCGGCCCCCACGACTCCCCCGCCCGCCCCCACCGGCCCCGCCACCGACCGACGCAGCCTCCTCATCGGGCTGGCCGCCGGGGCCGCCGGACTGGTGGTCGGCGGAGGCGGAGTGCTCGCGTTCGGATCCGGGGACGGGGGAACGACGGACGATCCCAAGCCCGCACCGAGCCGCAGCGGCCCCACCGTCGCGGGGCTGCCGCCGCAGCCGCGCTGGGTGTACACGCACCCGACAGCCGAACCGCCGCCGCTCACCGCCGCCGTGTGGAACGACCGGCTGCTGATACTGACCGGCGAGGACGGCGCGTCCGGCATCGATCTGCGTACCGGGCGCCGGACATGGCAGAGCGCGGACGCCGCCAAGGGGCGGGCCGCGCTGCCGGCCGGGAAGGATCTCTGTTTCGTCGCGGGTCCGTCCGAGTTCCTGTGGCTGTCGCCGAAGGACGGCAGGGCCGTTCACCGGGCGGCTCACGCGGACCAGTTCGCCGGGGCGCCGGGCCTCGCCGTGTCGGAGATCGTCGGCGCGTCCGGGCCGGTGATCTGGTTCACCGGATCCCACAAGGTCACGGTCAAGGCCCCGCCCCCGAAGAAGGGCAAGAAGCGCGGCAAGGACACCCAGGCCGTCAGGTCGTACCTCTTCGCCTACGACATCGTGCGGCGCAAGGAGCTGTGGCGGACGCCCGTACCCACTGGACGCGGCCCCGCCGCGCCGGTGTACCGGATGATCGCCCTCGGGCAGAACGACCTCGTGGTGCGCCAGACCCCGGCCACGCTCACCCCCGGCGACATCAAGGCCGCCAAGGGGAAAGCCGTCTTCCGGGGCTTCGACCAAAAGACCGGCAAGCAGCTGTGGGGCAGGTCGATCGGCACCGTGGGCCCGGACGGGGCCGCCGTGGGCGACGACCGGGGCCTGCTGTACGCGGCGGTGGGCGACGACCTCCAGGCGTTCGAACTCCCCACGGGAAAGCCGAAGTGGACGCTGTACGGCACCACCGGCACCCCGTACGGGACCTCCGTCGCCGACGGGCCGCTGCTGCACATCACCAACCGCGACCAGGAGGTGGGAGCGGTCGACCGGGACACCGGCCGGCTGCGCTGGCGGCGCTCGACGGAGGCACTCCCGACGAACGCGGCCCCCGCGGTGGCGCTCAGCCCGACCGGCAAAACCCTGCTGGCCGCGGACCGGACCCAGGTCACCGCGTTCACCGCGGAGGACGGACGCCGGCTGTGGAAGTTCCAGGACATCGGGGCCCAGGATCCGAAGGGGCCCACAGTCACCGACCCCTACAGGGTGATGACGTCCGGGAAGACCGCCGTCGTCCAGCGCGGCCGGATCTTCTACGCCTTCCCGGTCGCCTGAGCACTCTCCCCCGGCCCTGACGGATCCGCCGGCGGCCCGTCCGCCGGCTTCCGTGACTCCGCGCCCCCACGCACTCGCGCCCGCCCACCGTCGTCCGGGCGAACACCCCGGCCGCCACACCGTGCGGTTCTTGCATCCCCTGACACCGGGTGAACGTATTGAAACGTTGCGCTCACTCATGGGGCAGCGCCATGCCTGCCCCGTCAACGGAGGTGATGTCGTGTCAGGTGGAGCCCTTCGCGCGGTCTGCGCCGCGACCCTCAGCACGCTCGTCATGGCCTCGCCGGCAACCGCCGCGCCGCTGGATCCCGTCCCCGCCGCCCCCGCCCGGAAGCCGCTCGCCGGCCCCTCCGATATGAAGACGGGCATCACCGGACTGCAGACCGAGCTGCAGAAGCTGTACCAGCAGGCGGAGGAGGCCACCGAGACGTACAACGGCACCGCGGCCGAGCTGAAGAAGAGCAAGACACAGGCCACGAAGCTCGATGCCTCCCTCGCCGTCGCCCGGAGCGCACTGTCGAGAAGTCGCGACGCGGCCGGGCAACTGGCCCGTGAGCAGTACCAGGGACGGTCCGAGATCTCCGCGTACCTGCGGCTCCTGCTGGCCCGTGATCCCGAGCATTTCCTGGATCAGGAGCATGTGATCCGGCGTGCGGCGGCCGGGCGGGCAGCCACCACGAAGCGGCTCACCCACGACGCACGGCGTGCCGACACGCTGGCCACCGAGTCCCGCAGGGTGCTGCACCGGCAACGAGCCCTGGCCGCGCAGCAGAAGAAGCAGCGGGACACGGTGCGGTCACGGGTCAGGGCTGTCGAGGCCAGGCTGGCCGAACTCACCGCCCGCCAGCGCACCGAGCTGGCCCGGCTGGAACAGCAGCGCACGACGAAGGCCCAGAACGCCCTGGTCGCCTCCGGGGCGCTCTCCTCGACCGGATCTCCTTCCGAGGCGGGCGGCGAGGCGGTGAGGTACGCGGTCGGTCAGGTCGGCAAGCCGTATGTGTGGGGCGCGGAGGGTCCGGACTCGTTCGACTGCTCGGGACTCACCTCGCAGGCCTGGGCGAAAGCGGGCCGCGTCATCCCGCGGACCTCCCAGGAGCAGTGGCGGCAACTGCCGAAGGTGCCGCTGAAGGCGCTGCGCCCCGGCGACCTGGTGATCTACTTCCCGAAGGCCACGCATGTGGCGCTGTACATCGGCAACGGCCTGGTGGTGCAGGCGCCCCGGCCCGGCTCACAGGTGAAGGTCTCGCCCTTGGCGTCGAACCCGCTGCTGGGTGCGGTGCGGCCCGATCCGCAGAGCGCGTCGCTGTCGGGGTACCGCCCGCCGCGGCTCCCTCAGGGGGCGTCCGCGGGCTCGGACACGGGGTACGGCTCCTCGTCGGCGCCCGGCCGGTAGGCCGACGCACACACTGCTCTGCCTTGACGGCCGGACCGCGCCCGCTGCTACGAGCGCCTGGCTACCGTCATCGAAGAATTCTTCGACCACCCCGATGCCTTCATGGCGGGCTGGAGTATCCCGCCCATCTGCTGAGCCGTCAGCGAACGAAGACATGCCATGAACGACCGCCGACGGTTGTGGACACCCTGGACGATGGCTCGGTCCAACGCACAAGTCAGCGGCGCGTTCGGGCAGTTCGGAGAGGATACTGATCGCGTTCGGGACGAAGAGGTCGTCGACAGGTGCGTTCGGCCAACCTGTGGCCAGGAGGCCCGCATGGAGGCCCGTCCGGGCTCCTACGTCGAGGTCACGGGCTTGCAGGGACGCTTCACAGAATTACCCCGGACCGCAGGAGTGGTCTGGGGGTCGGCGCTGATGTAGTAGGAGGACTCCTCGTCGGCACGTTCCGTCCGGGACCGGGGTTCGAAGGCGCCGACGCTGCAGGATCTGGAGGAGACCCTGAGAACCACGACGATGCCGGCCACGGTCCGGCACCTGGAGACCGCCTCGGTGGACGGCGCCTGTGCGCGCGGCTGGTGCGACCCCGTAGCCGGGCCTCCCGCCCGCCCGGCTACGGGGTCGCGACGAAGGACCCCTCGCAGAAGGCGTCGTCGGCGGCCCATGAGCGGTAGGCCACGCCCTTCCAGTCGTTGAGGTCGTTGTGCAGGTGGCTTGCGGCAAGGTCTTCCAGGTGAATCCGGAGGCCGGCCGGGCCGGTGGATCGGAGCTGTCGGGTGAGGAAGTACCGCATGCCCCTGAGGGTCTGGTTTGCCTTGCTGCTGTAGCGCTTGCCCAGGCTCAGGAAGTCGAACTGGTACTGGACGCGGTCAGCGAATACCCGGTTCCAGTGAGAAGGCGCGGTGACGAAGTACTTGAGCCGTCCGTGGCTATCGGGGGTGACTGCTGCGTGCAGCCAGCGCGCTGTACCGGTGTGCTCGAAGTACGGGTGCAGAAGCACCTTGCCGGCCTCAGCCGAGGCCTGGCTGCTCTTGGTGTGATTGCAGATTCCGCAGACCGGTACGAGGTTCTGCGGAGCAACACACAGGGCGGGGTAGTCCGCTTTGGGCATGACGTGATCGAGCTCGCTGACGTCGCTGTGTTTGCACATCGGGCACAGTTCGTCCTCGGGAGCGGCCATGAGCGCGTCGTAGATCGTGCGGCCGGGGCCTTTGGTCATGCCGCTGACGTAGGCGATGGCCGTCACCCTGTTGTCGGCTATGCCCTCGATCTTGAAGTCCGCCGGGTTCAGGGTGTGGAGGGTGCGGGACTCGGCGGCGACACGGAAGGCGTCTGCCGCCGTCTGGGCGGCGCTGGCGGCCTCTCGGAGCTTGGTGCCGAGGTTCTCGTTGTCCTTGGTGTTGCGGGACAGGCTGGTGCAGGTCTCCCAGCTGTCCCTGGCACTGTGCGAGGGCGGGTCCAGGGTCCACATCAGTCGTCCTCGTGTTCCTTGTCCGCCAGCAGGATGCGGACCAGGCCCTTGGCCTCGTCACCGAGTTGCCGACCGAAGTGGTCGAGCGCCTCGTCGTAAGTGCCGAACTCCTCGACGGCCTTCTCGATCTCGGAGTAGAAGCCGGACTGCATTACCTCGAGACCGAAGATCTCGTGGGTGAGTACGCCCACGTTCTCGCCGTAGGTCTCGATCCGGGGACGTCGCGCACGGCTGTGGTCACCGTTGCGGCTGAGCTTGAGTACGCAGGAGCGGGGAACCTCCTGGAGAACGACGGGGGAATGAGTTGCGATCAGTGCGACGCCGTTGCGGTTGGTAAGCAGGTGCGACAGTGTCTGGATGAACGAGGCGAGCAGGGGCGGGTGCAGGTGGGATTCCGGCTCGTCGATGAGGACGAGGGACCGCTCCGCGACGTGTTCGACGAGCTTCGTGATGGTGAGCAGCACGATGGCGTGGCCCGAGCTCAGCTCGTCGAAGGCTTGGAGGAGGTCCTGTTCTCTCTCCTGCCTCTCCTCTCCGTGGTCCAGGACCAGCAGGTCGGCTGCGAGGTGGCGGATGGGGAGGTCGGCGATGTGAGGATCCCGGCCCAGCAGGCCGAGGCACTGGAACCACAGGACCGCCTGCAGGGATGCCAGCACTTCCCGGAGTGAGTCCACGAACTCTTGGGCCAGGTGCCCCTCGGCTTCGGCGTTGGGTGTGCGTCCGCCCTTGTTGAGGCCGATGTGCACGTGGCTGGCTGCAGTCTGTGCAGGGGCATCTGCGGAGTCGGCCAGCCGGTCGAACGCACTGAAGGTGACAGACACGACGTTGACGAAGCCGTGGTTGTCCGCGCCGATGTCCGAGGGAACGATGGCGACCGACCCGGCGGTGCCCGGCTGGTTCGGGTGTACGACGGCCTGCGCCAAACCGCGTAGCAGCCTCGTCTTGCCCACGCCGTTGCGCCCGACGAACACATGGATGTTGCTCGGCGGGTTGGAATGCGGGCGGACCCTGAACTCCAGCGGTTCCGTTCCGGGGGCCGGGGTGAAGTCGAACTGGTACGTCGTCAGGCGGGGGCCGCCCATCGCGATGCGGTGGAACTGGCCACGGACGGTCTGTTCCTCGACGCTGCGTAGCAGGGAGGCGGTGGTGACCAGGTGGAATCGGGCCGTGTCGAGTCGTTCTCCGGCCCATTCGGGGATGTGCTGGGGATTGGACGTGAACGCGAGGTCGTTCAGGAGGCCGTAGACGGTACTGGCGAAAAAATCCAGTTTCCTGACGTTCTCGTAGTACATGTCGTCCTGGCCAAGGGAAAACCAGCGCCCGTCGCCCACCTGCGCGAGAGACGCGAAGGTTCCGGCGGGCAGAGGGCTTGGCCCGGGTTCCTGGTCTGCGTGCGCGATCTTGACGCGGCCGATCTCTACCGGCATGGCGTCATCGTCGGGGCGGAACCAGAGGTCGTAAGTGGTGCGGTAGCCGAAGTCATCCCAGCTGTTAGGGACGAGGATGGCCGCGCGGGGGCCGTGGCCGGACGGAATGCGCCGGTCGGGTTGGACTACCACCTGCACGGGTTCTCCAGGCTGATTGGCGGCGGTGATCTGGTGATGCACCATAATCCATCGCCCATCGGCAAGTTATCTGTACCAGACCGCCCCACCGCCCTCTCAGCGCACCCTGCTGGACTGGCAGCTCACCCAAGCCGACTGGGCGATCTGCGACTTGGAGGCCGAGGAGACGGAAGCTAAGCGTCGGCAGGACGTCGCCGGCGGGAGAGGGCGTGGCAGATCCAGCCCTCCCGCGGCGTTCTCGGGGGCGCAGCGCTCGCCGGGATCGTCTGGCTTGGCTTCTTCAACTGGCGCCGGCTCAACATGACCGACGACTTCGCCGCCATCGCCTCGGGGATGCTGGCGGGTCTTTTGTTGCTATGCGTCATTGAGTTCTATGCCGTCGTCAAGAAGGGCGTGCAGCGGGTCGAGCTGGCCAAGACGCAGGCGACGAAACTTCGCGACGGCCCAAAGGAGCCGGGGCCCTGGGTCGGGATCGAGGAGTCAGGGCTTGGCCACGCCATCAGGAACCTTATGTGGACAGTGGCCGCGGGTGCCGCCCTATGCGCGCTGATGGCAGGCGACCTCGTTCTCGTGGCCCTGTGGGCCGCTGTCGACGGGCACGGGCCCGCCCGGTGGCTGGCCTGGGGGACCGTCGCCGCTATCAGCGCCGGGCTCGGCGGCATCCTCACGTACATCTTCTTCAAGATGTACGGCTCGTTCTGGACGATCTCCGGTTCCATTGCCGACATCGAACGCATCGAGGGCCAGATCCGCACAGGCGAGCGGTTTCGCGCCTGGCTGCGCGACCCCGAGCATGCGCCGCACCATCCGGCGTTCGACGTGATGAAGGCGATGATGGACCGCGATCCCGACGGTCCGTCCTGACGCCTCGCTCCGTGGGGCAGCGTCCTTGCTCTCGACAACGTCTAAGCCGATCCGCCTCGTCCCAAAAGCTACTGGGTTACTCGTCACGTGGTTCGCTGCTCGTCAACGACACCCCAACTCTTGGGTGTGGGGCGCCACATCCAGCAACCGAGGAAGTGCTGGGCGCGGACTGTAGATCTGCCGGATTACCGCTGCACATGACAACAGTGACAGCGCTAGATCAATACGTCCTGCCTCGCTGGAGCGCCTCCTCGATCAGATGCTCAGCACTTTCTTGCCCGACGGAGAACCGTCCCGTACAAGCGCCGGCACCCCTGCATGGCCAAAGCTATACCAGGTGGCACTGACGCCCAGGGCCCCCAAGGAGCCCTCCGTCACCTGTCGTTGGGGACTGGTACTCCTTGATCATGACGATCCGATCGCTGCAGCAGGCTCTGACGGACTTCGCCGCCGAGCGGGAGTGGGAACAGTTCCATATCCCCAAGAATTTGGTCATGGCCCTTGCCGGTGAGACCGGTGAACTGCTCGAGGTCTTTCAGTGGCTGACGCCGGAGGAGTCAGCCACGGTGATGAGTGATCCGCAGAGGGCGCCCCAAGTGCGGGAGGAGATCGCTGACGTCTTCGCCTACCTGCTGAGGACGGCTGACGTCCTCGGGATCGACCTAGAACAGGCGCTGCTTGAGAAGATTGAGGTCAACGGCCACAAGTATCCCGTCGACCGGGCACGCGGCCGGGCGGACAAGTACACACAACTGGGGGGTTGAACCAACGATGCGCATCGTCATGCAGCCGGCACGCCGGTCTGAGAAGGTCGTCAACAAGCACTACGAAGACACCATCGCCAGCCCTGTCGATATCGACGCCAATGCCCACCTCCTGGAGCCCGAGGTCGTCGAGCGGCTCAAGCAGCTGTTCCCCTCGGGGCAGGCGCAGATGTGGGGTGTCGTACCCGGGAAGAAGGACGTCAACGTCGCCCAGGTAAAGAAGATGAGCCCCGGTGACTGGGTGTTCTTCACCGGCGACAAGAAGCTCTACTTCGGCGGCACCATCGCCCTGATGTGGCGTAGCAGCGACCTGGCCGAAGAGCTGTGGCAGACAAACGGTGAGGGCCAGACCTGGGAGTACATGTACGCCCTGTCCGGCACCCGCGGCTTCGATATCCCCGTCGCCGAGATCCGCAGCCTGCTCGGCTGGAACCCGAACCGCAACATCATGGGCATCACCGTCTTGGGCGAGGAGGAGAGCGACATCCTCCAGACCTACCTCACCCTCGACCCCGCGCCGGCCGCCGTCCAGCGGAACGACGTCCAGCAGGACGAGGAGGCCGTCGCGGCCTACGACGGCGAGCTTGAGCGCAAGGCCACCCGTGCCCAGCGCGGAGAGCAGGCAGCTCTCAAGCGCCGCCTCCTCCCGGGCCTGACCGGAGAGTGTGCCCTGTGCGGCCGAGAGCTTCCCGGCACGTTCCTGATAGGGGCGCACATCAAGAAGAGGGCCATGTGCACAGACGACGAGAAGCGCGACCTGACCAACATCGCCATGCTCGCCTGCACCCTCGGCTGTGATGCCCTCTACGAGCACGGATACGTCACCGTCGCGGAAGGAGGCGGCATCCAGGTCAGCCCTCTCGCCGCAGTCATCCCAGAGATCGACACACACATCCAGGAACGGCTGACAGGCCGCACCGTCACCTGGTGGACTCCCCAGCGCGAGCGGTACTACCAGTGGCACCGCACGCACACCTTCAAGGAACTGCCCCCAGCCTGAGTCCAGGGTTTTACACGGTATGCGATGGAGATCGACGGGCAATCGGAACGTCCTCGACAAACAGCAGGTCAGGGGATTACGCGGGGCTTCAGCAGCATGCCCCCCGGAGCCGGGGGCATGCCAGCTCCCGTCCGCGGTGCGGTGTGCCACCCT
The DNA here is from genome assembly GCF_040680455.1 of Streptomyces sp. NPDC052052. Lineage (NCBI taxonomy): Bacteria > Bacillati > Actinomycetota > Actinomycetes > Kitasatosporales > Streptomycetaceae > Streptomyces > Streptomyces sp. NPDC052052. The sequence continues at coordinate 82,811 of NZ_JBFAWU010000004.1, read as the reverse complement.
GCCCGACGTCAGAAAGGGACCATGCGTCCACCCGGCCCGCGATTGTCGACTCCAGCCGGAGGGTAGCGGGCTCGACATGACCGACGACCAGAGGAAAGAGATTCGCGATCTCGTCCGTCACTTGGGCGACAGCATCCGCGACCCCTTCTACAGCCCCGCGCACGAAGCCGCCGAGAACGTCTGCTCGGGGGTCTACGAGGCGATCCCCGTCGATGTCCACGACCTCGTGCACGAGGCAGTCATGTCCGGGTACGCTGCCGCACTTGCTGACCTGGAGAAGGGCAAGTTGGACGACCGGGTGCGCGAGCGGTTCGGACTCCTCGACTGATCACCCGCGTCACCCTGCCGACTGGAACGCTGGTGGACTTTGCGCTGGGAGAATCTCGGGAGAAAACCTGGCGAGGGAAGTCTCCGGGCAGGCTTCGAGACCGATGTAGCCCAAGCCTCTGAACTGCTGCTAGGGCGATCAGGACAGGTCGAGCAGAAGCTCGACCTCATTCGGGACGAAGAGGTCGTGACGGCAGCCTCTGACGGCAACGTCTACAGCCGTGAGCCACCCCAGACTGTCGTCCGAGGTGCGCACTGCTCAGCGCCGTCGGCATGGCAGCAAGCAAGGGTTGCACCCGCCTGAACTCCTCAAGCGGGTGTCAGCCCTCAGCCCCAACTCGAACGAGCTGCGGGTCTACGGGCAGTCCAGCAGTCTCATCCGCAGCCGTTCGCGGCCGTTCAGCTCTCCTGCGAGCAACCCGGTGGCCCGGCCCACGGACGACCGTGAACCAGGACGAACGGAGCCGTGCAGAGTTGGAAAGCGTGCACCGCCATCGAGGGGTGCTCCGCTAGGCCGCGCCGTACTCGTGTGGGTGGCCATCCTGCCATTCCACCCATCGTGGATCGAGCCGATTGCCTAAGCCGCCGGCGGTACCGGCTTGCATCCGGCATGTTTGCTCTAGCCGTGCGACCGGCGCAGCCGGGGAGTGCCTGAGGGAGGCGAGAAGGAGCCGCCGCCGCTTGCTGGCTGAGCTCTCCCTCCGGGCCGTCTGTGGGCCGTCCGAGGACGGCCCACAACCACCACCGTTGACCAACGCCAACCGCTGCTTCGCAGGTCAGGCGACTGATGCGGCCACGGAGACCTGAGCCAGGTACGCGTTCGTCTTCTCCGGGTCGAAGAAGAAGTTCTCGAAGTCCGCCGGGTCGTCGAAGCCGTTGGCGAAGCGGTCGGCGACCGGCTGGAGCTGACCGGCGGCGCCGATCAGGTTCAGTACGTGCTCCGGCGGTACGCCGAGCATGGCGTTGGTCCACTTCACGGCATGCTGTGCGGTGTCCCAGTAACGGTCGAACGTGGCCTGCATCCAGTCCGCGTCGAACTCCCGGTCACCGTGCTCGATGATCGAGTCCAGGTAGCTGTTGGCGCACTTGGAGGCCGAGTTGGAACCCTGGCCGGTGATCGGGTCGTTGGCGACGACGACATCGGCCACCCCGAGCACCAGACCACCACCGGGCAGCCGCCCGATCGGGTTGCGCACGGTCGGGGCGTAGCGCCCGGCCAACGTGCCGTTGGCGTCGGTGAGTTCGACCTTGGTGGCGCGGGCGTACTCCCACGGCGTGAACCGCTCCATGAGCTCCAGCGTCTTGGCGAGGTGCTCGGAGGGGTCCTTGATGCCCTGGAACACGTCGAGCGGGCCGCCCGGGATGCCCTCCCAGAACAGGATGTCGGCGCGCCCGGAGATCGTCAGGGTCGGCATCACGAAGAGCTCGCCGACGCCGGGCACCAGGTTGCAGCGGACCGCGTCGAACTCGGGGTGTTCGGGGCGCGGGCCCATGCCGTGGACGTAGGAGACGGCCAGGGCGCGCTGCGGGGCGTCGAACGGCGAACGGGACGCGTCCCGGCCGAACATGGAGACCAGCTCGCCCTTGCCCGCGGAGACCAGCACCAGGTCGTAGGTGCGGGAGAAGTAGTCCAGGTCGGAAACGGCGGCGCCGTGGATGACCACCTGCCCGCCGCGCTGGGCGAAGGTCTCCATCCAACCGGCCATCTTGACCCGCTGGTCGACGGACTGGGCGTAGCCGTTCAGCTTTCCGACCCAGTCGACGGCGCGGGAGGAGTCGGGGGCGGCGACCGATACACCGAGGCCCTCGATGCGCGGGGCCTGGGACTCCCAGAAGTTGAGCTGGTAGTCGCGCTCGTACTGGAGCGCCGTGTCGAACATGCACTGCGTCGACATGACCCGGCCGGAGCGGATCTCGTCGGCGGTGCGGTTGGACATCAGGGTGACCTCGTACCCTCGGGACTGCAGTCCGAGGGCGAGCTGGAGACCGGACTGGCCGGCTCCGACTATCAGTATCTTCCGCATCGGGGCTCTCCGTTACGTGTGCGTGCGAGCTAGGGCGGTCACGGCGCTATGCCGGGGTGGCGTCGAGGGCGTGACCGACCAGGGTCAGCAGCGACTCGACGACGGTGATCCTCCGGCGCGCGTCCATGATCACCACAGGCACCTGCGGCGGCACCGACAGGGCCTCCCGGACGTCCTCGGCCTCGAACTCCGTCGTTCCCTCGAAGTGGTTGACGGCGACGATGTACGGCAGGCCGCAGCTCTCGAAGTAGTCGAGGGCCGGGAAACAGTCGGAGAGCCGCCGGGTGTCGGCGAGCACGACCGCACCGATCGCACCGCGTACGAGGTCGTCCCACATGAACCAGAAGCGCTGCTGGCCCGGGGTGCCGAACACGTACAGCACGAGGTCGTCGTCGAGCGTGAGCCGGCCGAAGTCCATGGCGACGGTCGTGGTGAGCTTGTCGGGCGTCGCGGAGAGGTCGTCGGTCTCCTCGCTGGCCCGGGTCATCATCGCTTCGGTCTTCAGCGGGGTGATCTCGGAGACCGATCCCACGAAGGTCGTCTTGCCCACACCGAAGCCGCCGGCGACCACGATCTTGGCGGCGGTGGGAGCCTTGGTGTGGTCCAACTGCCATGCCTGCAGCGATTCTTCGGCCTGGTCCCTGGGCCCCGGCTGGCGCGGGGCGAAGAGCGGCGCCTCAGAGACGACGGAGTCCATTGAGCACCCTTTCGAGCAGTGCGCGGTCGGGCTGTCCGGTGCCGTGACCGGTCCCGTACACGCGGATCCTTCCCTGGTCCGCCAGGTCGCTGAGCAGCACCCGGACCACACCGAGCGGCATCTTCAACAGGGCGGAGATCTCCGCGACCGTACGCATCCGGCGGCAGATCTCGACAATGGCCTGGAGCTCCGGCATGATCCGGGTGCCCAGGTTGCCGTTGGTCAGCTCGCGGCGTTCCTCGGGCGCTTCCAGCGCGGCCACGAAGGTCTCGACGAGCAGGACGTGCCCGAAGCGGGTGCGGCCGCCGGTGAGCGCGTACGGGCGGACCCGTGCGGGCCTTCGGTCCAGCCCGCGGACGGGCAGCCTGGGGGCGGGTTCAGCAGCGGGCTTCACTGGGCGCTCTCCATCGATTTGCGCAGTTCACTGCGGAGTTCGGGGGTGAGTACGTGTCCGGCCCGGCCGACGAACAGCGCCATGTGGTAGGCGATGACGCTCATGTCGCAGTCCGGGGTGGCGTGCACCCCGAGCAGCGAGCCGTCGCTGATGGACATGACGAAGACGCTGCCCTCGTCCATGGCGACCATGGTCTGTTTGACACCGCCGCCGTCCATCAGCTGGGCAGCGCCGAGGGTGAGGCTGCCGAGCCCGGAGACGATGGTCGCCAGGTCTGCGCTGGAGCCTCTGGGGCCGTCCTGCCCACTGGTACTCGGAGAGACCAGATGTCCGGGGTCGGAGGAGAGGAGCATCAGACCGTCGGAGGAGACGACGGTGACCGAGCGGACCCCTGGCACCTCCTCCACCAGATTGCTCAGCAACCAGTGAAGGTTCCGGGCCTCGGTACTCAGCCCGAATGTGCTGGGCGCAGTCAACTGCGTGCCTCCTCGACTGTGTCCCCCGTCTCATCTGTTCGGCTGTCGCTGTGGTCGGCCGGCCCGCCGTGTCCAGTGGCTGCGGCGTACGCGGCGGCACCGGTCGACGACGGGTCTGCCGTGAGTTCGGCGATCTCCGCCTCGACGTCCCGGCGACCGTCCCTCGCGCCCTGGTGGAAGCCGCCGAGCCGGAGGCGCAACGCCTCCTTGTCCAGGGTTCCCTTGCGCTCGGAGCCGGGCGCCGTGCCGGCCTTGACGACCTTGGGGGTGCGCTTGGGCAGCCCCTTGTCCGTGAGGCGCTCCGGCTGCTCCGGCTGCCGGGGGGACGGCACGGTGGCGTCGGGCGCGGGGTGCGGTTCCGGGTCGGGCGCGGGGACCGGGGCGGGCGCGGTGTACGGCTCCGGGTCGGGCGCGGGGCGCGGGGCCGGGTCGGGCACCGCGGACTCGTCGGGGGTGCGCTCGTGGCGGTCCGGGCCGATGGCGTACGGGTCGGGCGCCGTGCTCCCGGGGGCCTCCTCCGCGGGCTCCGGGACCACCGGCAGCCGCACCTGCATGGTGACTTCGGCCCGGGTCTCGGCGGCGGCCGGAACGGGTGCGCCGTCCGTCTCGCGCCCTGGCTCGGCGGCGGCCCCGGACTCGCGGATGGCCCGCTCGGCCGCGGCGATGAGCGGGTCGCCGGTCTGCCCGGGCGTACGTCCGGGCAGCGTGTTGGAGTTGGCCTCGGCGACCGACCCCGGCAGGTTGAGTGCGGGCGCGTTCCCGGCGACCTTCACCGGCGGCGGTGTGGCGGCCGACGGCGCCTTCGGCAGCAGCGTCTGGGGCAGCACGACGACTGCCGTGACGCCGGTGCCCTTGTGCTCGCGCAACTCGACCCGTACGCCGTGGCGGGCGGCGAGCAGGGCGGTGACCTGGAGGCCGAGCCCGGCCCCGTCCGCACTCTGCTCGCCGGCCTCGAAGAGGGCGGGATCGCCGAGCCTGGTGTTGAGTTCACCCATCCGCACGGTCGACATCCCGATGCCCTCGTCCTGGATGGAGAGCATCACCTCTCCCGTCTCCAGCAGCCATCCGGAGAGCTGTACGGAGGAGTCCGGCGGTGAGAAGGAGGTGGCGTTCTCCAGCAGCTCGGCGACGAGGTGACTGAGGTCGTCCGCGGCGAACCCGGCGATCTGGGCATGCGGCGGCAGGGACTGGATGGCCACCCGTTCGTACCGCTCGATCTCCGAGACGGCCGCGCGCAACACGTCGACCAGCGGGATCGGGCCGGCGTGGGCGTGCCCGTGTTCGGCGCCCGCGAGGACCAGCATGTTCTCGCTGTGGCGGCGCATGACCGTGGCCATGTGGTCGAGCTTGAAGAGAGTGGCCAGCCGCTCCGGCTCGTGCTCCCGCTCCTCCAGGCCTTCGATGACACCGAGCTGGCGCTCGACGAGACCGAGGTTGCGCAGCGAAAGGTTGACGAAGCTGTGGTGGACGGTGTTCTTCAGCCGTTCCAGCTGGGCGCTCAGGTCGGCTGTCAGGGACTGGAGTTCGGCGCGCTGGGCGGCGAGTTCCTCGCGCCCGGCGATCAGCTCGGTGTGCTCGGTCTGCAGGCTGTCGGAGCGGCCGTCGAACGCGAGGAGCAGTTCCTGGAGCCTGCCGTGCAGAGCGTTCATCGACCGGACGACCTGGGCGAACTCGTCGTTGCGGCCGGTGTAGCGGACCGGTTCGGCGGTGGCGGGTTCCGCGGCGAGGCGGGCGGCACCGATCCGCAGGACGGCGAGCGGCTGGGTGAGGGTGCGGGCCACGGCGGTGGCGACCGCGACGGCGAGCAGCAGGCAGCCACCGAGCAGTGCGACCCGCAGTTCGAGCGCGGTGACGTCGTCGTCGCGCAGTTGCTCCAGGCGCTGGACCTGCGCGGTGCCGAGAGCGGACTCGACGCTCCGCATCCGGTCGATCCGGGCGGAGAGTGCCGCCTCGACCTTCTTCCGGTCGGCCTGCTGGTCGGTCTCCGACAGTTCGGGGCGGTCCGCGAGGGAGGCGAGGTACTTCTCCGCGCGGTCGACCTCGGGACCGGTGACGGCGGACGACAGTCTGTCGCGGGCGCCGGCGTTCGCGGTCTGGTCGAAGTCGGCGAGCGAGGAGAGCTCGCGGACCCGGGCCTGCTGGGCGGCGGTGCTCAGCTCGTCACGGGTGCGTGCGTCCTTGCTGGTGGTCTCGCCCTGGGTCTGCACGGGCAGTCCGGTGAACGGGTCCGTCTGCGGGACCGTGACCTCGCGGGGCACCGAGAGCGCCGCGATCAGCAGCCCGCGGGTGGCGGACGCCTGCTCGGTGGCCCGGCCGAGGGCGACGGGGGCGCGGGTGGCCTCGGCGGCGCGCGGCGGGGTCCTGTCGGCGATGTCCTCGGCGACGGCCTGGAGTTTGGCGATGACCTCGGAGTACGCCTGATGGGCCGCCGACGCGGTGCCCTTGCCGCTGAGCGCTTCACGGCGCAGGGACGGGATGGTGGAGAGGTCACGGCGCAGTGCGACGGGGGCCGCGGCCCTGATCTCTTCCACACGCTGGTCGACGCGGGCGCTCCGGCTGCCGGGGTCGCCCTTGCCCTCCTTCGCGGTGCCGTCCTCGTCACGGCCGGCCGCGAGGGAGGCGGTGACCTCGTCGCGCTCGTCGGCGAGAGCGTGGGCGAGCGCGATGGCCTGCTGGTTCAGCTCGGCGAGGGTGACCAGCCGCTGGGACTCGTGCAGGTCGGAGGATGCGCCGAGGACCGCGGGTGCGCCCGCGGCGATGACGGTGACGCCGACGACCGCGACACCGGCGACCAGCCGACTGCGTACCCGCACGGCGCGGCGGGGGCTCTCGCTCTCGGCGGATGCCAGGGACGTCTCCCCGGAACCGCTGTGCTTGCTGCCCTTGCTCCGAGGCCGCTTCTTCTGCACCGGTGCTCGCATTCTTGACTCGTCCGCCCTGGAAGCAGAGGTGACGCACGGTCACATGTGCACGAGCGCCCGTCCCCTGGTACGGCTTCCGACCATTCCAGTGCTTGCAAGGGGAGGGCGCGCATCAATCACTCCGCCACCTGAACGAGTGAACATCACTCCCGAGTTGGTGAACAAGTCATCCTGAGGGCGTGTCCCGGGCGGTTGGAACGTCGGCTGGAACTTCCGCCCGGGCTTTGGCAGGATGCCCGCCCGCACCCCCTCTCGGAGCCTCCCCTTCCGCTCCAGCCACCTGTCTGACCTGCTGGTACAGGCCAATACAGGCCGGTGCAGGGCTCGTGAAAGCGTCGTGCAGACTGGCTGTATGCGCATCGATCTCGCCACCGTCGCCGGCCGCGCCGACCGGCCGAACGAGGACTGGGCCGCCACCGCTCTGCCCGCTTTTGGCCAGGGCGGGACGCTGGTCCTGCTCGATGGCGTGACGCCGCCGTCCGGAGATGACGGTTGTGTGCATTCGGTGCCCTGGTTCACCGCGCGGCTGGGCGGCTCACTGATCGAACTGTCCGGTTCTCGACGGGATCTGAGCCTCCAGGAGATCCTGGCGGCGTCCATCCGGCGCACCGCTGACGCGCACCGCTCCCTGTGTGACCTTTCTCACGTGCGCACACCTCAGGCGACGGTCGTCATGGCACGTTGGGGCGAGTGCGAGATCGAACACCTGGTGCTCTCCGATTCGGTCCTGCTGTTCGAGGGTCGCGACGGCACCGTGCGCCCGCTCCTCGACGACCGGCTGGCCCGGCTGCCGCCGGGCTCGCTGGCCAGTGAGGCGGTCGTCGATGCGCAGTTGCGGAACAAGGAGGGCGGCTTCTTCACCGCCGCCGCCGACCCCTCCGTGGCGGATCGCGCGGTCACCGGGCACACCCCGCGCGGCGAGGTGCGGGCGCTGGCCGCACTGACCGACGGGGCGGCCCGCTGGACCGAGATGTTCCACGCGGGCGACTGGGCGGACTGCTTCGGAGTGCTCGGCAAGGAGGGCGCCGAGGGGCTCATCGCGCGCGTCCGGGCACTGGAGGACGCGGACACGGAGCGCGTGCACCTGCGCCACAGCAAGACCCACGACGACGCGACGGCGATCCACGCCGCCCTGTGAGGTGCCCGGCGGCACCCGCCGGACGGGGAGTCGCGGCCGGACGGCAGGCGCCGGACCGGCGAGGACCCCAGTGCCGCAACAGGCAACGTTCGCCCCGTCGCGACGCCCGGCACGCCCTCTCGCCGCACCGGACGAAAGCCCAAGTACGTCCAGTACGAGGACTTCCGGCCGGCACGCCGAGAGCACGCACCGGACGCCGCTCCTTGACGGGCAAACATTGCCTGCCGCGGCACTAGCTGCTCTCAGCGCTCGGCGCGAGCGTTCAAGTGGTGCAGCAGCCGGGCCAGTTCGGCCACCTCGGCCCGGTCCCAATCGGCCAGTTTGCGCGCATAGCGGTCCCGGCGGGCGTCGCGGACGCTGCGGTAGCGGGCCAGGCCCTCGGTGGTGAGCTGGACGAGGGAAGCCCGGCCATCCACCGGATCGGGCTCGCGTACCACCAACCCGAGGCCCTCCAGGGCGCGCAGTTGACGGCTCATCGTCGCCTTGCCGACTCCGAAGTAGGCGGCGAGATCGGTGGCCCGCTGCGGTCCGGCCGACTCCAGACGGACGAGAAGTCCGTATGCGGCGGCCTCCAGTTCGGGGTGGACCTCGCGCGCCAGCTCGCCGGAGTTGGCCCGCGCCCTGCGCAGAAAGACGGCCAACTCCCGTTCCAGGGAAAGGAATGCGTGGTCCACACCACTTTCTCCGGTCGCGCCGGGTTCACTCCCGCTTTCACTCCCGTGCACGTCAACACCCCTCATGAGCTTTCCTGTCGCTGAAAATTTCTTTCACCACTGGTCATCGCCGCAGCTTGGCCAGTATTTCGCAGGCGTAGACCAACGGCGGCTGCCAGGCCCTCTTCCGCAGTGGGGTCTACGTGCGTAGCGTCATGCCTGGCATGTTCACACCATGACCTGCCAACAGGGGTACGCGCCCGGCGTTCCCCTGGCACCAGCACGTCCCCCCACCGAGGCCCCGGAGGCACTCACATGCCCGTGCTCAGATTCCGATCCGGAACGTCCCGCCGTTCGCGCTTCGCCGCGGCCGGAACCCTGCTCGCCGCCCTCTCCCTCCTCCTCACCCTGCCCGGCGCGGCAAGCGCCGACGACGCGGCCACGCCCGAGCGCGGCACCGCCACGATGGGCATGGGCGTCCTCGCCAACGAAGGCCAGAGCGGCACGCCGCGCGGCACCCGCGCCACCCAGACCGAAGGTGTCGACGTCGCCGGCTACCAGGGCAACGTCGCCTGGTCGACGCTCTGGAGCAGCGGCATCAAGTGGGCCTACGTCAAGGCCACCGAGGGCACCTACTACAAGAACACCTACTTCACGCAGCAGTACAACGGCTCGTACAACGTCGGGATGATCCGGGGCTCGTACCACTTCGCCACGCCGGACACCACGAGCGGCGCCACCCAGGCCACCTACTTCGCGAACAACGGCGGCGGCTGGTCCGGGGACGGCAAGACACTGCCCGGCGTGCTCGACATCGAGTGGAACCCGTACGGCGACTCCTGCTACGGCAAGACGGCATCGGGCATGGTGTCCTGGATCAAGGACTTCACCACCACCTACAAGTCGCTCACCGGACGCGACGCGGTCATCTACACCTCGACCAGCTGGTGGACGAGCTGCACCGGCAACAGCTCCGCCTTCGGCTCCACCAACCCTCTGTGGGTGGCCCGCTACGCCTCCGCGGTCGGCACTCTCCCGGCCGGCTGGAGCTACTACACCATGTGGCAGTACACCTCGTCCGGCGCCACGGTCGGTGACCACGACTACTTCAACGGCGCTCTCGACCGCGTGAAGGCCCTCGCCACCGGCTGAGCCGTCGGCGCATCCCTCCCCGTTCCCCCCACGCGCGACGCTCCACCCGGCAGAGCCCCCGACGGCCCACCCAGCCATCGGGGGCTCCGCCCTGTTCGCCGCTCCCGGCCGCCCTCCCCCGGGCCGGGAGCCACTATGAACTGGATGTATAGACGGTGTGTATAGTCCTGCTCCGCCGCACACCGCGCGCCCTGTTCAACCCTGTTCAGCCCTGGAGGAGTGACCGCGTTGTCCCTGAAGACGAAGTCGGCCGGCGCCGCGTTGGCCGGCGCCCTTGTGACCGTGCTCACCCTGGCGCTGAGTGGGTGCTCCCTGCAGACCACCGCCCCGGCCTCCGCCAGGGCCGACGCCGGCACGGACGCCAAGGGCTCCTTCGGCCCGGTGGACTGCCGCAAGGCGAAGTGCATAGCGCTGACCTTCGACGCCGGTCCGGGCAAGGACACCCCTCATCTGCTGGACGTCCTGAAGGAGAAGAAGGTGCACGCGACCTTCTTCCTGCTGGGCAGGAACCACGTCCTGAAGCACCCGGACACAGTGCGCAGGATCGCGGCCGAGGGGCACGAGGTGGCCAACCACACCTGGTCCCACGAGATCCTGACGGACAAGAAGCCGGACGAGATACGGTCCGAGCTGGAGCGGACCCAGGTCGCGATAGAAGAGATCACCGGCCAGAAGCCGCGGCTGATGCGCCCGCCGCAGGGCCGCACCGACGACACCGTCTCGGAGATCAGCAAGGAGCTCGGGCTGTCCCAGATCCTGTGGAGCGCCACCGCCAAGGACTACTCCACGAACGACTCGGCGCTGATCAGGAAGCGCATCTTGGACCAGGCGAGCCGGGACGGCGTCATCCTGCTGCACGACATCTACCCGGGCACCGTGCCCGCGGTACCGGGCATCATCGACGCACTCCAGAAGCAGGGCTACACCTTCGTCACGGTCCCGCAGCTGATGGCACCGGCCGAGCCGGTCCCCGGAACCATCTACCGCCCCTGACCCGCACGGCCGCGGCACACGGTGCGCGCCCCGGCCGGTACGCGTCGAACGGCCCACCCACCCGTCGCCGGGAGGCGGGCCGTCCGTACCGGTCGCGCACGTGGTGCCACGCCCGTCACACCGTGGCACCTACGCCGCGGCCGGGATCCTCTCCTCGGGCCTGGCCGCGGAGGCCGGGGCGAGGGCGATCTCCAGCACCTGGCGGACATCCGTCACCGGGTGGACCTCCAGTGTGTCCAGAACCTCGGCCGGAACGTCGTCCAGGTCGGCCTCGTTCCGCTTCGGGATCACCACGGTGGTGATCCCGGCCCGGTGGGCGGCCAGCAGCTTCTGCTTCAGGCCACCGATCGGGAGCACCCGCCCGGTCAGCGAGACCTCACCGGTCATCGCCACATCCGTACGGACCAGCCGCCCGGACAGCAGCGAGGCCAGCGCCGTCGTCATCGTGATGCCGGCGCTCGGGCCGTCCTTCGGGACCGCTCCCGCCGGGAAGTGGATGTGCACGCCGCGGTCCTTCAGATCCGCGACCGGCAGCTCCAGCTCCGCGCCGTGCGACCGCAGGAAACTCAGCGCGATCTGCGCGGACTCCTTCATGACGTCACCCAGTTGACCGGTGAGAGTCAGTCCGGACGCCCCGGTCTCCGGGTCGGCCAGTGACGCCTCCACGAACAGCACGTCCCCGCCGGCCCCGGTCACCGCGAGCCCGGTGGCCACACCCGGCACCGCGGTACGGCGCTCGGCCGGGTCCTGGGCGGACTCCGGGACGTGGTGCGGCCGTCCGATCAGACCGCGCAGATCCGCTTCGGTGACCGTGAACGGGAGCTCCCGGTCGCCCAGTTCGTACTGGGCCGCGACCTTGCGGAGCAGCCGGGCGATCGCTCGCTCCAGGTTGCGTACGCCCGCTTCCCGGGTGTACTCGCCGGCCAGCTTGCGCAACGCGGACTCGTCGAGCGCGACCTCGGCCTTCTCCAGACCGGCCCGCTCCAGCTGGCGCGGGAGCAGGTGATCGCGTGCGATGACGACCTTCTCGTCCTCGGTGTAGCCGTCGAGCCTGACCAGTTCCATCCGGTCGAGCAGGGCCTCCGGAATGGCTTCGAGCACATTGGCCGTCGCCAGGAAGACGACGTCGCTGAGGTCGAGTTCGACCTCCAGGTAGTGGTCGCGGAAGGTGTGGTTCTGCGCCGGGTCGAGGACTTCGAGAAGGGCGGCGGCAGGGTCGCCCCGGAAGTCGGAGCCGACCTTGTCGATCTCGTCGAGCAGGACGACCGGGTTCATCGAACCGGCCTCCTTGATGGCGCGGACGATGCGTCCGGGCAGCGCGCCGACGTAGGTGCGCCGGTGGCCGCGGATCTCCGCCTCGTCCCGCACACCGCCGAGCGCGACCCGGACGAACCTGCGCCCCATGGCGTGCGCGACGGACTCACCGAGCGAGGTCTTGCCCACGCCCGGAGGACCGACCAGCGCGAGCACGGCACCGCCGCGCCGCCCGCCGACGACACCGAGCCCCCGATCGGAACGCCGCTTGCGCACCGCCAGGTACTCGGTGATGCGTTCCTTCACGTCCTGCAGTCCGGCGTGCTCGGCGTCGAGCACCTCCTGGGCCCCGCGGATGTCGTACGCGTCCTCGGTCCGTTCGGTCCACGGCAGTTCGAGGACGGTGTCGAGCCAGGTTCTGATCCAGGAGCCCTCGGGGCTCTGGTCGGAGGCGCGCTCCAGCTTGTCGACCTCCTTGAGCGCGGCCTCGCGGACATGCTCGGGAAGGTCGGCGGCCTCGACGCGCGCCCGGTAGTCGTCGGACTCGTCCGCGCCGGAACCAGGGCCGCCGTTGAGATCGGCGAGCTCCTTGCGTACGGCTTCGAGCTGGCGCCGCAGCAGGAACTCGCGCTGCTGCTTGTCCACGCCTTCCTGCACGTCCTTCGCGATGGACTCGGCGACGTCCTGCTCGGCGAGGTGCTCGCCGAGCCACTGGATGGCGAGCTTCAGCCGGGCGACCGGGTCCGCGGTCTCCAGGAGCTGCACCTTCTGGGCGGTGGTGAGGAAGGGGGAGTAACCGGAGTTGTCGGCGAGCGCGGAGAGGTCGTCGATCTGCTGGACCCGGTCCACGACCTGCCAGGCGCCGCGCTTCTTCAGCCAGCTGGTGGCGAGTGCCTTGTACTCCTTGACCAGCTCGGCGGCGGCCCCGGGGAGCGGGTCGGGGACGACCGGGTCGACCCGGGTCCCCTCCACCCAGAGTGCGGCGCCCGGTCCACTGGTCCCGGCTCCGATCCGCACCCGGTCACGGCCGCGGATGAGCGCCCCCGGGTCCCCGTCCGAAAGCCGCCCGACCTGCTCGACGACGCCGAGGACACCGGTGCCGGTGTACGTCCCGTCGACCCGCGGCACCAGGAGCACCTCGGGCTTCCCGCCGCCCTCACGGGCCGCGGCCTGCGCGGCTTCCACGGCGGCGCGCACTTCGGCGTCGGACAGATCCAGAGGCACCACCATCCCGGGCAGCACGACTTCGTCGTCGAGCGGCAGCACAGGCAGGGCGAGCGGAGTGACCGCGTTGGACTCGATAGCCATGATCTCCCCTTCGGCAGTCAAGTTGAGTTGTACAGGCTCAATGCTCCTGAGCCAGCCATTGTTCCCCGACCACTGTTCGCTGTGAGCGATCGAGCGAACGCGGTCCGGCATCCGGTCGTCCGGTGAATCCCCGGCGGCCACCCTGCGAAGGTCGTGCCCCGTTCAGACGTGGCGCGGTGCGCCGCACCGCGCGACCGGACCGGCGGAGAACAATGGATCCCATGTCTCGTCTCTCGCCGCGTCGTGGTGGTCCGTCCCGGCTCCGCGGAGAGACGCCCGCGGAGCGGGCCGACCGCAACCTGGTCGAGCTGCTCCAGGAGCTGAGAGTCGTGCAGACCGGTGTGCAGATCGTCTTCGCCTTCCTCCTCGGCGTGGCCTTCACCAGCCGGTTTCCGCACCTCGACAGCTTCGAACGCGGGACGTACGTGGTGACCCTGCTGCTCACGGTGGTCTCCACGGCCGTGCTCGCGACTCCGGTCGCACTGCACCGTGGCCTGTTCCACCGAGGCGCCAAGATCCAGATCGTCGCGCTGTCCGCACAACTGGCCGAAATCGGTCTGGTCTTCCTCGCCCTTGCGCTCAACGGCGCCGTGCTCCTGCTCATGGATGTCGTCCTCGGCCGGACCGCCGCCGTCGCGATCACGGCCGCCACACTCGCCTTGTTCACCGGCCTGTGGTTCGTCCTCCCGAGGGCACTGCGCCGGCCGGGCACGTAGGGCGGCCGGCCGGACGCCCTGCCGCGACGGGGCCCTGTACGCATCCGCGCCGGACCCGTCGGAAGCCGACGCGACCGAGTGGATCCGGCTATTCATTGGCCCCACCGGGGGCCGAGCGGCCAGGATGGCGGAACCTCGTACGTCACTCACCGGAGGCCCGCACCATGCCCGACATCCATGGCCCCGACGCTCCCACCCCCGTCACGATCGATCGCCGCGAGGGCCCGTACGGCGAGGTCGCCCTGCGGGAGCGGGGCGACGACTTCGAGATCATCGCCAATGGCTGCTTCCTCATGGACACCTCCGACGGGCGTTCCGAACGGCTTCTGATCGACGCCGCACTGGCCGCACTCCCCGCCGACCGGCCCGCCCCGTCGGTGCTGATCGGAGGGCTCGGGGTGGGGTTCTCGCTCGTCCGGGCCGCCGCCGAGCCCCGGTGGGGACGGATCGTCGTCGTCGAGCGGGAACAGGCGATCGTGGACTGGCACCGGCAGGGCCCGCTGGCCAGGATCTCCGGCGCGGCCCTCGCCGACCCGCGGACCGCCGTCCTCACCACGGACCTGGTGACCCACCTGCGTACGGCTACGGACCGTTACGACGCCCTGTGCCTGGACATCGACAACGGGCCGGACTGGACCGTCACCGAGGACAACACGAGCCTGTACTCCCCCGCCGGTCTGGCGGACTGCCGTGAGCGGTTGACGCCGGGGGGCGTTCTCGCCGTGTGGTCCGCACAACCATCACCCGACTTCGAACAGGCTTTGCGCGGTGCCGGATTCGAAGGAGTCAGGACGGAAGAGATCCCCGTGGCCCGAGGTGTACCCGACGTGGTGCATCTCGCACTTCGGCCGAAACAATGACCTCCCCCGGGCCTCCTCGACCCCCGGATGCCCGGGGCAAGCGTCACAAGACCGACACTCCGCCACTCCGTTCCGCCCGAGCCGTTACACCCTGCGTAGCCGAGAACACTCCGCTGCCCTTACGCTGCTGACCGTCAACGGGGATCACTCACGAAATCCACGAGCGAAGACCGTCCGTACGGGCATGGGATCCGGACGAGCGGGCAGGGGCGGGGCGATGGAACAGACACACACCACCCACAACGGTGTCGCGGCCACGCCGGGAGCACAGCGCCGCGTACTGGTGGTCGAGGACGACCCCACGATCGTCGATGCCATCTCCGCCCGGCTGCGGGCGGAGGGCTTTCTGGTGCAGACCGCGCTCGACGGCCCCGCGGCCGTGGACGCGGCCGAGGCATGGCAGCCCGACCTGATGGTGCTCGACATCATGCTTCCGGGCTTCGACGGCCTGGAGGTCTGCCGACGCGTGCAGGCCCAGCGGCCGGTGCCGGTGCTGATGCTGACCGCCAGGGACGACGAGACCGACATGCTGGTCGGCCTGGGCGTCGGCGCCGACGACTACATGACCAAGCCGTTCTCGATGCGTGAGCTGGCTGCCCGGGTGCACGTCCTGCTGCGCCGGGTCGAGCGTGCGGCGTTGGCCGCGGTCACGCCGCGCAGCGGCATCCTGCGCCTCGGCGAGCTGGAGATCGATCACGCGCAGCGCCGGGTCCGGGTGCGCACCGATGACGTCCACCTCACGCCGACCGAGTTCGATCTGCTGGTCTGCCTGGCCAACACCCCGCGTGCGGTGCTCTCCCGGGAGCAGTTGCTGGCCGAGGTCTGGGACTGGGCGGACGCCTCCGGTACCCGTACGGTCGACAGCCACATCAAGGCGCTGCGCCGGAAGATCGGTGCCGAGCGGATCCGCACCGTGCACGGCGTCGGTTACGCGCTGGAGACCCCTGCGCCATGACCCGGCCCGGTTCCGGACTGCGGCCCTTCTCGGTCAAGGCCAAGCTGGGCACGCTCGTCGTGGTCTCGGTGTTCCTCACCACCGGGCTGCTGATGGTGGCCTTGCGGACCAGGACCGAGCTGCGGTTCATCACGGTGTTCTCGGTGATCGCCACCCTGCTCATCACCCAGTTCGTGGCGCATGGTCTGACGGCCCCGCTGGAAGAGATGACGACGGTGGCCCGGTCGATCTCGCACGGCGACTACACCCGGCGGGTGAGAGGCGCCGGCCGGCGGGACGAGCTCGGTGATCTGGCCCAGACGATCAACCGCATGGCGGACGACCTGGAGGCCGTGGACCACCACCGCAAGGAGCTGGTGGCCAATGTCTCGCACGAGCTGCGGACCCCCATCGCGGCGCTGAGAGCCGTGCTGGAGAACGTCGTGGACGGGGTGTCCTCGGCCGATCCGGAGACCATGCGTACGGCGCTCAAGCAGACCGAACGGCTCGCCGGACTGGTGGAGACGCTGCTGGATCTGTCCCGCCTGGACAACGGGGTGGTCACGCTGAAGGCCGGCCGGTTCGAGGTGTGGCCGTACCTGTCGGGCGTACTGAAGGAGGCGAACCTCGCCGCCTCGCACCGTCGGCTGTCCTCCGGCTCGGGGAATCACACCCGCAAGGACGTGCATCTCCATCTGGACGTGTCGCCGCCCGAGCTGACCGCGCACGCGGACGCGGAACGGCTGCACCAGGTGGTGGTGAACCTGATCGACAACGCCATCAAGCACAGTCCGCCGCACGGCCGGGTCACCGTGCTGGCCCGTCGCGGGGCCTGGCCGGGGTCTCTGGCGCTGGAGGTCCTGGACGAGGGACCGGGCATTCCGGAGTCCGAACGGCACCAGGTCTTCGAACGCTTCAACCGCGGCGCGGTCGCGTCGCCGCACGGCCCGGGCAGCGACGGCGGCACGGGCCTGGGCCTGGCGATCGCGCGCTGGGCGGTGGATCTGCACGGGGGAAGCATCGGTGTGGCCGAATCCGCTCGCGGTTGCCGCATCCAAGTCACTCTTCCAGGGATTCCACAGCCGCGAGGTTGACATAGAGTTCGAAGCGGAAGGGCGCGTTCTCGGTGTTCTGTTCACGGGATACGGTCCAAGGGGCCGTAGCCGCGGCCCTTCGTACCTGGAGTGAAGCGGAACCATGCTTGTTTCCCGCCATTTCCTGCACCGAAACCTGGCTTCGGATGTGACTTGCACGACGAAGACCGGCCCGGCCTGCATGGAACGGTCTCGGGGGCGTAGCCTTGATTCCCGCTGTCCATCACCTTGTGAAGCGGAAGAGGGCGGTTGCCGCCGTGTCGTCTCAGTCCCCCAGTAACTCGAGTACCTCGACTGAACAAGCCAGCCCGGGTTCGGACCCGGCTGCCGCGTTCGGCCCCAATGAGTGGCTCGTCGACGAGATCTACCAGCAGTACCTCCAGGACCCCAATTCGGTCGACCGTGCCTGGTGGGACTTCTTCGCCGACTACAAGCCGGGTACGTCCGGCACGGCGGACAAGCCCCTTCCCAGCGCCGTGACCGCCGGGGCCGCGGTGACCCCTGCCCCGCCCGCAGCGGCGCCGCAGGCCTCCGCGCCGGCCCCGGCCGCGAAGGCCGCCGCGCCCGCGGTTCCCGCGCCCGCCCAGGCCGCTCCGGCGAAGGCCGCACCGGCCCCCGCGAAGGCCGCACCGGCTCCGGCCGCGAAGGCCGCCGCCCCGGCCAAGCCCGCCGCGGCCGAGGCGACCGAGGCCCCGGCAGGCCCGGAGTACGTGACGCTGCGCGGCCCGTCCGCCGCCGTCGCGAAGAACATGAACGCCTCGCTGGAGCTGCCGACGGCCACGTCCGTGCGCGCCGTTCCGGTGAAGCTGCTCTTCGACAACCGCATCGTCATCAACAACCACCTCAAGCGCGCCCGGGGCGGGAAGATCTCCTTCACGCACCTCATCGGCTACGCGATGGTGCAGGCCCTCAAGGCCATGCCGGCGATGAACCACTCCTTCGCGGTGAAGGACGGCAAGCCGACCCTGGTCAAGCCGGAGCACGTGAACCTCGGTCTGGCCATCGACCTGGTGAAGCCGAGCGGCGACCGCCAGCTGGTCGTCGCGGCCATCAAGAAGGCCGAGACGCTCAACTTCTTCGAGTTCTGGCAGGCCTACGAGGACATCGTCCGCCGGGCCCGCAACGGCAAGCTCGGGATGGACGACTTCACCGGCGTCACCGCCTCGCTGACCAACCCCGGCGGCATCGGCACCGTGCACTCGGTGCCCCGCCTGATGCCCGGACAGGGCCTCATCATGGGCGTCGGCGCGATGGACTACCCGGCCGAGTTCCAGGGCACCTCCCAGGACACCCTGAACAAGCTGGGCATCTCCAAGATCATGACGCTGACCTCGACGTATGACCACCGGGTCATCCAGGGTGCCGCCTCCGGCGAGTTCCTGCGGATCGTCGCCCAGCTCCTGCTCGGCGAGAACGAGTTCTACGACGAGATCTTCAAGTCGCTGCGCATCCCGTACGAGCCGGTCCGCTGGCTCACGGACATCGACGCCTCGCACGACAACGACGTGACCAAGGCCGCGCGGGTCTTCGAGCTGATCCACTCCTACCGGGTCCGCGGCCACGTCATGGCCGACACCGACCCGCTGGAGTACCGCCAGCGCAAGCACCCCGACCTGGACATCACCGAGCACGGCCTCACCCTGTGGGACCTGGAGCGCGACTTCGCGGTCGGCGGTTTCGCCGGCAAGTCGATGATGAAGCTCCGCGACATCCTCGGCGTCCTGCGTGAGTCGTACTGCCGCACCACCGGCATCGAGTTCATGCACATCCAGGACCCGAAGCAGCGCAAGTGGATCCAGGACCGGGTGGAGCGCACCCGCACCCAGCAGCCCGAGCGCGAGGAGCAGCTGCGCATCCTGCGCCGGCTGAACGCCGCCGAGGCGTTCGAGACGTTCCTGCAGACCAAGTACGTCGGCCAGAAGCGGTTCTCGCTGGAGGGCGGCGAGTCCGTCATCCCGCTGCTCGACGCCGTCATCGACTCCGCCGCCGAGGCCCGCCTCGACGAGGTCGTCATCGGCATGGCCCACCGCGGCCGGCTGAACGTCCTGGCGAACATCGTCGGCAAGTCGTACGCACAGATCTTCCGCGAGTTCGAGGGCAACCTCGACCCCCGGTCGATGCACGGCTCCGGCGACGTGAAGTACCACCTCGGCGCCGAGGGCACCTTCACCGGGCTGGACGGCGAGCAGATCAAGGTCTCGCTGGCCGCCAACCCCTCGCACCTGGAGGCCGTCGACCCGGTCCTCGAGGGCATCGCCCGCGCCAAGCAGGACATCATCAACAAGGGCGGCACGGACTTCACCGTCCTGCCCGTCGCGCTCCACGGCGACGCGGCCTTCGCGGGCCAGGGCGTCGTCTCCGAGACGCTGAACATGTCGCAGCTGCGCGGCTACCGCACCGGCGGCACCGTCCACGTGGTGATCAACAACCAGGTCGGCTTCACCGCCGCCCCGGAGTCCTCGCGCTCCTCGATGTACGCCACCGACGTGGCGCGCATGATCGAGGCGCCGATCATCCACGTCAACGGTGACGACCCCGAGGCCGTCGTCCGGGTCGCGCGCCTGGCCTTCGAGTTCCGGCAGGCGTTCAACAAGGACGTCGTGATCGACCTCATCTGCTACCGCCGCCGCGGTCACAACGAGGGCGACAACCCGGAGTTCACCAACCCGCAGATGTACACCCTGATCGACAAGAAGCGCTCGGTGCGCAAGCTCTACACCGAGTCCCTCATCGGTCGCGGCGACATCACGCTGGAAGAGGCCGAGCAGGCGCTCCAGGACTTCCAGGGCCAGCTGGAGAAGGTCTTCGCGGAGGTCCGCGAGGCCACCTCGCTGCCGACCCCGGCGCAGGCCCCCGAGGTCCAGCCCGAGTTCCCGGTCGCCGTGAACACCGCGGTCTCCCAGGAGGTCGTGAAGGCCATCGCGGAGTCCCAGGTCAACATCCCCGAGCGGATCACCGTCCACCCCCGCCTGATGCCGCAGATGCAGCGTCGTGCGGCCTCGGTGGAGAGCGGCACGATCGACTGGGGCATGGGCGAGACCCTGGCCATCGGCTCGCTGCTGATGGAGGGCACTCCGGTCCGCCTCTCCGGCCAGGACAGCCGTCGCGGCACCTTCGGCCAGCGGCACGCGGTCCTCGTCGACCAGGTGACCGGCGAGGACTACACCCCGCTGCTGTACCTCTCCGACGACCAGGCCCGTTACAACGTCTACGACTCGCTCCTCAGCGAGTACGCGGCGATGGGCTTCGAGTACGGCTACTCGCTGGCCCGTCCGGAGTCGCTGGTCATCTGGGAGGCCCAGTTCGGTGACTTCGTCAACGGCGCGCAGACCGTCGTCGACGAGTTCATCTCCTCGGCCGAGCAGAAGTGGGGCCAGACCTCCGGCGTCACGCTGCTGCTGCCGCACGGCTACGAGGGCCAGGGCCCGGACCACTCGTCCGCCCGCCCGGAGCGCTTCCTCCAGCTGTGCGCGCAGAACAACATGACGGTCGCCATGCCGACCCTGCCGTCGAACTACTTCCACCTCCTGCGGTGGCAGGTGCACAACCCGCACCACAAGCCGCTGGTCGTCTTCACCCCGAAGTCGATGCTCCGTCTCAAGGCGGCCGCGTCGAAGGCGGAGGAGTTCACCACCGGCGGTTTCCGCCCGGTGATCGGCGACGACAAGGTGAACGCGAACGACGTCCGCAAGGTCGTCTTCTGCGCCGGCAAGGTCTACTACGACCTGGAGGCGGAGCGCGAGAAGCGCGGCGTCACGGACACCGCGATCATCCGTCTGGAGCGCCTGTACCCGCTGCCGGGTGCCGAGCTGCAGGCCGAGATCGCCAAGTACCCGAACGCCGAGAAGTACCTCTGGGCCCAGGAGGAGCCGGCCAACCAGGGTGCCTGGCCGTTCATCGCCCTGAACCTGATCGACCACCTGGACCTGGCCGTCGGCGCCGACGTGCCGCACGGTGAGCGCCTGCGCCGCATCTCGCGGCCGCACAGCTCGTCCCCGGCGGTCGGCTCGGCCAAGCGCCACCAGGCCGAGCAGGCTCAGCTGCTCGCCGAGGTCTTCGAGGCCTGATCGTCGGCTGTAGACAGACCGAAGGGCCCGGTTCCGCGAGAAGATCGCGGGGCCGGGCCCTTCGGCATGGGGTGGGTCCTCGCCGGTCCGGGGCGGTGACCGGACCAGAGGATCCGCGGCTCGCAGCGCACCGGGCCCCGGGCCCGCTCCCGCCCCTCTTACCGCTGTCACCAGGCATTAGGCTTGCCGCATGTATTTCACCGACCGCGGTATCGAGGAACTGGAGAAGCGCCGGGGCGAGGAAGAGGTCACTTTCGAGTGGCTCGCCGAGCAACTGCGCACGTTCGTCGACCTGAATCCCGATTTCGAGGTGCCGGTCGAGCGCCTCGCCACCTGGCTGGCCCGTCTCGACGACGAGGACGAGGACGAGTAGGCCTCTCGTTCGGATCGGGCCGGGCTCGCGCGCCCCGGACCGCACCTCACCGCGTCGTCGCCGGTCACCGGCGTTCCTTCCCCGAGCTCTCGGCTCCGCTCGAGCAGGGGAGACCCCATCCGACTTCCTCCTCCGCCTGGCGGTGCACGGCGCCGGTCACGCCGTTCCGGTGTCCCCGGCCCTGAACCGGTCGTACGCGAGGCCGAGCGAGCCGTGCGCCATCAGCAGCACCCCAGCGAAGGTCCAGCCGCCGCTGCGGTGGCTCATCCCCCAGAGAGTGAGCGGCAGCCCGGCCGCCACCTGGACGCCGCCCAGTGCGCGGGCCCTGGGGCCACGCATCCAGGGGCCGAGGCGGCTGCTCTCGACCGCGTCGAGTTCCACCCGCACCGCCTTGCGCCAGCCGGTCCAGGCGATCGGTTCCGCCTCGGGCCGGCCGTCGACCGCCGCGTAGATCCGGTCGCCCGGCGTGTCCGGCTCCAGGCCGGGCGGCAGCGCGAGTCCGATGCGGGCCAGGACGGCGAGCAACCCGCGCAGCCGGATCCGGGCATCGGCGTCCGGATCCGGCCGGGTCAGGTCTTCGAGCGCCTGGACATCCAGCACGGGGTCCAGGCCCAGCCGGTCGGCGAAGGTGTGCATGGCCTCGTTCTCGCCCAACGGTGTGCCGTCCGCGAGCCAGACATAGCCGACCGGACGGCGGAAACCCTGGGCGAGCGTATGGCCCGCCCGGTTGCCGTCCCACCAGAGCGCGAGGACGGGCCAGGTCGAACCGACCGCGAGCGCGGCGGCCCAACCGGTCACGACCTGGTCGACCCGCTCCGTTCCCGCACCCCCGCTCCCCTCGTCCCGCCAGGGCCTTCCCTCGGGCACGAGGACGGACCACCCGTCTCCGGCGGGGGCGAGCAGCATCCGCTCGCGCAGCAGATGGGCCACCGGCCGCACCGCCTCGGGTTCGGCGCGGCACAGCAGCAGCGCCCCGATGGGGGATGTCGCGTTCATGCCCCATACGGTAGGGCAGTTTGCCCTCGTATCACGGCTTTGATCGCCCCTTGGCGCGCGCGGTCTCCGCCCTCCCCCTGACTCCCCTTGACTTCCCGCATCCGCGATATATCGTGTTCCGCAAGAGACGCGATATGTTGCGTCGAGTCACGCTCTCCGGGAGGTCAGTTCCATGCCTGTATCGACGTGGTCCATCACCGAGCCCCAGAAGCTGGCCTTCGAGGCCCCGGTGACATCGCTCCGGGTGCGCATCGTCGGCGGCGCCGTCAACGTCGTCGGCACCGAGGAGCCGGCCGCCCGGCTGGAGATCTCCGCGATCGACGGGCCGCCGCTGATCGTGACCCAGGAGGAGGGCGTCCTCACGGTCACGTACGAGGACCTGCCGTGGAACGGCTTCCTCACGCTGGTGGGCGGCAAGAAGTGGCGCCGCAGCGCCGTCGTCTCGCTCGCCGTGCCGACGGACGCGGCGGTGGAGGTGGGTGTGGTGACTGCCGGAGCGGTCGTCTCCGGAATCCGCGGGCGTACGGAGGTGCGGAGCGTCAACGGCGACACCGCGCTGGTCGCACTCGCGGGTCCGGTCCGGGCGGAGACGGTCTCCGGCAGCGTGGAGGCCCAGTCGGTCACCGGGGCGCTGCGCTTCCACAGCGTCTCGGGCGATCTGACCGTCGTCGAGGGTGCCGGGGAGTCGGTACGGGGCGACTCGGTCAGCGGCGACATGACGTTGGACCTGGGCCCGGCCGGGAAGCCCACGGACATCCAGCTGGCCACGGTCTCCGGCGGGCTCGCCATCCGGCTGCCGCACCCGGCGGACGCGACGGTCGAGGCGAACACCACGAGCGGCACCGTCTCCAACGGCTTCGAGGATCTGCGGGTCAGTGGCCGGTGGGGCTCGAAGAAGATCACCGGCACACTCGGCACCGGCGCCGGGAAGCTGAAGGCGACGACCATCTCGGGCTCGATCGCCCTGCTGCGCCGCCCACCGGCCGAGGACGAACCCCGCGCCGCCGAGCCGACCGGAAAGATGCTCTGACATGCCTCCCGTATTCGCCCACGGCCGCCTCCGCCTCTATCTGCTGAAGCTGCTCGACGAGGCCCCTCGCCACGGCTACGAGGTGATCCGGCTGCTGGAGGAGCGCTTCCACGGGCTGTACGCGCCCTCGGCGGGCACGGTCTACCCGCGCCTCGCCAAGCTGGAGGCCGAGGGCCTCGTCACCCATGCCACCGAGGGGGGCCGCAAGGTCTACTCGATCACCGACGCGGGCCGCGCCGAACTGGCCGACCGCACGGGTGAACTGGCCGATCTGGAACTGGAGATCAGGGACTCGGTGTCCGAACTGGCCGCGGAGATCCGGGACGACGTACGCGGCGCGGCCGGCAAACTGCGCAGCGAGATGCGGGCCGCGGCGCACGAGACCAGGCACACCTCGTCCGGCGGCGCCGCCCGCAAGGGAGGCCGGAAGTCCCTCTTCGACGACCTCACCGACCTCGGCGACCTGGCGGACCTCGCCGACCTCGGCGACCTCGGCAACAAGGAGGCCTGGCAGTCCGCGAAGGAGGAGCTGCGCAAGGCCAGTCAGGAGTGGAAGGAGCAGGCCCGCCGCGCGAAGGACGAGTCCCGCCGCGCCCGCGAGGATGCCCAGCAGGCCCGCCGCCAGGCCAAGGAGACCCAGGACCGGGCGCGTGAGCAGATGCAGAATGCCGTCCGCCAGGTCCAGGAGCACTTCGCCCGGGGCGACTGGCCCAACGGTGTACGGGAGGGACTGGCCGAGATCACCGGCCAGTTGAGCAGCTTCGCCAGGACGGGCAGCCGGCCGCCGTACGTCAAGCCGGAGCCCGCCGAGGGCGACCCGGACTGGGGCAAGGGCGCCGCCGGGACCGGCGACCCGGCCCGCGATCTGGACCGCCTGCTCGACCGCTTCCGCGACGACATCCGCGACACGGCCCGGGACCATGGCGTCAGCCAGGAACAGCTGACGGAGGCCCGCCGCCATCTGTCCACCGCGGCGGCCCGCATCGGGGCGCTGCTGCGGAAGGACGAGGCGGGGAGCTGACGCGGGGCCGGGGCGGACGCCCAGGCCCCGCCCGCACCCCTCACGAGCAGGTGAGCACGATCTTCCCGAACTGGTCACCCGTGGCCAGTCGTTCGAAACCCTCGCGGGCCCGGTCCAGCGGCAGCACCTGGTCGATGACGGGCCGCACGCCGGTCGCCGCGCAGAACGCCAGCAGGTCCTCCAGCTCGTCCTTGGAGCCCATGGTCGAGCCGACGACCTTCAGTTCCAGGAAGAAGATCCGGGTCAGTTCGGCGTGGGAGGGCCGGTCGCCGCTGGTCGCGCCCGAGATGACGAGCGTGCCCCCGGGGCGCAGCGACTTCACCGAGTGGGACCAGGTGGCGGCGCCGACCGTCTCGATGACCGCGTCGACCCGCTCCGGCAGCCGCGCGCCCGGCTCGTACGCCTCGACCGCACCGAGTTCGACGGCCCGCCTGCGCTTGGCCTCGTCCCGGCTGGTGGCGTAGATCCGCAGTCCGGCCGCCCGGCCGAGCACGATCGCGGCGGTGGCGACGCCGCCGCCCGCGCCCTGGACGAGAACGGAGTCACCGGGGCGCACGCCGGCGTTGGTGAAGAGCATCCGGTACGCGGTGAGCCAGGCGGTCGGCAGGCAGGCGGCCTGTTCGAAAGTGAGTTCCGCGGGCTTGGGCAGCACGTTCCAGCTGGGGACGGTGACCTGCTCGGCGAAGGTGCCCTGGTAGCGCTCGGTGAGGATGGAGCGGGGTTCCTTCGGGCCGACTCCGTGCCCGGTCTGCCCGATGACGGAGTGAAGGACGACCTCGTTGCCGTCCTCGTCGATCCCGGCGGCGTCGCAGCCGAGAATCATCGGCAGCTTGTCCTCGGCGAGGCCGACGCCGCGCAGGGACCAGAGGTCGTGATGGTTGAGGGATGCGGCTCGGACGCGGATCGTGGTCCAGCCGGGACGTGCCTCGGGGGCTGGGCGTTCGCCCAGTTCCAGGCCGTCGAGAGGGCGGTCACGGTCGATGCGGGATGCGTAGGCGGCGAACATGGCCCCGACGATAGGCCGGGGCACGGGCCGCCGTAACCGGCTGCCGGTGTGACGCACACCGCGCAAGGGAGAACGGAACGGCCGGGCAACCGGCCGTCGGGGAACGGGAGTCCGGGGCGTGGGCGGGGCCCGTCACCGGTGCGCGGCCACCCACAGGCGCACCCCGCACCCGCCGCACACCGGGCCTTGGCCCCGCCCCCCGACCTCAGCGCCGGGCCACGCCCTCGGCCCGCGCCGCGGCGGCCACCGCGGCCGTCACCGCCGGTGCCACCCGCTCGTCGAACGGCGACGGGATCACGTAGTCGGCCGCGAGCTCCTCGCCCACGACGTCCGCCAGCGCGTTCGCCGCGGCGATCTTCATGCCCTCGGTGATCCGGGAGGCCCGGACCTGGAGCGCGCCCGCGAAGATGCCGGGGAAGGCCAGCACGTTGTTGATCTGGTTGGGGTAGTCCGAACGCCCGGTCGCCACGACGGCCGCGTACTTGTGCGCGATGTCCGGGTGGACCTCGGGGTTCGGATTGGCCATGGCGAAGACGAACGCACCGGGCGCCATCGAGGCGACGGCCGCCTCGGACACCGTGCCGCCGGAGACCCCGATGAACACGTCCGCGCCGGCCAGCGCGCTCTCCAGCGAACCGGAGATCCCGGCCCGGTTGGTGAGTTCGGCCAGCTCGCGCTTGACGTCCGTCAGATCCCCGCGGTCCCGGCTGACGATGCCCTTGCGGTCGGCCACGGCGACATCGCCGAGCCCCGCCTCCAGCAGGAACTTGGCGATGGCCACGCCGGCCGCACCCGCGCCGGAGATCACGGCCCGCAGTTCGCCGAGGCTGCGACCGGACAGCTTGGCGGCGTTGCGCAGGGCCGCGAGCGTCACGACGGCGGTGCCGTGCTGGTCGTCGTGGAAGACCGGGATGTCGAGCCGCTCCTGGAGCCTGCGTTCGATCTCGAAGCAGCGCGGGGCCGAGATGTCCTCCAGGTTCACGCCGCCGAAGGACGGTGCGAGGCGGACGACCGTCTCGACGATCTCGTCCGCATCGGTGGTCGCGAGCGCGATCGGGACCGCGTCGACGCCGCCGAACTGCTTGAACAGGATCGCCTTGCCCTCCATCACCGGGAGGGACGCCTCGGGGCCGATGTCACCGAGGCCGAGCACCGCGGTGCCGTCCGTCACGACGGCGACGACCTGGGACTTCCAGGTGTAGTCGTGGACCAGCTCGGGATTCTCGGCGATGGCGCTGCACACCTTGGCGACGCCGGGCGTGTACGCGAGGGACAGGTCGTCCTTGTCGCGGACGGGAACGGTGGCCTGGACGGCCATCTTGCCGCCGCGGTGGAGCGCGAAGGCCGGATCGAACGGCTCGTCCGCAGTGTTGTCATTGGTGCTGTCGCTGCGAGGATTGACAATCTCCGCTGCCATGGTGTTGACCCCTTAAGTCTTCAACGTTTGAGGGTGGCCACTCCTGGTTGAGGAGGGGTGGGCGGGCACCGCGTACGTTCCCTGCACCTGACGGTTGGCCCGTCCCGGCAGGGGGAAGTACGTACGCGCGGGCGCGCCGCACACGCGCCCTGAGCCCCGGATGAGGGGTGTAAAGGTCTTTCTTACCCGACGGACCTCGTGACCGACGAGTCCATACCCGCGCGGTGACGCGACTCATAGTCGAATATCTGGACAACTCGGCCAAGCGACGGAAAAGCGCCCACTCAGTAGGACGCACTGCAGATCGTGCGACGCGGAGCGGAAATCACCCCCGAACGGCCCAGTCCCCCGACGTACCACACCCCCTGAGGTTCTCTTGAGGTTCCCGGGGCTCCGTTACCCGATTTTGACATCCTCGGGCCCTCGTTTACGCAGGTCCGAATGGCAAGATGCCGTAATCGCACAGGGCGGCGACATCCAATGCCGTATGTCCGCACCCACCTCGCGCCATGCCCTCATCCGCCGGAGGAACCCGATCATGACCGCACGCACCACTCGCCGTACGGCCGCAAAGTCCCGGATTGCAGCAGTCGGCGCCCTCGCGGTCGCCGGCACCATGCTGCTGACTGCCTGCGGCGACCAGACCAAGAGCGGAAACAACGACTCCGACTCGACGAAGACCAAGGCCACCGAGTCCGCCGCTGCCGCACTGCTGCCGCAGTCGATCAAGGACAAGGGCGTCATCAGAGTGGGTTCGGACATCGCCTACCCGCCGGTCGAGTTCAAGGATGATTCCGGCAAGACGGTGGGTATCGACCCGGACCTCGGCGCCGCGCTCGGCAAGGAGCTCGGCGTGACGTTCCAGTTCGAGAACGGCACCTTCGACACGCTGATCACGGGTCTGCGCTCGAACCGCTACGACCTGGCCATGTCGGCGATGACCGACACGAAGGACCGTCAGAACGGCGTCGACTCCGAGACGAAGAAGAAGGTCGGCGAGGGTGTCGACTTCGTCGACTACTTCACCGCCGGTGTGTCGATCTACACCCGGAAGGGCGACGACCAGTCCATCAAGACCTGGGCGGACCTCTGCGGCAAGAAGATCGCCGTCCAGCGCGGCACCGTCTCGCACGACCTCGCCAAGGCCGAGTCGAAGAAGTGTACGGGCGGCAAGAAGATCGCCATCGAAACCTTCGACAACGACCTGGAGGCCCAGACCCGCCTGCGCAGCGGTGGCGCCGACGCCGGCTCCTCGGACTTCCCGGTGGCCGCGTACGCGGTGAAGACCTCGGGCGGCGGCAAGGACTTCGAGATCGTCGGTGAGCAGGTGGAAGCCGCCCCGTACGGCATCGCCATCGCCAAGGGCAACGACCAGCTGACCAAGGCCATCCAGGCAGCTCTGGACGCGGTCATCAAGGGCGGCGAGTACGACAAGATCATCGCCAAGTGGGGTGTCACGGATGGTGCAGTCACCAAGGCCGAGCTGAACGGCGGCTCCTGAGACGACGTCGGGGCTGAAAGGTTTCTCCCGTGACTGACATCGAGAAAACGGGACCGGTCGACCCGTCGGCCGCACCCCCCACCCCGCCGACCGGGCCGGAAGCGATCAGGGCCATTCCGGTCCGTCACTACGGCCGGTACGTCTCGGCCGTCATCGCCATCGGTGTACTCGCCGCGATCGTGTACGCCTTCAGCCAGGGCAGGATCAACTGGGGCGCGGTCCCGGACTACTTCTTCGACGACCGCATCATCACCGGTGTCGGCAAGACCCTGATGCTGACCGCGCTGTCGATGCTGATCGGCATCGTCGGCGGAATCCTGCTGGCCGTCATGCGGCTGTCGAGGAACCCGGTGACCTCGTCGATCGCCTGGTTCTACATCTGGTTCTTCCGCGGCACCCCGGTCCTGGTCCAGTTGTTCGTCTGGTTCAACCTGGGCCTGGTCTTCGAGTACATCAACCTCGGACCGCTCTACAAGGACTACTGGTCGTCCTTCATGACGCCGTTGCTGACGGCGTTGCTCGGCCTGGGTCTCAACGAGGCCGCCTACATGGCGGAGATCTGCCGGGCCGGCCTGCTCTCGGTCGACGAGGGCCAGACGGAGGCCTCGCACGCGCTCGGCATGAGCCATGGCAAGACCCTGCGCCGCGTGGTGATCCCACAGGCGATGCGGGTGATCGTGCCGCCGACGGGCAACGAGGTCATCAACATGCTCAAGACGACCTCGCTGGTGGCGGCCGTGCAGTTCTACGAACTGTTCAAGTACGCCCAGGACATCGGCCAGTCGTCCGGAGCCCCGGTCGAGATGTACTTCCTGGCCGCGGCCTGGTACTTGATCATGACGTCGGTGCTGAGCGTCGGCCAGTTCTACCTGGAGCGCTACTACGCGCGCGGGTCGAGTCGCACCCTGCCGCCCACCCCGCTGCAGAAGATCAGGGGCAACCTGCTGTCCCTGGGCCGCCCGAAGGGACGGATGGCATGACCGCCATGGTGAAGGCCGAGGGCGTCCACAAGTCCTTCGGTACCGCGCACATCCTCAAGGGCATCGACCTGGAGGTCGCCCCGCGTGAGGTCTTCTGCCTCATCGGTCCGTCCGGTTCCGGCAAGTCGACCTTCCTGCGGTGCATCAACCACCTGGAGCAGATCAACGCCGGCCGGCTGTACGTCGACGGCGAGCTGGTGGGCTACCGCCAGAAGGGCGACAAGCTCTACGAGCTCAAGGACAGCGAAGTCGCCCTGAAGCGCCGGGACATCGGCATGGTCTTCCAGCGCTTCAACCTCTTCCCGCACATGACGGCGATCGAGAACGTCATGGAGGCCCCGGTCCAGGTCAAGGGCGAGGCCAAGGCCGTGGCAAGGGCGCGTGCCGAGCGGCTGCTGGACCGGGTGGGCCTGGCCGACAAGGCGAAGAACTACCCCTCCCAGCTCTCCGGCGGTCAGCAGCAGCGGGTCGCCATCGCCCGCGCCCTGGCCATGGAGCCGAAGCTGATGCTCTTCGACGAGCCGACGTCGGCGCTCGACCCGGAGCTGGTGGGCGACGTGCTGGACGTCATGCGCGGTCTCGCGGAGGACGGCATGACGATGATCGTCGTGACCCATGAGATGGGCTTCGCCCGTGAGGTCGGCGATGCGCTGGTCTTCATGGACGACGGCGTGGTGGTCGAGTCCGGCCACCCGCGCGACGTACTCACCGCCCCGCAGCACGACCGGACGAAGTCGTTCCTGTCGAAGGTGCTCTGACAACGCGGTGCTCTGACAGCGCGGAGGGAGGGGGTACGGGCCGTGGCCCGTACCCCCTCCCTCCGTCTGCCGTCCTATTTCACCGCGAGCACCAGGGTGTCCGACGGAGAGGCCCAGACGGCCCGTGCCTCGGCGAACCCCACCTCGCACAGGGTGTCGGCGTGCCACTGCGCGGACGGCATGTCCCCGTCCGCGTGTTCGCCGTAGATCCGGAAGCGCTCGGCAGTCGGCCCGGCGAGGACCGGGTCCTTGGCGGCGAGGGCCCACCAGTCGGCCCAGTCGAGCGCCCCCGCGTCCCTGGCACGGTCCATGGCCGCGTGCCGGTGGGCACGTTCGGCCGCGTTGATCCTGGGGGTCCCGGTGTCGATCATGTGGTCGGCGTTCATGAACACCCCGCCGTCCCTGACGAGGCCACCGATCCGCCGGTAGAGCGCGGTGAGCGGCTCGGTGTGCAGCCAGTGCAGGGCGGTGGCGGTGAGGACGGCGTCGTACGAGTCGTACGGCAACTGCTCCGCCCAGTCGGGGTCCTTGAGGTCAGCGCTGACGAAGGTGACACGCTCGTCGCCGTCGAAGTGGCCACGCGCGATGGCGAGCAGCGCCGGGTCGAGGTCGATGCCCGTACTGGTGGCCTCGGGGAACCGCTTGAGCAGCCGGTCCGTAATACTTCCCGTACCGCACGCGAGATCGAGCACTCTCGGCCGGGGCCCCACCAGGGCCTCGACCATGTCCAGCATCACCCGGAACCGTTCCTCGCGGTCGGGCATGTACCACTCCTGCTGCCTGTCCCAGCTCTCCTGCCAAGCCGCCCAGTCGGTGCCTGTCGTCGTCTCCGCCACAAGAAACCTCCCATGTAATACCCTGAGAGCACAAAAGCCCATTACACCGCTTGCCAAACCGACCCTAGCCTGACGCTGTAAGGACTACAAGTGGAACTGGCCTATTACTCGGACTATGCCGTGCGCCTGGTCAACACCGAGGATCCGGCCCGCAACAAGGACTCCCTCACCTCCGTCGAGGCGGTCCGCGAACTGTTCGGCGTCAGCGGACAGGCCGCACGGCGGGCGACCGACGCGGACGTGACCCGATTCCGGTCCGTACGGGCACGGCTGCGCTCGGTCTTCGAGGCGGCCGACGGCGGTGACGAGACGCTCGCCGTCGACCTGCTCAACTCGCTCCTGCTGGAGTTCCCGGTCAGCCCGCAGATCTCCGGGCACGATCTCCGTGACCAGGACGGCAGACCCGACTGGCACATGCACCTCGCCGACCACCCGTCGAACGCCACGGCCGGATACGCGGCCATCGCCGCGATGGGCCTCGCCTTCCACCTCACCTCGTACGGCGTGGACCGGCTCGGCCTGTGCGAGGCGGCGCCGTGCCGCAATGCCTACCTCGACACCTCGACCAACCGCTCCCGGCGCTACTGCTCGGACCGCTGCGCGACCCGCGCCAACGTGGCCGCCTACCGCGCCCGCAAGCGCCTGGAGACGGAACGCGCCGCCGACACCGGCCGCAGCGCGGAGACCGCCCAGGTCACCACGGACCGCACCGACCGCTGATCCTTCTTCAGCGG
Organism: Streptomyces sp. NPDC052052; assembly: GCF_040680455.1. Taxonomy (NCBI): domain Bacteria; kingdom Bacillati; phylum Actinomycetota; class Actinomycetes; order Kitasatosporales; family Streptomycetaceae; genus Streptomyces; species Streptomyces sp. NPDC052052. The sequence continues at coordinate 51,151 of NZ_JBFAWU010000004.1, read as the reverse complement.
CCGGTAGCGCGCCCGGACCCTGGCGAGCACGAACTCCTCGGGCACCGTCCCGTAGTCCGTGCTGTCTCCGCCCGCGTAGGGATTGTCCGCCAGCACCCACCAGCCACCCGGACGGCGCTCGGCGGCCCGCTTGACGATCAGCAGATCCTGCTGGAACGGATGGCGCAGAATCACCACGTCCCCGGGGCGCACCGGCGCCCCGTAGTGCACCAACAGCCAGTCCCCGTGATGAAGCGTGGGAACCATCGACGGCCCCGTCACCTCCACCACCTGGAAGGGCACACGCCGACCCAGCCCGCGCCCGGGCTGCTCCTGCGTCAGCTCAGGCAACTCCGGCACCTCCCGCATCTCTCCGGCACCTCCCCGGTCCGTCCAGTACACCGTCCCGCACAGCCTTCCGCACATTCGGCCACTGGGCTCATCCTCACCCCGGACTTTTGGCCTAAGCCCATGGGGGCACCGGGTGAAACCCGCCTCTCACGGAGTAATGTCCCACCTGAGAAGACGATCACGAGGAAGGACAGCTCAATGCTTTCCCGCCTGTTTGCCCCCAAGGTGAAGGTCAGCGCCCACTGCGACCTGCCCTGCGGCGTGTACGACCCGGCCCAGGCCCGCATCGAGGCGGAGTCCGTCAAGGCCGTCCAGGAGAAGTACCAGGCCAACGAGGACCCGCACTTCCGGGCCCGCGCAGTGGTCATCAAGGAGCAGCGCGCCGAGCTCGCCAAGCACCACGTCTCGGTGCTGTGGAGCGACTACTTCAAGCCCCCGCACTTCGAGAAGTACCCGGAGCTGCACCAGCTGGTCAACGACGCCCTGAAGGCGCTGTCGGCCGCGAAGGCCTCGACGGACCCGGCGACGGGCCAGAAGGCGCTGGACTACATCGCCGAGATCGACAAGATCTTCTGGGAGACCAAGAAGGCTTGATCTCTGGTTAGGCCGTCTGACCTGCGCTTTCGTGGGTCATGTCGCCTTCCTGTCCGCACCCGGTCCGTAGGCCGCCAAGAACGGCGTCCATGACGGAGCGGGTGCGGTCTTCTTCACCCGGCCACAGGTGCGCGTAGATCCGCAGCGTGATGACCGCGGACGCGTGACCGAGGACCAGCTGGACCTGCTTGACGCTCGCCCCGCCGCCAATGAGTGCGGAGGCATAGAAGTGCCGCAGGTCGTGGGTCACCATGTGTGGCAGCTGGATGGGCTTGCGGCTCTCACTCTCTGCCGCCTTGTTCTCCACCGCCTGGAGTTCCTTGCTGGCGCAGTTCCACTCGGTCTTCCATCGGCGGTAGTTGAGAGGCTCGCCCTCCTCCATCGTGAACAACCATTCCCTCGACGGGCGCGCGGCAAGATGCCCAAAAAGCGCGTCGACGACGACCTCGCCGACGGGGACCGTCCGCCGGGACTTGCCGGTCTTCGGCGGGCCGATCAGACCGGACTGCAGCCGCTGGCGTTCGACGCGGATCGTGCCGCTCTTGAAGTCGACGTCCGAGACCTTACGACCGAGCAACTCCCCTACGCGCAATCCTGACCCGGCCAGTACGACGATCGCGGCACGGATAGACGGCGGCATGGCGTCGTACATCGCCGCGACCTGCTCGACGGTGGGCGGTGCGATCTCCTCGCCGGTCACAGGCGGGAGGGCGATCCGCTTGCAAGGGCTCGCGGCTATCACCTTGTCCGGTGACCTCACCGCACCGCGCACCCCCACCGGCGCCGAACGCGCCAAGGCGGAGCGCCAGGGTCAGACGGTCACGGCACGGCACTGGCTGCGCGAGCAGGTGTACGCGGTCGCCGCCGCCGTACGAAACGAGGCCGACTACTTCACCGTGCTGCAGCCCCTCGGCATCAAGGTCAAGACACGCCTCGGCCCCGAGACCGGTGACGTGATCGGCTACAGCCTCGCCGCACCAGGCGACACCAACGCGGCCGGCTACCCCCGTCTGGTACGGCGGCTCGAAACTCGCCCCCGACCACTCCATCAACCGTCTACGCGAACGCCTAACCGACCAGGAGGTGGCCGACCGCCCCGGTATGTGGCGGACCCCGCCGAGCCACGGCGGCACACCACCACCGCAATACAGACGGCGCACTCCGTCCTCGACTCCGACGACGATGCCGCCCAGGGCTACCTGGCCGCCTTCGGCGATGCCCTGTACAACATCGCCAGCGCCACAACCAGCTCACACGGGGCGGAACTGCAGGCGGCGGCGGTGGCGTTCAACCGCGCCCGCCGCTCCGCCATCCGTGCCGACCACTAGGCCGCCACCGCCCTGCGCAAGGCCGTAAAGGAACTCGCCTACGCCTCCAGCGAGCCGGGCGGGCTCGCCATCGCCCTGCTCTTCGCCACCGTGCATCTGGCTAGCGCCGCCGCCAAGTGTCACCAGCAGCGCGGCCACGAACAGCAGGCTGCTGCGGCCGAAGAAGCCTTCCGCCACCTCCAGGCGGGCTACCAGCATGCCGCGGCACCCGTCTTTGCGGACTTGGCCCGCCGCGCACCGCGAGCCGCAACCGCCAGCCGCTATGAGAAGGACGTTCGTGTGGCCCTCGCCGCACAACGCCGACCGGATCCTCGCGGACCTCGCTTGGGCCGCCCTGACCCCATCCCTCGCCCACGCCGAGACCGCTGGCCACAATCCCCGACGTCTCCTGACCGAGGTGGGCGCCCAGCAGGACCTCGACAGCGCCGAGCACCCCGCCGAGGTCCTCAACTGGCGCATCACCGCTCAACCGAACCGGCGGACGCAAGCGGCGCGCAGGCGGAGTGCAGTCAGCGGCACGTCGTCCATGTCCGCCACGCCAATCCCACCGGCCACACCAGTGGGCACGAGGCCCGAGGAGCGCAATCGACACCGCTGAATCCGGCCAGATGCCCCCCGCCACGCATCGTGGCCGGGCACGGGGTCGAGTTCAATGGCAAAGCTTCATGCTGGTGTTGTCGAAGTCGGGAAACTGAGCCTCCCCCTGAGTGGTGGACACGCTGATACTGGATCTGCTTGATCCGGAGGAAGCGAGAAGACCGCCGATGGCGATGAAGGACTACTCGGACGAGTTCAAGGCCGATGCCGTGGCCCTGTACGAGTCCACACCCGGGGCGACCTACAAGAGCATCGCCACCGACCTGGGCATCAACAGGAACACTCTGCGGAACTGGGTGCTGCGGGACCGCGAACGCCGTGGCGTCGGCCCGGACGACGGCCGGGGCACCAGGACCGCGGTCCGCCCCACGCGGGAGACGGCGTCCGCGGACCCGGACGAACGGATCCGGCAGCTCGAGGCCAGGGTGGCCGAGCTCGAGGCGAACGAGCGCAAGCTGGCCACCGAGCGGGACATACTCCGCAAGGCGGCCAAGTATTTCGCCGGGGAGACGAACTGGTGATCAGCCGCTTCCAGTTCGTCGACGACCACCGGGACGCCTTCGAGGTGAAGCGGCTCTGCGAAGTCCTGGACCTGAACAGGTCCAGCTACTACAAGAGGCTCGCCGGCCGGGATGCCCGGCAGGCCCGGCAGCGGGCCGACCAGCGCCTGGCCGCGAGGATCCGCGAGGTCCACGCCGACTCCGGCGGCGCCTACGGCTCCCCGAGGGTGACCGCCGAGCTGAAGGAGGCCGGCCTGCACGTCAACGAAAAACGCGTCGCCCGCGTTATGCGCACGTTCGCCATCACCGGCATCCGCCTGCGCAGACGCGTCCGCACCACCCTCCCGGACCCGGCCGCCTTCCTTGTCCCGGACCTGTTCCGGCGGGACTTCACCGCCGCCGAGCCCGGCCGCAAATACATGGGCGACGTCACCTACCTGCCCCTCGCCGACGGCGAGTTCCTCTACCTCGCGACAGTGCTGGACTGCTTCAGCCGCAAGGTCGTCGGCTGGTCTATCGCCGACCACATGCGCACGGACCTGGTCGCCGACGCCCTGCGGATGGCGGCCCGCACCCGCGGCAGCCTGGAGGGTTCCGTCTTCCACTCCGACCACGGAGCCCAATACGGATCGAGGGCCTTCGCCGACCTCTGCGACCAGCTGGGAGTCACCCGGTCGATGGGTGCGGTCGGCTCCAGCGCGGACAACGCGGCTTGTGAAAGCTTCCACGCGTCCCTCAAACGCGAGACCCTCCAGGGCGCCCGCGACTACGGAGACCCCGTCACCTGCAGGAACCAGGTCTTCGCCTGGCTGACCCGCTACAACACCCGCCGTCGGCACTCCGCCAACGGCCACCTCAGCCCCAACGAATACGAACGCCGACACCACACCGCTAAGCTCACGCTCGCCGCGTGATCAACGAAGCGTGTCCACCATCACGGGGGAAGGCCCAACTTCTGTGCGGCCCGCACGGTGAGCGCCGCGGCCGTAGTCGCTCGGCGGCCCCCGCCGTCGTGATCTCCACTGCTCGGGCTGCGCGAGAGCTCACCGACGGGGCGGACCTTCCGGCAGACGCTTGTGGCCCGGACTCCGTTGGGCCGAGGTCGAGGGCGGGTCAGGATTGTCAGACCGATCATCTACTGTCAAACCCTGATCAGTTCTCAACTTACCTGCTGTACTGGCGACTTGCCGGAGGTGTACGACATGGATGTTCCGTACGAGGCACGACTGCGCGACATGCTGGCCGACCTCCTGCCGCTCATCGAGCCGAGCCTTCGGTTGATTGGCACGGAGTACCCGCTGCCCAATGCTCATGGAACACGCGGGCGTATAGACATCCTGGCCCGAGACGGCCACGGGTCGTGGGTGGTGATCGAATTGAAGCGGTCCGACTCGACCTCGGCCCGTGCCCTTCATGAGGTCACGAAGTACGCCGAGCTGTTGCAGCAGGAGTTGGGGCTCCGCAAGGACCGCATCCGCGCAGTGATCGTCTCCACTACTTGGCACGAACTGCGCGTCCCGGTAAGCAACATGGCGAGAGACTGGTCCCACGATCTCCGCGGGTACCAACTCACATTGGACGACAACGGCGTTCCTGTACGCGCGGACCGGGTGGAATTCCTCGAAGCGGCGGTACCTCCACGGGTTACCCCACATCATTTCATCTACTTCTATAACTCCCCGGAAGAGCGATCAAAAGGCTGGAACGAAATTCTGGCTACAGCCGCCGAGGCGGGAGCGCATGATCTCCTCGCGGCGAACTTCCGACGCGTCTCACAGAAAGACCTTGCGATCGCACCGTACGGCCTCTATTTCGCAATCGGGCGTCTGGACCCCGATGAAGCGCCAGCATGGCTCGATGGCAATGAGACGGATTCGTACGAGGAAACTGGGGGGTATCCCCTAGAATACTCGGCCCTTTGCCACATCACCAGGCATGTCTTCGCAGCTGGCTACGGTACGGCCCGCCCCGGCGTGCTCCGGCATCTGGCGGAGGACTCGCACTGGGAGATTGAGGGCTATCGGGCGGCAGGCGACTTCGAGAAGCGCACTTCGCTGGACGAGCGAGATCTTCTCCGCGACCTGAACGGTGACGAAGAGGGAATCGGCGAAGTCCTCTACACAGGCTCTGCGCGTACCACGGATCGTGGAAGATGGCCGGCTTTCCGGGAGGAGAGCAGGATGTGCTTTGCGGGGAACCCTGATTGGGAGAGGCTCGTGGGACGATGGCTGGACGACGTCTCGGCTGATGACGTGGAGCGCGATGTCATGCTCCACGTGTACAACCCCTGCGACCTGATTCGCTCTCTGGTACACGGGTGGCCTGACAAGCTCTCAAACCTTGTTCCGATGGCCTTTGGAACGGCACTTACCCAGGACGGCGTCAACCGCACGATCCATGGCTCGCTCTATTGGGACGGCATTCCGCACACCAATGTGACTGACCGGGTGAGGTTGGTGTATCGCGATGCTATGCACTGGCATGCCCACCGACTCATGGATGCAGCCTGGGTCACCGATCTTGATCTCCTTAACCTTCTCGGTCTCCGTTACGTACTCATCGAGCAGATCGGAGGAAATCCGTTGAAAATCTCAGAGGCACACGAACTCCGACTCCACTTCGTACAGGACGCAGACCTCTGCACACTACCGATCCCATGCGAGGGGGCGCAGCTGCGCGACGCTGGCTGGAACGGCGCCTACTCGCTCGATACATTCCTGGAAAAATACAGCGATCAGATCGACGCAATGATTTCGATATATCGATCCGGATCTCATTTCGAGCCCTGATGTTCCACAGCGATCAGCCAGCGGGTCACCTCACGCAATCACCAGAATCCGGAGGCCATGGGGCAATTCTCAGGGTAGTTGATAGATGCCAACGGAAGATCGTCCTCAACGGCGCGACTCCCCACTCTGGAGCGACGAAACCGCCGCTTCCACTCCGCCGCACGCGGCCATGCCTTCAGCCACCCTGCATGCACGCGGCGTTCCAGCCACCTCCGCCATCAGATGCGCCGATGAGAATCTCCATCACACTGCCATCTCGTTCAGAAACCGAACGGCGCCCAGGCGCAGGCGGCGCCCACAGCGCATCCTGATGCCCTCGCTGCTCCTGACAGCGGGGGCATCAGTCTTCAGGCGGCGCGGGCTCTGGGTGGCTGCGAGGCCCACGTCGTGACCTCGGTCAGGTGCTCGGGCTGCAGCCCGAGGTGTGGGTCGGGCTGAACAAGGAGGGTCGCCGGTCCGCGGGTGGTGCGCTCCGCCGCCCAGGCGTGGTCGAGGCTGGTGAAGTCGTCGTCGATCCAAACGGCGGGGGCGTCGCCGAGCCAGGGGGCGACGTGGTCGCGCTTCCACAGGTAGCCGTTGGGGTGGCTGGTGGTGATCTGGGGGTGCGGCAGGTCGACGTACGGCAGCGCCGGGAGGCCCAGGAGGGGCCCGATGAGGGTGGTGGCGTCCTGGCGCCAGCTGGTGCACCAGACCGGGGTGACCAAGCCGGTGCGGATGACGTCCATTAGCAGGCGGCCGTGGTCGGGGTTGAGCCAGATGGTGACAGGGTTGTCGGCGTTGCGGCCGGCGGGGACGACGTCGTGGCGGGCGTGCGTGGCTGGGGTCGAGCCGTGCTCGTCGGGGAAGGGTATGAGGACGCCGTCGATGTCGAGGAGCAGGTAGGGCGGGTGCATCGGTCCTCCAAGGGAAGCCGGGGCGAATGGCTGGTCAGAGCTTGCGGGCGCGGATCAGCAGGGTGGTGGGCCAGTGGCCCATGCGGGGGTCGTGGAACTCCTGGGCTGAGGTGAGCCAGAAGCCCGCCCGGGTGAGGTGCTTCTCCCAGCGGTCCGTGGAGAACTCCCAGCGGGCGACGGGGAGCCGGGTGCGGTCGGGGAGGGTGACGTAGCCGCGGCGGGGGCGGTCGTCGCCGGAGGGGCTGCGGCCGCCGCGCTGCGGGTGGGGGGTGGAGAAGGCGAGCACTCGTCCAGGCGTGAGGCGTTGGGCGATGGTCGGGAGCAGGAGCTCGGGGGCGATGAGCCCGATGGCCCCGAAGACGGAGTAGATCGCGTCGAACTGTTCGTCGGAGGCGTGCAGGTAGTGCAGGGCGTGGCCGGCGACGAAGGTGAGGTTGTTCAGCCGTCCGTAGTGGGAGCGGGCGCGGCGAACCTGCTGGCCGACCAGGTCGACCCCGGTGACGTGGGCGCCGTGGCGGGTGGCGAGGTGGGCGGCGTTGTGACCGGGCCCACAGCCGAGTTCCAGGAGTCGCTTGCTGCGCAGGTCGGGGCCGAGGACTTCGGCGCCGGGTCCTTGGCCGGGTCTCGTGGTCCATTCCATCCGGGCGGGTACGGAGAGGGGTTCGGCAAGTCCGGCGGCGGTGCGTTGGAGGGCGTGGGCGTGCCAGGGGGATGCCTGGGCGAGCACGTCAGATCTCCAGGAGGTGGAGGACGTCGGTGAGGTGGCGGCGGACGGCCTTGATGTAGGCGGGGTCGGTGGCCGGGTCGTTGATCCAGCGGATGGACTGTTCCATGAACCACTCGACGGCCCACATGCGGTGCCAGCCCAGGGCCCAGTTCTCGGCGGTGAGCCCGCCGCGCGGGGCGAGGACGTCGGGGGTGCCGCCGGCGGTGACGTACTGCTCCAGGAAGACGCGCAGGCGCACTGGGTGCGGGGGCTCGATGGTGCCGTGCCAGCTGGCGAGGTCGAGCAGCCCGGGACCGGTGAAGGCGCGAGCGAAGTCGAGCAGCCGCCAGCCGTGCTCCCCGATGTGAAGGCTGGTGGGGTGGAACTCGGAGTGCACCCAGCCGAACGGTTCCAGCGTCGCTCCGGCCGAGCGGGCCTCGGCGGCCCGGGCGATCCGGTCGAGCCCGTCCTCGACGTTGTCGGTGTCCTGCCACCGGTCGGCCTTGCGCAGCCGTTCGAGGTGCTCCAGCGCCCGGGCCGGGAGCGTGCGCAGTCGGTCTTGGTCGAGGACGGGCAAGGAAGGAGCCGTACGGGTGCCGTGCAGGACCACGGCCGCGGCGACGCCGTCGAGGTCGTCAGCCTCGCGGACGGACGGTCCGAGGTCCTCCATGAGCATGCCGAGCCAGCCGTCCAGGCCGGCGGAGGCGTGGACCTGGGGGACAGGGGCGCCGAGGGTGTGGGCAAGGCGGAGGGCCTGGTCCTCGCTGTCGAAGGGCTTCTTGGCGTACTTGAAGATGGCCGTGGCACCGTCGGGGAAGGCCACGCGCTCGACGCCGGACATGGACCACACGCGCACCTCCTCCCGTACAACGGTGGTCTGGCCGGTCGCGGTGAGCAGGTTGTCGAGGAGTTCGGCGCTGGGGTTCGTGGTCACGTGGGATCTCCGGAAAGATGGTGGCGTCCGGGGCGGGCGAGGGATGCCAGCCCGCCCCGGAGCCTGATCGGGTGGGTTACGCGGCGGGGTTCACGCGGTGGGCGTAGACCTGCTCGATCCAGCCCGCCTTGAACGAGGCGAGGTCGTCGCGGAAGTTCGCCATCGAGGCACCGTAGGGCGCGACCACGCCGCCGGACTGGTCCGGCACGGACTGGCAGCCGTGCACGAGTCGGCCGCCGAGCGCGGCGTGGGCCTTGATGGCCTCGATCCGGCGGTGCTCGTTGAACCAGCCGCCGTGGTAGACCTCGTCGAGCATCCCGCCCATCTCGTCATCCAGGTCGAAGACGACGGAGGTGGCGGCGGGGAAGAACCAGCACGGGCCGACGTTGGAGATGTGCCCGTCCAGCTCCACCTTGTTGAGCGCCATGAGCGTGGCCGCCTCGCGGAGCATCCGCAGGTGGTCGGCGGTGATCTGCGGCAGGCCAAGGCCAGCCAGGCGCTCGTCGCGGAAGAGGTACGCGTACAACTCATACGCGGTGGCCAGGACGCGGGCCGCGTCAGAGGTGGACTCGCCGTGGTTCTTGATGAAGTCGAGTGCGAGCTGCTCGACCGCGCTCTCGGTCGTTTCGTCCACATCGAGGAGCTGGGCCTTGACCAGCTCCCAGTCGGCAACGAGCCAGGTGTTGGACTCGAAGCGGAAGAAGTACTCGGCCTGGTCGATGGTGATGCGCCGGCCGTCAACCCGGATGCCGGGCAGGCGGTTCCAGCGCGGGTCGAAGGCGTCGGGCAGCTCAACCGTGATGGCCGTGGTGTCGATGGTGGTCACCGTGTCTCCGTCTCTGATTGGCCGGGTTCGGGCACAGGAATGCCCGAGCCCGGTGTGGGCGTACGGAACTTCGGGGTGCCGCCCGGACCAAGGGGGAGCCTGGATCACGGTCGCAACGTTCCGGGCGGCTGCTGATAAGTGAACCGGTGGTCACGCTCAGTGGGTACGGTAGAAGGCAGTTGAAGCGGTATACACGGTTTACAACTCCGGAGCGGAGGCGGTCGTGGCGGCGCCGAGAGACCCCAACTCCCGTCTGCGTGACGTCATCGCGGCGGTCGACTGCACCTACGAGGCCCTCGCCCGAGACGTGCGGCGCATCGCCGCCGAGAACGGGGAGATCCTCCAGACCAACAAGTCGGCCATCTCGCATTGGGTGAACGGCACCCGTGCCCCGTCGGGCCGGGTAGGTCAGTACCTGGCCGAGGCGTTGTCCCGCCGAACGGGACGTACGGTCACCCGTACCGATATCGACCTGCCCGTCGGTGATGCCGAGGAGCCGGCGGAATCCGACCCCGTCCTCGCCGTCACCGACCTGGGCCGCGCCGACGTCGAACGCCGCCGCTTCCTCGCCATCGCGGCCTTCACCACCGCCGGCGTCGCCATGCCGCTCGGCTACGACCACGAAGCCACCGCCCGCATGCTCCGTGCCCGCACCGGCACGTCCCTGGTCGGCGCGGATGACGTTGATGTCGTACGCCAGATCACCGCGGCCTTCAGCGCTGCCGACGAGCGCCTCGGCGGCGGGCACGGACTGACCACCGTCACGGCGTACCTCGCCGACACAGCCGCCCCCATGCTGCGAGGACGCTTCCCCAGCGAAGCCTTACGCCGGGCCGCTTTCGGTGCCGTCGCCGAACTCGCCTACCTCGCAGGATGGAAGCACCACGACCTCGGCCAGGAAGGCGCCGCCCAGCGCTACTACCAGGTCGGCTACAAGCTCGCCTGCGAAGCCGACCCCCACGGTCACGCCGCTTGGATGATGCGCGCCCTCGCCCACCAAGCCCTGAGCCTCAAGCAGCCCCACCACTGCGTCGACCTCGTCGAAGGCGCCCTGCGCACAGGTCTCGGCCACGTCGACGGCCAGACCGAGGCCCTCCTCCACATCACCCACGCCCGCGCCTACGCAGCCACCAACGAGAACCCGTCCGCCGCACACGCCCTGCTCGCCGCCGAGGACGCCCTCCTACGGGACGACCACCCCCAGCCCAGCTACTCCCGCGTGAGCGGCCCGGCCGCCGGCACCGTGGCCAGTCACACCGCCCGCACCCTGACTGACCTCGCCGACCACATCGGCACCGAACAGCAGCACCGGAACGCCCTCACCCGCTGGGATCCCGACAAGTACAAGCGCGTCCATGCCCTCACCCACGCCGACCTCGGCGACAGCCTCGCCGCCCAGGCCCGCGCCGACGAAGCCGTCGCCGCCTGGACCCAGGCCCTGGTCCTCATGGAGGGCATGACCTCCGACCGGACTCGTAAGGCGATCACCTCGATCCGCTCCACGCTCGCGGTCTACCAACGCCGTCGAGTCCCCGGCGCGGCCGATCTCGCGCGCCGAGCCCGCGAAGCCCTCGCCTAACATGCCCAACAACCGGCCCGACGAAGGGAACACCGTGGCCCAGCAGACCGACAACCTGCCGAAAGCCCTCAAGCCGGCACTCGAATCGATGACCCTGCTGGTCGCCGCCGTCATCGTCCACGACAAGTCCACCAACCGAGTTGTACTCCTCCAACGCAGCGAGAACGCCAAGTTCGCCCAGGGCATGTGGGACCTCCCCGTCGGCAAGAGCGAACCGGGCGAGCCCATCACGGAAACCGCAGTCCGCGAGCTCTACGAGGAGACCGGCCTCACGGTGAAGCCCGATTCCCTCAAGGTCGCGCACATCATCCACAGCGCCTGGGGCGTCGAGGCCCCCAACGGCTTCCTCACGGTCGTGTTCGCCGCCCACGAATGGACCGGCGAACCCGAGAACCGCGAACCGCGCAAGCACGCCCAAGTCCGCTGGGTCGACGCCGAAGCAGTACCCGAGAATTTCGTCGACACTACTTCAAGCGCCCTCCAGCAGTACCTCGCAGGCGGCCCAGAAGTATCCCTCAACGGCTGGCAGTAGAGGCGTCAACTGCGGCCCGGCCCGTGTTCAGGCGGACGTAGTCAGCGCGGACCTAACACCCGCCACGAGACGCAGCGTCTCACTGTCAGTGCCATGCCTCACTATGCTGGCCATGACTGACTACGCCCTCACGCCCCTTGGGCCGCACCGGTTCGAGGAGCTGTCCCAGGCTCTTGCCCTCAAGACGCTTGGGCCGACCGTGGAAATCTTCGGAGACGGCCCTGACGGTGGACGCGAAGCCTCGTTTCAGGGCCTAACTCGCTTTCCTACGCCCGATGCCCCCTGGAGGGGTTACGGGGTACTACAAGCCAAGTTCCGCAACCGCCCAGAAGGCACCGCCAAGGACGCCGAGTGGCTGATCGAACGGATCAACTCCGAGCTGCGCGCTTGGGCCGATCCCCACTCAAACCGCGTCCGGAAGGGGCGCCTGCCGGAGTACCTGCTCATCACGAGCAACGTAGTCCTCTCCTCGGTTCCGGGCAGCGGAGGCATCGATCGCGTCCGAACGGCGCTGCAGGAGCGTGTGCAAGAGCTGCAGCTCCCACTCAAGGGGTGGGAGATCTGGCACTACGACAAGATCTGCCGACTACTGGACAACAACGAGGACGTTCGGCATGCCAACGCAGATGCTGTGCTGTCAGGCGACGTCCTGGCACGCCTACACGAGCACATCCAGCAAATGGAAACCGGCCATCGTCTACCCGGTGTGCAGGCGGTTCCGGGTCTCCCGAGAGAGTTGCGCCCCCTTTTCGGGCGCGAGGCGGAGATCGACGAAGGGCGACGGCTGCTGGAGAGGCCAGACGGTGACCGCAGGCCAACGGTGGTGGTCACCGGCCCACCCGGGATCGGGAAGAGCGCCGTCGCACTGCGTCTCTCCCGGCTCGTCGCAGACATCTACATGGACGGGCAGTTCCACATCGATCTCGCCCTGGCTGCCGGGGAGGGGGAGCCCACCGATCTCGTGCTGGCGCTCCTGCGTACACTCCGCCCCGGAGAACCGCTTCCTGAAGGCCGTGCACAACAACTCGCTGTGCTCCGCGCGGCGCTATCCGGCAGCAAGGTCCTGCTGCTAATCGATGACGTGGTCTCCGAAGAGGCGCTGCTGGACGTCATCCAGATGGACGGGCCTTTCGCCTTGGTGTGCACCAGCCGGGCAAAGCTCAGCGGCCTGACCGGGCTGGTCCACCTGATCGAGCTCGGTCCATTGCCCGACCGCCACAGCGAAGAGCTGGTGAGGACAGTCGCTGGACCATCTCGACTGACCGACGAACAAGCTTCCTCGCTGACGCAAGCGTGTGCCGGACATCCTCTCGCGCTGCATGTCGCGGCCGCTCATCTAGCACGTCGCCCCAAAGTCAATGTCGACCGATTCCTCGACGACATCTCCAACCCTGATCGGGGTGTGAGAGCTCTGCGGGCCGGCCAGACCGCAGTGGAGCCCGTCCTGGAGCGTAGCTATGCCGCGCTCAGCCCGGAACAAGCAGAACTCTTCACCACTCTTGGGATCCTGCCGCACATGTCCGTCACCTCGGACGTGGTCACGGTGGCCACCACGTCCGAGGCTGAACTCGACGAGGTCCAGCTCGACACCGCAACTGAGCTGCTGGATTCACTGTTCGAGCTAAGCCTCATCGAGCAGGTTGACGAGGACCGGTACGTGTTTCACGAGATCCTGCACCGGTTCGCCCGTCTCAAATCAGCCTCGATCACAACCGAGCGTCGGGAGACCGTAATTCGGCAGTCCTGCCTCATGCTGGCTGCTCGGGCTCAATCCGCGACCGAGTCGATCGGCTTCGTAGACAAGGAAGCGAAGGTGCCCGCGCAGGGTAATGCTGGCGCCCTGCACCAGTTGAACGCAGATCGTCCAGGAGCTGTTTCCCTTATCGAGATGGCTCGGCACCACGAGATGTGGGGGCCACTTGTCCTTCTCGCTTCGAACCTCACTGCGGCGCTGTGGCACGGCAGCCACTGGAAAGACCTGGATCGCGTCTATCAGTCTGTCCTTGAAGCCGGCGCTCAGTCCGACAACCCTGAGTGGTCGGCATCGGCTCTGTACAACCTGGGCATGGTTGCTAGTCACCTTGGCGACACACAGCGCGCCGCCGACCTGTATCAGCGCAGCGCCGAGACCGCTTACAAGGCCGACCATCCGTACCAGATGCATATGGCGCAGCTCGCGCTGGGATCATTGCTCATCAACCTCGGACGGGCCCGCGATGCGATTCCGTATCTGCGCAACGGATTGCCATTCTGGCGGATCATCAAGGAAAACCAGGTGCTGGCCCATGCCCTGGGGAACCTGGGTCAGGCCCACCTGGCCATCGGTCAGCTGCGGCGAGCTGAGCAATACCTCCAGAACAGCACGAACTTGTCCCGTACCGACGATCGTGCAGACCTGTGGAATCGCGGAGCACTCGCGGCACTGCTGCGCAGGACGGGCCGGTTCTCTGAGGCTGCCCAGGAAGCATCCCTGGACATCGAGCGGGCACGAGCTGTCGGAAGCCGGGATTGGGAGGCAAAAGCGCTCATGGAGCTCGCCGAAACCCCCCTGGAAGAACGGCCGGACTCTGCACCCAGTCAACCCCTTGAGACCGCGCTGGCCATCTACCGGGACACCGGCGACGTTCAGGGACAGGTTCGGGCACTGTTTCGAATCGGCACTCAGGCTGCGAAGCAAGCAGATATCCACGAGGCAGCCCAGCACCTCCGTGAATGCGCCAATCTCGCTGCCGGGATCGGCGACTACGAACATGCAGCTCGGGCACTGGCCTACGTGGCTTCCTACCACGGCGGCGTCGGTCATCTCGATGAGGCGGAAACGTACTTTGCGGAGGCCCGGGGCATGGCCAACCACCTCGGGAACCCTGTCGTTGTCGCCCAGACTCTGCAGAAGAACGCAGAATATCTGTGGCACAGAGGCCGAATCGGTGAAGCGGTCACCTATCTGACAGAGGCGGTTCGACTACTGGAAGGGACCGAGGAGAAAAGCGGCTTGGCCCAGGCCAGGGCTGCGCTGGGAGAAGCCCTTCTCGTCGCGGGTCGATGGCAGGAGGGTGCTCAGGCCCTGGAGTCGGTGGTCTCCGTGATGTCAGACGATGCATCTCCCGCCACCAGAGCTCAGGCGTCCCGTGCGCTCGCCGTCCTCTACTCGCGCCGGGGCCTCCACAGGGAGGCCATGTCGACGATCACCAAGGCACTCGACCAGTGCGAGCGGGCTGGCGACAAGTCGGCCGTCCTCCACTGCAGGATGGCCCTGGCCAATGTGCACGCCCGGAACGAGGAGTGGAGCGAGGCACTCGATCAGTACGACAAAGCCACCGATCTTGCTATGGAGCAGAAGGACCTTCATGTGCTCCTCACCGCCCGCGGTATGGCCGCGGTGTGCCGACTGCACGGCGAGGAGAAGGAGCAGGCCGTCGCGGAGATCGCCAAGCTCCTTCCCGTCACCGAGCAGTTGGGGATGCAGTCACTCAAGGCGGCCCTGCACGTCAACGTCGGAGCACACCACGCATGCTCCCGAGATCACGAGAAGGCGGTCGCTGAATTCTGCAAGGCGTTGGGCCTCATCGAGCAGCTCAATGACAACACCCTGCGCGCCCCCTGTTTGCTGAATCTGGCTCGCTCCTACCGAGCGCTTGGCGAAAGTGAGCGATCCCGCGCGCATGCACGCAAAGCCTTCGCTGTCCATCACGAACTCGGCAGCTGGTCAGATGCCGGCGAGGCGCTCATCTTGCTCAGGGGGCTGCACTTGGACACAACATCGAACGACCCTAAAGAGCCAACGCTCGACGAGCTAGTTGACACCGAGCAGAAAGTCGACAACCGTGTCCTGGAGGCTATCGGCTCTCGTCTCCAGGCTGTCAGCAACGGATCTGTCGTGAAGGCCAATCACGAGGTCAGCCGTTCCACTGCCGCCATCGCCGTCGGAAGGAAGATCAACGTCTCGGATGCCGTACGACAGGCACTAGCCGGGATCAACATCAAACAGCTCACCGCCCACCTTGGGAACTCCCGGCAGACATGCGCGGCCTGCAATCTCTTGATCGACGAGACAGGAGAAGCCGAACTACTTCTGATGAACCACCCGGGGATGGACCACGTTATGATGCGGCTGGCACACCCCCACTGCGTAGCCTCCAAAGTGGTCCAACTACAGGGCAAGGCGCCGAAGGAACCGAAGGTCATCTTCGAAGTGGAATGCATCCTATTTGGCGGGGACCGCGCTGGGATCATCGCTGACTGCTACGGCGGTTGGGGCTCACATAGTGACGGACAATTCCAAGACCTCGTCCTCGCGAGCTACCGCAAGGACGGATTCACCGACCTTCAGACCCTGCTCCAGATGGAGGAAAGTAAGCCGCTGGACCTGCGTGACCTCCCTGGTGTCGAGGATGGCGTTCAGGCTCGGCTCGAAGACAACTACCTTGCGATCACCGGCCCGGATGGCCGGCTCCTGCACCGAATGCCGCTGAACTTCCTCCCCCGCTGGTACCGGAGAGCGGCCGAGGGATCGCTGATCGTTGTGGTGGGCAGGAACCTACAGGGGATGGCAGCCGATGATCCCTCCTACCTGGTGCGCGCCATGGCCTCGGGAAACGCGGTTGGCGGCGCCGTTCCACTCACCGTGGTTCGGCCCAGCAGGAACCGCCCCTGCCCATGCATGATGCGCACCGGACGCAAGTTCAAGCACTGTTGCGGGCACAGCACCGCCTCGAAGTAGTTGCTCGCTGAAGGGACACGCATAGGGGGGCCGTCTCCGGCTTCCGGAGGTCCGCGGAGCACGCTCCCGACGGACCTCCGCGGACCGGCCACTCGCGTGGCGACTTCAGGTGCCCAACGATCCGCAACCGAGCTCCAGCGGTCCGCAAACAGTCCGCAAGACACCCGCTCAAGACCGTCGCACCCCATCGCCACCAATCACCAAAAGGCCAGGTCAGCGCCCCACAGGAACGATCCTCACAGGTCACCGACCCGGCCCATTACTGGAAGACCAAGAAGGCCTGACCCTCGGTCACGCCGCTTGACCCGCGATTTCTTCGATCGCCCGGTCTTCCTTGTCCGCACCCGTTCCACAGGCCGCCGACCACGGCGCGCCTGTCGGAGCGGGTGCGGTTTTTTTGTCCCGGCCAGGCGGCGACGTGGATCGGCGGCGTGGTGACGGCGGACGCGTGCCGGAGGAGTGGCTGCACCAGTGTGACGCCTGCGCCGCCGCCCTCCAGGTGACGCGGAGCATGGCGTGGTGAACACCGTCGCCTCTGAGGAGGCAGTCGCGGGAGACCTTCCGGGTCCTCATGCGTGCGAAGGCGTGCTCGACGTGGACTCGAACCTGCTCGCGAGACTTGTTGTGGTCCTCTTCAAGGCCCGCTATACAGGACGGCTCGAATGCCGTGTTCAGATCCATCAGATCGTGATCACCACTCAGGCCGGCCCGATGCGAGGCGATCTCTGCCGCTACGTTTCTCGGGCAGGCGATGGTGAGCAAGACCGGGGGGAAACCGTGAACCGACCACTGCTGTTCCTCGACGTGGACGGGCCGCTCAACCCTTATGCGGCCAAGCCGGAGAAGCGTCCCGCCGGCTACACCACACTCAGAGTGCCCCTGGACCGGGACGGAGGCCTCTCGTCCCGACGGCGCCCCTTGCGGGTATGGCTCAACCCGGAGCACGGACGATTGTTGCTCCAGCTCGGTTTCGAGCTGTGCTGGGCCACCACATGGATGGGAGACGCCAACCGATGGATCGCACCGGTGCTCGGCCTCCCGGAACTTCCCTTCGTCGACTTCGGCGACGTCTTGCTCCAAGAACGCCCTGATGGAGTCCACTGGAAGACAGGTCCGCTGGTGGACTACGCCAACGGCCGTCCTTTCGCCTGGGTGGACGACGAGCAGAGCGAGCTGGATCAGACGTACGTCACCGCCCACCATCGCGGGTTCGGGCTTCTGCACCACGTCAACCCGCGGGTCGGACTACGGGAGAACGACTTCCACACGCTCGCCGACTTCGCCCGGTCCCTGAACACTTCACGAACCACCGGCTGAGTGCATCGCCGGCTCTTCACGCGGCAATGCAGTGGGAGTCACGATCACTCCGGGACAGCCCTTTGCGTGGTGGTCCCCTTGCTGTGACACCCCCCAGCGCCTTGTGCTGACCGGTCCGTTGTCCGACCTGTTGCCTATGCTTCGCCGCATGCTGAACGAACTCCGCGGCGCGGCGCTCAACCTGCTCAAACCGCTGGTCGAACGAGAGATGTATCCGCTGCTGGCCCAATGAGCCAGCGCTGTCTACTTCGCCCTGGTGCACCGGCCGACGAAAGGGTCACTGCAGGTCAGCAGAGAACCGATGACCAGCCCCAAGCACTTGAGCCCGCGCTCGAATCCATGCTTCTGCCGGTCGCCGCAGTCATCGGCAACGACAGAGCCGGCGGCGACGCCATACGGGGTGCAGGGGCGCCGTCCTTCGTCCGGTCAGCAAGGAGAACCAGCCCGTGAACATCGAGATTCGCCCCGTCTTACGCGACACCGCCGCCCGGCTCGGCGTCGGCGTCCCCTTCGCGCTGAAGGTTCTGGCCGGCCGATTGGCCGAAGACCCGGACATGGGTCGGCCCTCAGGGCTGCCCGGCATTCTCACCGCGACGATCGACGGCGACCTGTTCGAGGACTGCCCTGCCCTGTCCGTCGGCTACATCCGCGAGCCTGACCGAATCGAGATCCGGTACGTGGCCCCGATTGCGTCCTCGAAGCCCGCTGCTCCCGTTCAGGACGAGGACCGAAGTCAGGAACAGGGACGACCGGTCGACCCTGCCACCGAGGCGGTCACCGTACGGGAAGTCGCCGACGCCTGGCATCGCATCACCCGCTGGCTCCAGCACAATGCCCCCGACTCCTACGCTGCCCTCCACGCCGGCGCCGCCCCCGCCGAGATCGCGGCCCTGGAAGGCGAGTTCGGCGTTCGGATACCCATGGGCTTGCGCGTCCTGTGGCTGCTGACCGCGGGCGACGAGGGGGTAAAGGGCCGGGGGTGCCTGCCCGGCAACCGGGCCCTCATGACTCTGGACGCCGCTGCAGCGACCTACCGACTGGGGATGAGATCGCAGGCCCACGAGGACAGCCTCAACGCCAACCGCCCCGAGCATGAGCGGATCACCCTGTGGAAGCCGACCTGGATTCCCGTGGTCGCCCTCCGCCCTGCTGACACCACCTCGGGCCTGTACCTGGACAGCGAGACCGGCTACCTGGGCCGCTGGTCCCGCTTCAACGAACCGCCTGACGACGAACTCGACACACTGGTCACCTACCTGGAAGAGGTCGCCGACATGCTCGACGCCCCGGCCCTGGCCACCCGGGACAGGCCCGGTCTGATCGGTGGGACGCTGGTGTGGCTCAGCGGCATCGACCCCGCGCGGGAAGACCTATGGCAGCCCTTGGCCACTTGATCCCCGCACGAGCGAGGAGACCCGGCCGGCCTGTACGACGACGTTCGCCCTGCGCTCGCATGGCTACGGACTGACAAATCCAGTCTGTCGCGGACCGTTGGGCGCCGCCCGGTGGGAGAGCGCAGAGAAGGTCAGGGCCCTGCGGGCTCCTTGCATCGGGCCGCACTGTCCAACTACCCGATGGCATAGGGATGTTCAGTCAGCAATCAAGCACGTCGGCCCTCGGCGACGATGGTGAGGCCGCTGAAGACGCTGAAGACGCTGCGGCGGGAGAGCGTACGCGACATCCGTAACCCGCGTGTCCCAAGTGGTAGTTGGGTGCCGAGGGGCCGTACGATCCGAATGCCTTGCCCGCGTGACCTGGTGCGTTCCCTGGCTCCCTCAGCCTCGCCTGTGGGACCGCGCGTTGCCATTTCCGGTGCCCGGACGGTTCGGGGCAACGCGCCTGGCCCTTCCCGCCACCGCACGGCTTCGACACCGCCCTGTGCGTCCGATGGGTTTCCGGGGCGGGATCAGTCGGTATAGGTGGACATGCGCACACGACGGGGCATGCGCACACGAAAGGAATCAGATGACCGAGGGCTTCACCACGTGCCTGTGGTTCGACGGGCAGGCCGAGGAGGCGGCGGAGTACTACCTCTCCGTCTTCAGGAACTCCCGCCTCGGCAGGATCGGCCGCTACACCGAAGCGGGCCCGGGGCCCGCGGGGTCGGCCATGACGGTCGAGTTCGAGATCAACGGCCAGAAATTCGTCGGGCTGAACGGCGGACCGCAGTTCACCTTCAACGAGTCCATCTCGTTCCAGATCCACTGCTCGGACCAGGACGAGGTGGACTACTACTGGAACAGCCTGACCGACGGGGGCGAAGAGGGGCCCTGCGGCTGGCTGAAGGACAGGTACGGCGTCTCCTGGCAGGTCGTGCCCGAGGCGCTGATCGATCTGGTCGGTGACCCGGACGCGGAGAAGGCTGCCCGCGCCACCGCGGCGATGATGACGATGAAGAAGCTGGACATCGCCACGCTGCGCGCGGCGTACGACGGGGGCTGACCGGATCGGGATGGCCGGAGGCAAGTCCGATCCGCCCGGCCATCCCGGCATCCCGGCATCGCCCCGTCGGGGGTCAGGTGGCTCGCAGCAGATGCCGGTAGCTGTCCGGATGCTCCCTCAGGTAGGTGGCCAGGTCCATCGCAAGGTGCCCGGTGAGGTGCGGCACGGCGTCCGAGACCGTGGACATCTCACCTGCGGCGATGGCCTCGTACGAGGTCACCCAGCCGGTCACCTCCCAGTCCTCGGCGCCGTACTGCGCCCGTGAGGCGTAGGCCTCCTCTCGGGTCTCCGGCACGTAGGTGACGGGGCGGCCGGCGGCCCGGCCGATCGCTTCGGCCGCTTCGGCGAGCGTGAACGCCTCGGGGCCTGTCAGGTCGTACGTGACCCCGTCGTGGCGGGTGTCGACGCCTCCGGCGTCGGCCAGCAGCACGGCGACAGCGGCGTCCGCGATGTCCTCGTGCGCCACCGCCGCGACCCGGCCGTCGCCGGCCGGCCCGCGCAGGACCCCGTCGGGGCTGGTCATCGCCGGGAGACCGGCGAGGTACAGGCTGTCGCGCAGGAAGGTGTAGCGGACCTCGGCGACCCGGATGTGCGCCTCGGTGTGCCAGTGGTCCCGGGCGAAGGTGAAGGTGGCTTCCGGCGCGGCGCCGAGGAACGACACGTACACGATGCGTTCGACGCCGGCGGCGACCGCCGCGTCCACGGCCGTGGTGTGCTCGCGCACCCGGTCGGGGCCCTCGTGCGCCGAGACGAGGAACAGGGTGTGCGCACCGGCGAGGGCGCGGCGCATGGCCTCCCCGTCGCCGTAGGGGGCGGGCGGGGCGGCCACGGCGCCCGGCAGCTCCGGCAGCCGGGACGGATCGCGGCCCAGGAGTCGCACGGGCACGCCGGCGCGCGCCAGGCGCTGTGCGACCCGCCCGCCGACGGCGCCGGTGGCACCGGTGACAGCGATGAGGGGAGCGGTCGGGGGCGGGGGGTCGGTGCGGGGTGAGGGGTTCATGCGGGGTCGCCCTCCTTACGGGGCCAGGGGCGCACCTCGACGACCGCGTCCACCGGAATGGGTCCGTAGACGTGCGGGAACTCCTCGCCGTCCGGCGGGACGGGCTCGTAGCGCACGGGTACCGGGAGCCGGTCGGGGTCGATGACGAGTACCACCAGGTCCTGGCCACCGGCTCCGGCCCGGCTTCCGGTGCCGTACAGCATCTCGGCCACACCGGTGAGCTGGTGCGGCAGCGAGCAGTGGATGAAGCCCACTTCGTGCAGGGTGCGGCCGCGGGTGGACATCTCGTACGTCCCGATTGCGCGGGCCGCCTCCCACAGGGGGCCTTCGGTGAGGTGCAGCAGCAGTTCGGCCATGGGCCCAAGTTAGCCGCGGTGGCACGCGCTGCGGGCCATCGGCGTGGCCGCCGCTCCGGCCTCGGACGAAACGGCCGTCGGGTGCCACCGAGAGCCCACACACCGCCATGGGAACCCGCGTTCGGGAACGTTGCGACGCGGCCAGGGCCGTGCGGCCTCTCCTCGGCGGCCCTGGCGCCCGGGACCGTGCGGTCTCTCCTCGGCGGGCCCGCGGCTCCGCCGGTCCAGGGCCTGTCGGCCTACGGCGTGTGCAGTGCGGTACGGACCAGGGCCAGCAGTTCGGCCTCCGTCATCCCCAGCTCCCGGGCGGTGGCGACCACCTCGCGCACCCGCTCCTGCAGCCGGGCCCGCTGCGGGGACGCCCCACCGGTGACGACCGCGCCCCGCCCTCTGCGGAGCTCGATCAGCCCCTCGTCGCGGAGCTGTTGGTAGCCGCGCAACACCGTATGGACATTGACCCCGAGGGACTCGGCGAGCACCCGGGCGGCGGGCAGCCGCTCGCCCGGTGCGACCGTTGCCTCGGCGACCGCACGGCGCACCGACGCGGCGATCTGGTCGCCGAGCGGCACGGTGGAGTTCGGGTCGACCCGGAAGAGCATGGTCAGCGCCCCGCCCGTCGCCGGTCGACCAGGGCGTTGAGCAGCGCGGCCCCGGTCGCCGAGTCATCGACGGTGACCGCGAACACCCGGCCGCCGACCAGGGTCGCCACGATGCCCTCACCGGAACGGATCACGAGACCGCTCCGTCGGGGGCCGATGCGGTAACCCCAGCCGCCGTACTCCGCAAGGGGGTTGATGTCGCGGCTGGTCGCGGCCTCGATCCGGTCCAGCGGCACGGTCAGGCGCGGCCAGGGCAGCAGCCCCGAGACGGTGATGCCGCGCCGGTCCACCACCACGCAGAGCCGGGCGAAGACGGCCAGCAGCGCACCACAGACCAGAAGCGGAATCGCGACCTCCCAGTTCGAGAGGAACAGCAGCACCACCCCACCGGCCACGAGCCCGAGCGCAAGCAGCGACAGCCACCGGCTCCCGGTGCTGCGCGCCCATCCGGCGACCTCTCCGTCGGCGAGCGCGATCCGCACGCGGTCCTCGGCCGGTCCGGCCGCCTCGGGCCGCTCCGGCACCGGGGTGAGCACGGCCAGCAGCATCCCCAGTCCTCCGGCGAGCACGGCGACCCCCAGGGCCGCGGCGAGCTGCCACACCGGCAACGACACGCCCTGCGCCTCCCCCCGGGCGTTCTCCCCGGCATCCACGTTGGCGATCAGCACGGCGGCCATGACCCAGCCGAGGAATCCGGCGAAGGCGTAACCACCGGCGACCAGTCGGCGGTGGGCCTGGCCGTGGTACATCCCCCGCATCGCCGTGAGGACCCACAGGGCACCGGTGCCGGCGAACAGCAGGACGACGACCACGGCATACCAGGCCTGCCCCAGATACTGGTCCGACCGGCCCCCGATCTCGAAGTGGGAGGCCAGTCGAGCGGGGAGCCGGTCACGGAGGACGGCGAGCAGCACCAGGTCGGCGACGAGTGCGAGCAGGAACGGGAGGGCGACGACCGTCGCTCTCCCCAGGTTCTTACGCATCATGAAAACCTCCCTTGTTCGCATGCTAGTAGAACAATGAAGCGAAGGGAAACCCCGTACCGGCAAGGTGGCGGTACGGGGCGGGATGAGCGGTCGGGCAGTGGGCCTCAGGCCAGTTCCAGCGGGAACGCCCCGCGATGACCGGTACCGGCGCCCCGGTCCGGACGGGGTTCGTACTCGCGGCAGCTCCAGATCTCCTGGACGAAACCGGTCCGCCGGTCCCACAGCTCCCGGACGTCTCCCTCACCGGCCGCTCCGCGGTAGGCGTCCTTGGCGCCGCGGAAGCAGGCAAGGCCGCCGGAGAGACCACGCTCGGGCGCCGGGAAGTAGTCCGAGAAGGCGCACGCTATGCAGGTCTGGAGACGTACGCCGGACGGCAGGGCACGCTGGATCGTGGCGAGGGCGGACGCGAAGTCGCTCTCGGCACGGTGGGATCCGTAGGCCGCCCCGCCGAACTGCAGCTCCAGGTAGAGGTACGGATCGGGGCGGCGCAGCGACAACAGGCAGTTGAGCACGGCTTGGTGGACGACCCCGTCCCAGAGGACCGGGAGCGGCAGGTCCCACTCCAGAACACAGTCGCCCAACACCCCGTCCACCAGGGCGAAAAGGTCACCGGCCGGCGGTGTGCCGGCCACCGGGGCGAGGCCGGCGAAGCTTTCGCCCTCGAAGTCGATGCCCCTGATACGGAGGCGGAGTTGCTGCCCGTCGGTGGTGAGGATGACGGCGTCGGAACCAAGCCGGTCCCGGTACCACCCTGCCCATGACTCGTCTGTCATGGGCAGGGACTGTAGCCCGTGCCCATGACAGACTCCCGGTCGCCCTCCTCTTCACCGCGCCGGACGCGCGACCTGGGCGCTTTGCTCCTTTCTCCTGCTCAGTAGTCCTCCCGCGCCGCCCCTCCTCCGCCTCCCCTGCTTCCCCCTTCCCGGCGGCCCCTACCTCCCCGTTTCGCGTGCTGGTCCCTTCCTCCCGTGGTCAGTGGGTCCGGCGGGTGACGAACTCCGCGAGGGTCAGGAGGTCGCCCGCCGGGGCCAGGTCCGGGACCGCCCGGGACAGGTGGTGGACCGCACGGGCCATCCGGTCCGCCGCGCAGACCTGCGCCCAGTCGCGGCCGCCGGCCCGTTCGACCGCACCGGCTGCACGGCTCACCTCACCGGGCGTGGTCATGGATCCCCGGTAGAGCGCGGCGAGTTCGTCGGCTGCGGGCGTGCCGGAGGTCAGGGCGGCGACCACGGGCAGCGACTTCTTGTGGGCGGCGAGATCCGCCCCGACCGGCTTCCCGGTCTGCGTCGGATCTCCCCAGATACCGATCAGGTCGTCGATGAGCTGGAAGGCTAGGCCCGCCTCGCGGCCGAACCCGTCCATCGCGCCGACCGCCTCCTCCCCCGCGCCCGCGTACAGGGCACCGAGCGCGCAGGAGCAGCCGAGCAGAGCGCCCGTCTTGGCGGTGGCCATGGTGAGGCACTCGTCCAGTGAGACCTCGTCCGGGCCCCGGTCCTCGAAGGCGCAGTCGGCCTGCTGGCCCGCGCACAGTTCGATGACACAGGCCGAGAGCCGTGCCGAGGCGGATGCCGGGACCGGGCCGGTGTCCTCGGCGAGCACCTGGTGGGCGAGGGCGAGCAGGGCGTCTCCGGCTATGACCGCGTCCGGGACACCGAAGACCGCCCAGGCCGTGGGCCGGTGCCGACGGGTCCGGTCCTCGTCGATGACGTCGTCGTGCAGCAGGGTGAAATTGTGGACCAGCTCCACGGCGACGGCCGCCCGGACCGCGCGTCGCGGATCGCCGCCCAGCGCCCGGGCGGCGGCGAGGACGAGGGCCGGCCTGATCGCCTTGCCCGCCCGCCCCGATGACGGGGCGCCGTCGGCCGTCTGCCAGCCGAAGTGGTACATCGCGACGCGGCGGATCGATCCCGGCAGGGAGTCGATGGCCGTGTGCAGTGAGGGATCGACCAGGGCGCGGGTCTGTTCCAGAAGGGCCGTGGCGTCGTGGCCCTGGGTGGCGAGGGCGGCCGGATCGTCGTCGGCCGGGACCCGGGGTGCGGGTGGTTGGGGTACGTGCTGAGTCTTCACTGGGGCGTCCTCCCGAGGCCGCGCCGGGCACGGTTGCCCGGCGCGGGGTCGACGGGGGCCCGGGCACTGCGCCCGGGCCCCGATGGGCTACCGCCAGCGGCTGACCTCGACGTTTTCCAGGACGCCGAGGGCGTCCGGTACGAGGATGGCCGCCGAGTAATAGGCCGTCACCAGGTACGAGATGATCGCCTGCTCGTCGATGCCCATGAAGCGGACCGACAGACTGGGCTCGATCTCGTCCGGGATGCCGCTCTGCTGGAGTCCGATGACGCCCTGGTCGGTCTCACCCGTCCTCATGCAGATGATCGACGTGGTCCGGGCGTCGGTGACCGGAATCTTGTTGCACGGGAAGATGGGGACGCCCCGCCAGGCCGGCACATGGTGTCCGCCCACGTCGACGCTCTCCGGTACCAGCCCGCGCCTGTTGCATTCGCGGCCGAATGCGGCGATGGCCCGCGGGTGGGCGAGGAAGAGCTTGGAGCCGCGGCGGCGCGAGAGCAGTTCGTCCATGTCGTCCGGGCTGGGCACGCCGTCGTGCGGCTGGAGGCGCTGCCCGTAGTCGCAGTTGTTGAGCAGACCGAACTCGCGGTTGTTGATCAGCTCGTGCTCCTGGCGCTCCCGCAGCGCCTCGACCGTGAGCCGCAACTGCTGCTCGGTCTGGTTCATCGGCTGGTTGTAGAGGTCGGCGACCCGGCTGTGGACCTTCAGCACGGTCTGGGCGACACTCAGTTCGTACTCGCGCGGCGCCGCCTCGTAGTCCACGTAGGTGTGCGGGACGACGGCTTCGCCGACATGGCCCGCGGAGAGATCGATCTCCGCCTCGCCGTACTTGTTGGTGCGCTGCTGCGGGATGCTGAGCAGTCCGGCGAGATGGGTGCGGAGCGAATCCGCGCGTTCCGCGAGGTTCAGCAGATCGGCCCGCCTCAGCGTCAGCACCGTGCAGGCGGTGACGGCCCGGGCCGTGTACTCCCAGACGGCATCGCCGTCGACCAGGGCGTGGTCGCCGAAGTAGGACCCGTCGGCGTGGACCCCGAGCACCGCCTCGTCCCCGTACGGGCCGGTGCCGATCTTCTCGACCCTGCCGTGTGCCAGCAGGAAGACCCGGTCCGCCGCGTCCCCCGCGGTGGCCAGCACCTGACCGGCCGCGATGTCGCGTTGCTCACACCGCCGGGCCAGCTCGCCCAGCGCCTCCTCGTCCTCGAACTCCCGCAGGGCCGGCAGCTCTCCGAGCTCCGCGGGAACGACCGCGACCCGGTCACCGGTCTGCACGAAGGTCACCCGGCCGTCACCGACCGCGTAGCTCAGCCTGCGGTTCACCCGGTAGGTGCCGCCCTGCACCTGCACCCATGGCAGCATCTTGAGCAACCACCGTGAGGTGATCTCCTGCATCTGCGGAGCGGACTTGGTGGTCGTCGCGAGGTTCCGCGCCGCCGCCGTGCCCAGACTCTGCTGCGGCGGCACCGGCGCGTTCTGAACCTCTTCACCAACGGACATCTGACGTCCTCTCGATCATCGGCTGACCTGCGAGAAGAAGCCTTTCAGCGAGGGGACGCGGCACGCCATTACACAAAAGAGTGTGACTATTCGGGCTTTGGGCTGGGCACGACGCTCAGCGATACCCCTGCAGCCCTTTAACTTGCATCTTCTATGCAAGTTATCTACCGTGACCGCCATGCGGCTGACGAAATTCACCGACGTGGCGCTGCGCGTACTGATGCGCCTCGCCGTCGTGGAGAACGAGGATCCGCCGACCACCCGGGAGGTGGCGGCAACCATGCAGGTGCCGTACACCCACGCCGCGAAGGTGGTCGCCAAGCTCCAGCACCTCGGCCTCGTCGAGGCACGCCGGGGCCGCGGGGGCGGACTCAGCCTCACCGGAGCAGGCCGGTCCGCCTCGATCGGCGGACTCGTCCGGCAGCTGGAGGGCCCGGGTGACGTCGTCGACTGCGAAGGCTCCACTCCCTGCCCCCTGCGCTCGGCCTGCCGGCTGCGCGGCGCCCTGCGCCAGGCGGAGGAGGCGTTCTACGCCTCGCTCGACCCGCTCACCATCACCGAACTCGTCGCCTCCCCCACCAAGCCCCTGCTGATCGGCATCAGCACCAGCCGACCAGGGACCGGGCCGGGGCCGGACGGCCGCTGAACCACCCCGCACCACCCCGCACCACGGGCACGACCGCCCGGTTCCACCCTGCTCACAAATACGAATCTCAGATACCAATTCACGTAGGAGGAGTACCGATGCTCTCCGAGACGTCGACCGCCACTGTCCGTGCCACCCTCCCCGCCGTGGGAGCGGCCATCGGAGACATCGCCGACCTCTTCTACCGGAAGCTCTTCGACGCCCACCCCGAGTTGCTGCGCGACCTCTTCAACCGCGGCAACCAGGCGTCCGGCACCCAGCGCCAGGCCCTCGCCGGCTCCATCGCCGCCTTCGCGACCCACCTGGTCGAACACCCCGACACCCGCCCCGACGTGATGCTCAGCCGCATCGCACACAAGCACGCCTCGCTGGGTGTCACCGCCGAGCAGTACGACGTCGTCCACACCCACCTGTTCTCCGCCATCGCCGAGGTGCTCGGCGACGCGGTCACCCCGGAGGTCGCCGCCGCCTGGGACGAGGTCTACTGGCTGATGGCGAACGCCCTCATCGCGATCGAGAAGCGGCTGTACGCGCAGCAGGGCGTCGTCGCCGGCGACGTGTGGCGCGAGTGGGAGGTGACCGGCCGGATCGAGGAGACCGCGGACGTCGCCACCTTCCAGCTCCGCCCGGCCGACGGCGCGCCCGCCCCCGCCTTCCGCCCCGGCCAGTACGTCTCCGTACAGGTCGAACTCCCCGACGGGGCCCACCAGATACGCCAGTACAGCCTCACCAGCGCCCCCGACTCGCCGCTGCGCTCGATCACCGTCAAGCGGGTGCACGGCGGGGACTCCCCGGACGGTGAGGTCTCCCGTCACCTGCACGCCCACGTCGGCGTCGGCGACCGGCTGAGGGTCTCCGCCCCGTACGGCGACCTCGTGCTCGACGCCGTCGACGCCCCGCTGCTGCTCGCCTCCGCGGGAATCGGCTGCACCCCGATGCTCTCGATGCTGGAACACCTCGCGTCGACCGGACACCGCGCCCCGGTCACCGTCGTGCACGGCGACCGCTCCCCCGCCGACCACGCACTGCGCACCGACCACACCCGGCTCGCCGGCGTACTCCCCGACGCCACCGCCCACTTCTGGTACGAGAACCCGGAGCCCGGCCACCCGGCCGATCGCACCGGCCTGGTCGACCTGAGCGGCTTCACCACCGCCCCCGGCACGCACGCCTACCTCTGCGGACCGCTGCCCTTCATGCGCGCCGTCCGCACCCAGTTGCTGGCCAAGGGTGTCCGGGCAGCCGACATCCACTACGAGGTGTTCGGCCCCGACATGTGGCTCGCCCAGGGCTGAACCCGCCCCGGCGCTCGCGGACTTGACCGAATCGGCTCGCACACGGTCCGAACAACCGCTCCCGAGGTGGCCCGGAGACCGACATTCCGGTAAAAGCGCAACAAGGCCCGGTCCGCCCACGCGCAAAAGGAGTCGGCCATGTCACCGCCCATGTCCGCGAGCGCCTTCCTGAAAGCCCTGACGCACGAGGGTCTCACCGTCGTCCAGGTCGGCGACTGGCGTACCCACAACCGCAACCACAAGGGCCCCTGGGGCCCGGTCAACGGCGTGATGATCCATCACTCCGTCACCAGGGGCACCGCCTCCACCGTCCGCGTCTGCCGCGACGGCTATCCGGAGCTTCCCGGCCCGCTGTGCCACGGCGTGATCGCCAAGGACGGCCGGGTCCACCTGGTCGGCTACGGCCGGGCCAACCACGCCGGGCTCGGCGACGACGACGTCCTGCGCGCCGTCATCGCCGAGCGGCGCCTCCCGCCCGACCACGAGGCCAACACCGACGGGAACCGGCACTTCTACGGCTTCGAGTGCGAGAACCTGGGTGACGGCGAGGACCCCTGGCCCGCCGTCCAGCTCGAAGCCGTCGAGAAGGCCGCCGCCGCGGTCTGCCGTCACCACGGCTGGACCTCCCGTTCGGTGATCGGCCACAAGGAGTGGCAGCCGGGCAAGGTCGACCCCCGCGGCTTCACGATGGACTCCCTGCGGAGCCGGATCCACGGCCGCCTGAAGTGACCCGCACCCGCCCGGTCCGGGGCGCGTCTCGGGGGCCGTGCCGGCTCGACCGCAGGTCGTGGCCACAATGACAGGATGAGCCAGCCCGTGGACCCCGCCCTCGTACTCCGGCCCCGACCGCCGTCGCCGCTGCAGGAAGTCCACGACGACCGCTTCACCCGCCGGGGCATCCGGCTGCTGCTCAAGCGGGACGACCTGATCCACACCACCGTTCCCTGGGACACCGACGTACTCGGACCGGTGGAGCTGTACCCCTCCGGCAACAAGTGGCGCAAGCTCTCGCCCAACCTGGAGGCCGCCGCCGGACGCACCGTGCTGACCTTCGGCGGCGCGTACTCCAACCATCTGCGGGCCACCGCCGCCGCCGGGCGACTGCTCGGCCTGAGCACCGTCGGCATCGTCCGCGGTGACGAACTGGCCGACCGCCCTCTGAACCCCTCGCTGGCCCGGTGCGCCGCCGACGGGATGACCCTGCGTTTCGTGGACCGTGCGACCTACCGCGCGAAGGCCGATCCAGCGGTCCTCGCGGGGCTGCTGAGCGGCTTCGGGGACTGCTTCGTCGTCCCGGAGGGCGGCAGCAACGCCCGGGCCGTACGGGGCTGTGTGGAGCTGGGGCGCGAGCTGCGCGGCCGGACCGATGTGGCCGCGGTCGCCTGCGGCACCGGCGGCACCCTCGCCGGACTGGCCGCCGGCCTCGCCCCGGGGCAGCGCGCCCTCGGCGTCCCGGTGCTGCGCGGGGGTTTCCTGGGCGACGCGGTACGGGATCTGCAACGGGAGGCGTTCGGCGGGCCGGCCGGGTCATGGGCCCTGGACGAGCGTTTCCACTTCGGCGGCTACGCCCGGACCACCCCGCAGTTGCACGCCTTCGCGGACGACTTCGAGCAGCGGCACGGGCTGCCCGTCGAACGGCTCTACGTGGCCAAGCTGCTGTACGCGCTCACCGAGCTCGCCGAAGAGGGCGCTTTCCCGGCCGGAACCGCTGTCGCGGCCGTCGTCACGGGCCGGCCCGAGAGCCTGCCGACCGCCGCTCACGACGTGTCCGACTCCTCGCGGTAGGCCGCCGCCTCCTCCAGGTCCAGGCGCCTGAGCAGCGTCCTGAGCATCTCGTCGTCGATCCGTCGCTCGTCACGCAGCCGCACGAAGACCTCGCGCTCGGCTCCGATCATCTCCCTGGCCAGGCGACGGTACGTGTCGTCCGCCGATTCCCCGGTCACGGGGTCGGGCGTCCCCAGCCGCTCCCACACGGAGTTGCGGCGGCGCTCCAGGACCCCGCGCAGCCGGTCGGTGAGCGGTTCGGGCAGGGCGTTGCGGGGGTCGGCGAGCAACTCCCGCAGGCGCGCCTCGGCAGCCGCGGACGCCTCGCTCTGCGCCTGCGCCTCGACCAGTGTCTGCCCCGTGACGTCGCGCCCCGAGAGCTTCAGGAAACGGACCAGCGGCGGCAGGCTGAGCCCTTGGACGACGAGGGTGCCGATGACCGTGGTGAAGGTCAGGAACAGCACCAGGTTGCGGGCCGGGAACGCCGTCCCGTCGGTCATGACCATCGGGACGGAGAAGGCGATGGCGAGCGAGACGACCCCGCGCATCCCCGCCCAGGAGACGATCAGCAGCCCTCGCCAGTTGGTCCCGGGCTCGCGTTCCCTGATCCGTCTGGACAGCCATCGGGGCACGTACGCCGCCGGGTAGACCCAGAGGAAGCGGACCACGACGACGGCGAGGAACACGGCCACCGCGTACCACAGGGCGTCCGCCACGGCGTAGGTGCCGAGCCCCTTCAGCACGAAGGGAAGTTGCAGGCCGATCAGTGCGAAGACCGCGGACTCCAGGATGAACGCGACCATCTTCCAGACGGCCGCCTCCTGGAGGCGGGTCGCGAAGTCGACCTGCCAGGAGCGGTGACCGAGGTAGAGCGCGACGACGACCACGGCGATCACTCCGGAGGCGTGCACGCGTTCGGCCGCCGCGTACGCCACGAACGGGATCAGCAGCGACAGGGTGTTCTGCAGCAGGGCTTCCTTCAGGTGCGTGCGGAGCCAGTGCAACGGCACCATCAGGGCCAGACCGACCGCGACACCGCCGACCGAGGCGAGAAGGAAGTCGGCGATCCCGGCGCCCCAGCTGATGCCCTCGCCGAGGGCCGCGGCGAGGGCCACCTTGTACGCGGTGATCGCGGTGGCGTCGTTCACCAGGGACTCGCCCTGGAGGATCGTGGTGACCCGGCCGGGCAGCCCGACCCGGCGGGCGATCGCCGCCGCCGTGACGGCGTCCGGCGGGGCCACGACCGCGCCCAGCACCAGCGCCGTGGTGAGCGGCAGGTCGGGCACGAGGCGGTACGCGAGCCAGCCGACCGCCACGGTCGCGAACAGCACGTACCCCACGGAGAGCAGCGCGACCGGCCGGAGATTGGCCCGCAGGTCCAGGTACGAGCTGTCGACGGCCGCGGTGTGGAGCAACGGCGGCAGCACCAGCGGCAGCACGATGTGCGCGTCCAGGGTGTACGTCGGCACCCCGGGCAGATACGAGGCGACCAGCCCCGCCGCGACCAGCAGCAGGGGCGCCGGCACCGGGGTGCGGCGGGCGGCCCCCGCCACCGCGGCACTGGCCGCCACCAGGGCCACCAGCTGCAATGCGTCCATCTCACGGTCCTCGCATCCGTCGTAGCCTGACCATCATGAGTGCATGCCCGCACGTGTCCGAACTGCCGCGCCCCGAACCGGCCCCGCTCAGCGACACCTGTCTCGGGTGCCTGGAGGCGGGCACCCACCCGGTGCATCTGCGGCTCTGTCTGTTCTGCGGCCATGTCGGCTGCTGCGATTCGTCACCGCTGAAACACGCCACCGCGCACTTCGCGGAGACCGGTCATCCGGTGATGCGGAGCTTCGAACCGGGCGAGGACTGGCGCTGGTGCTACGAGGACGGTTCGCTCGTCTGACATGGGGTACGTCAAACCGGCGCCGGTTGTTCGCAATTGATCGCCGCACACCCCTACCCACGGTGTGTACCCATGGGCTTACCATGAGTGACAGCCATGAGCTTGGGATTCGGCGACACGGCATCATGGATCGCGATAGCGTCGCCGGACCAGAACCGAAGACGTACCGCATGGCTCCGGGGCACCCTTCCCGGAACCTCGGAAGAATTTGTGCCACCTTGGAGGTGAGGGTGTCCCAGATCGCAGGCGAGCCCGGGAATCAGGACTTCGTAGAGGTCCGGCTGCCCGCAGCGGGTGCCTACCTGTCGGTGCTGCGCACGGCCACGGCCGGTCTCGCAGCACGCTTGGACTTCACCCTCGACGAGATCGAGGACCTTCGCATCGCGGTCGACGAGGCCTGCGCGATCCTGCTTCAGCAGGCCGTGCCGGGCTCCGTCCTCAGCTGCGTGTTCCGGCTCATCGAGGACTCCCTCGAGGTGACGGTGTCGGCCCCGACGACGGACGGCCGGGCACCGGAACGCGACACCTTCGCCTGGACGGTGCTCTCCGCACTCGCCGGAAAGGTCGACTCCTCGGTCGCCGACGACCGTACGGTCAGCATCAGCCTCTACAAACAGCGCGGCGCGGGACCCGGGCCGGCGTGAGCAACGGGAACGGGGACGGTCCTGTGCGGGACGAGACGATCCGACCAGGGGTGGTGCGCGCAGCAGGCATCCCGGAACAGCAGGCCCTGCCCCATCCGGAGGACGGGGCGGACGGGCCTGCGGGCCGCACGGCCTCGGTGGAGCAGGCGGAGCAGGCAGGCCAGATGAGCGAGCACAGGCACCACGATCCACAGGACCGCAGCGGGGCGCGGGCGCTGTTCATCGAGCTGCGCGGGCTTCCCGACGGGTCGCCCGAGAAGGCGGAGCTGCGCAATCAGCTGGTGCGGATGCATCTGCCTCTCGTGGAGCATCTGGCGCGCCGGTTCCGCAATCGCGGCGAGCCGCTGGACGATCTCACCCAGGTCGCCACGATCGGCCTGATCAAGTCGGTGGACCGGTTCGACCCGGACCGCGGCGTCGAGTTCTCCACCTATGCGACCCCCACGGTCGTCGGCGAGATCAAGCGCCACTTCCGGGACAAGGGGTGGGCGGTCCGGGTTCCGCGCCGGCTCCAGGAGCTGCGGCTCTCGCTCACCACGGCCACCGCCGAGCTCTCCCAGCTGCACGGCCGCTCGCCGACGGTGCACGAGCTGGCGGAGCGGTTGGGCATCTCCGAGGAAGAGGTCCTGGAGGGGCTGGAATCGGCCAATGCGTACAGCACGCTCTCGCTGGACGTACCGGACACGGACGACGAGTCCCCGGCGGTTGCGGACACGCTGGGTTCCGAGGACGAGGCGCTGGAGGGCGTCGAGTACCGGGAGTCGCTCAAGCCACTGCTGGAGGACCTGCCGCCCCGCGAGAAGCGGATCCTGCTGCTGCGCTTCTTCGGCAACATGACCCAGTCGCAGATCGCACAGGAGGTCGGCATCTCGCAGATGCACGTCTCGCGCCTGCTGGCCCGCACCCTGGCGCAGCTGCGCGAGCGGCTGCTCGTCGAGGAGTAGCGCGAAGGGCCGGCGCCGGTCACCTGTGCAGCACGACAAGGCCGCGCGCCCCTGACACGGGGCGACCGGCGGCGCCACGCCCCGTCAGTCGTTCGGCATTGCCGCAGGACCGTCCCGTCCGGGCTTCCGGTCCGGGGCTCAGGCGTCCGGTGTGCTGCCCGGCCGACGGATTCCGAGCGCCTCGATCGTGGCCGGCCTGACCAGCTGGTAGAGGGCCGTGAGGACGACCGCGGCGAGGACGATCCCGGTAGGGATCAGTACGCCGTGGGACCTCAGCAGGGTCCAGACCACCGGGAGCGCGATGATCTGCGTGATGAGCGCGGGGCCGCGGCTCCAGCTGCGACGCTTCAACAGCCCGCGGGCGGCGAACAGCGGGATCAGGGCGAGCGCGATCAGCGTGAGGCCCCCCGTCTCCGCCTGCTGCGGGCTCTCGGGGCGCCCGAGCAGTCCCATCACCAGCATGTAGATCCCGCCCGCGGCGAGCGCCGCCCCTTCGAGAGCGGTGAGTCCGGCCACGAGCGTGATCCTGCTCGGCTTCGCCGGTTCGAGCACGGGCGAGGGCGACGAGGAGGGCGTGTTCTGCTGAGTACTCACCCTTGCAGGTTGACATCCCGACGCCGCGAAAGCGAAGCCGGGGTCGGGACGGCGGGAAAACTGCGGGGAGACCGCGTGGAACGGCTGGGAAACCCACGACACCGACAACGCTGCCGCACCCACACCGTCACCGAACGTGAAGGTGAGGGGGCAGGACTTCAGAGGGATACCAATCGGTAGGTACTCTGGCCGTCATGCGCGCACTCCTCGTGGTCAATCCTGCTGCTACCACCACCAGTGCGCGGACGCGTGACGTGCTCATCCACGCGCTGGCCAGCGAGATGAAGATAGAGGCCGTGACCACCGAGTACCGGGGCCACGCCCGGGACCTGGGGCGGCGGGCCGCGGAGTCCTCGGAATTCGACCTGGTGGTCGCGCTGGGCGGGGACGGCACGGTCAACGAAGTCGTCAACGGACTGCTCCACCACGGCCCCGACCCGGACAGCCTGCCGAGCCTCGCGGTGGTCCCCGGCGGTTCCACCAATGTCTTCGCCCGCGCCCTGGGTCTGCCCAACGATGCCGTGGAGGCCACCGGCGCGATCCTGGACGCCCTCGCCAACCGCACCGAACGCACGGTCGGCCTCGGGCTGGCGGCCGGCACCCCGGGCACCGAGGACGAGTCGGTCCCGAAGCGCTGGTTCACTTTCTGCGCCGGGCTCGGATTCGACGCGGGCGTGGTCGGCCGAGTCGAACAGAAGCGCGAACTCGGTAAACGTTCGACGCATGCGTTGTACGTGCGTCAGGTGGTCCGGCAGTTCCTGGAGGAACCGCACCGACGGCACGGGATGATCACCCTGGAGACCCCTGGACAGGAACCGGTCACCGATCTCGCACTGACCATAATCTCCAACACGGCCCCCTGGACCTACCTGGGGAATCGCCCCATGTACGCATCCCCGAAGGCATCGTTCGACACCGGCCTGGACGTGCTCGGACTGAAACGGCTCTCCACCCCGGCGGTCGCCCGCTACGGCACTCAGCTGCTCACTTCGAGCCCGGAAAAAGGCCCCTCCGGCAAGCACGCCGTTTCACTGCATGACCTCACGGACTTCACCTTGCATTCAAAGGTGCCACTGCCCTTCCAGATGGACGGCGACCACCTGGGAGTGCGTACAAGTGTGACGTTCACAGGCGTACGCCGTGCACTGCGTGTGATTGTGTGAGTGGAAGAACCGAAACTCCTTCAACTCGAACGTTTGGGCTGGGCTCCACCCCATAGAAGTACGGCTGTGACCTAGCCGACACCGAGGAATCAAAAAAAAGTTTCCAGAAGGGGTTGTATCCGCCGCTGAGGTTTGCGAGTCTCTACATGGCGATCGGGACGGCCCGCAACAACAGCCTCCACTGAGAGCCTGAACCCCTCCTCACACCACAGGACCACAACCAGTTCATCTGGGAGTCGGGCCTTCACCTGCGGGGGGATTCGTGAAAGCGTTCACATTCACAAGCAACAGTTATGTAATACCAAGGAGAGGTAGCAGCCATGGACTGGCGTCACAACGCCGTTTGTCGTGAGGAAGACCCCGAGCTGTTCTTCCCCATCGGCAACACCGGTCCTGCGCTGCTGCAGATCGAGGAAGCCAAGGCCGTCTGCCGTCGCTGCCCCGTCATGGAGCAGTGCCTGCAGTGGGCGCTCGAGTCCGGCCAGGACTCCGGCGTCTGGGGTGGCCTCAGCGAGGACGAGCGCCGCGCCATGAAGCGCCGCGCCGCCCGTAACCGGGCGCGTAACGCCAGCGCCTGACCGACGCCACTGCTAGAGCCTCAGCCCGGCGGCGCGTACAGAGCGTACGCACGAACCCGCCCCACGAGTCGCAGCGCGCAGTACCCCCCGAAGCGCATTGCATGAACAGTGGGCCCGGACCGTGATCAACGGTCCGGGCCCACTGCTTTTTGTCCGGACCGCCTGCCCCGGCCGGCCGCCGATGCTACTTCTCGGAACGCACCGGAATGTCGAGGATGACCTGGGTGCCGCGGCCGGCAGCCGGGACCATGCCGAAGGTTCCGTTCAACTCGCCTTCCACCAGCGTCCGCACGATCTGCAGGCCCAGGTTGCCGGCGCTCTGCGGGTCGAAACCCTCGGGCAGTCCGCAGCCGTCGTCCTGAACCGTGATCAGCAGGCGCCTCTCGGCGGACGAACCGCCGCACACGGCCGAGACCTCCACCGTGCCGGACTCCGCGAGACCGAAGGCGTGTTCCAGGGCGTTCTGCAGGACCTCGGTGAGCACCATCGCCAACGGCGTGGCCACTTCGGCCTCGAGGATGCCGAAGCGCCCGGTCCGGCGGCAGGTGACCCTGCCCGTCGAGATCTCGGCGACCATCGCGATGACCCGGTCGGCGATCTCGTCGAAGTCCACCCGCTCGTCCAGGTTCTGGGACAGCGTCTCATGGACGATGGCGATCGAACCGACGCGCCGTACCGCCTCGTTGAGCGCCTCGCGCCCCTGCGGGGAGTCCATCCTGCGGGCCTGGAGCCGCAACAGGGCAGCAACGGTCTGGAGGTTGTTCTTCACCCGGTGGTGGATCTCCCGGATGGTGGCGTCCTTGGTTATCAATTCCCGCTCGCGGCGCCGCAGTTCGGTGACGTCCCGGAGAAGGACCAGGGAGCCGATCCGAACTCCCTTGGGTTTGAGCGGGATCGCCCTGAGCTGGATCACTCCGCCCGCGCCCTCGACCTCGAACTCACGGGGCGCGTACCCGCTGGCCAGTTTGACCAGGGCCTCGTCGACCGGGCCGCGGGAGGGCGCGAGTTCGGCGGTGATCCCGCCGAGGTGCTGACCGACCAGGTCGGAGGCGAGGCCGAGACGGTGGTACGCGGAGAGTCCGTTGGGGCTGGCGTACTGGACGACTCCGTCGGCGTCGAGCCTGACCAGTCCGTCGCCGACGCGCGGCGACGCGTCCATGTCGACCTGCTGGTCGGGGAACGGGAAGGCTCCGGCGGCGATCATCTGGGCCAGGTCGGAGGCCGACTGGAGATAGGTGAGTTCCAGCCGGGACGGGGTGCGCACGGTCAGGAGGTTGGTGTTCCTGGCGATGACGCCGAGGACCCGGCCCTCGCGACGCACCGGGATCGACTCCACCCGTACCGGCACCTCCTCGCGCCACTCCGGGTCGCCCTCGCGCACGATCCGGCCCTCGTCCAGCGCCGCGTCCAGCAGCGGACGTCGGCCGCGCGGGACCATGTGGCCGACCATGTCGTCCTGGTAGGAGGTGGGACCGGTGTTGGGCCGCATCTGGGCCACGGACACGTAGCGGGTGCCGTCACGGGTGGGCACCCAGAGCACGAGGTCGGCGAAGGACAGGTCGGAGAGCAGCTGCCACTCCGAGACCAGCAGATGCAGCCATTCCAGATCGGTTTCACCGAGGTCTGTGTGCTGGCGGACGAGGTCGTTCATGGAGGGCACGTCTGCGAGGGTACCCGCGGATGGAGCATGGATCCGAACCGAACGGGGCGGTCGTACGTGCTGGAGGAGGGGGCCCGAGAATTGCGGTGCTCCAACGGATGGACACGGACGAATGGTCTAGTCCACAATGCTCACGAAAAGAGCTTCCACTCTCCCCGCACAGGAGAGTGGATCGAGGTGGCCGCGCTCTCTGCCCTGACCGCGCAGGCAACCTCTCCCGGCCGGGGGCACCGCACACCGTCGGCCGACAACTCCGGGCTGCGGTGCCCGGGCGGGCTGAGGGTCCCGCCCCGGCGCCGCGGCCCGCGGGTGTTCTAGGGGGCCTCCTCGTTACCCGTACCCCGCCCCGCAGCCCGGCGACCGAGCCGACTTCCCCCGCATGAACACATACTGGACATGTCAGGCGCCTCCCGGAGGCGCCCGACGCAGCCGGAGCCCCGTCCGGCCGACCCACCGCAGGACGCCGTACATCCGCCACCGGATGGCATCCGGAGCAGGTACGGCCACCGGTGTCCCCGTTGCCGGATTCTGCTAAATTTGGAACCCGAGTGGTCTATACCACGTGATTCGACTCTTCAGATCGGCAGGCCCCGCGTGGAAGTTGTCATCGTCCCGGACGCCAAGGCAGGCGGCGAACTCATCGCGGACGCCATCAGCGCCCTGCTGAGCCGCAAGCCCGACGCCCTTCTCGGCGTTGCGACCGGCTCTACCCCGCTGCCCATCTACCAGGCGCTGGCGGCCAAGGTCCGCTCCGGCGCCGTGGACGCCTCGCGCGCCCGCATCTGCCAGCTCGACGAGTACGTCGGGCTGCCGGCGGGCCACCCCGAGTCCTACCGCTCCGTGGTGCTGCGCGAGGTCGTCGAACCGCTCGGCCTGTCCGAGGCGTCCTTCATGGGCCCCGACGGCTCCGCCGAGGACATCCCGGCCGCCTGCCGGGCGTACGACCAGGCGCTCGCCGAGGCCGGCGGGGTGGATCTGCAGCTCCTCGGTATCGGCACCGACGGGCACATAGGCTTCAACGAGCCGTGCTCCTCGCTCGCGTCCCGCACCCGGATCAAGACACTCACCGAACAGACCCGGATCGACAACGCGCGCTTCTTCGACAACGACATCACGCAGGTGCCCCACCACGTCATCACCCAGGGCATCGGCACCATCCTGGAGGCCCGCCACCCGATCCTGCTCGCCACCGGCGAGGGCAAGGCGGACGCCGTGGCGCAGACGGTGGAGGGGCCGGTCGCCTCGGTCGTACCGGCCTCGGCTCTGCAGTTGCACCCGCACGCGACCGTGGTGGTGGACGAGGCCGCGGCGTCGAAGCTGAAGCTGGCCGACTACTTCCGGGCCACCTTCGCGGCGAAGCCGAGCTGGCAGGGGCTGTAGTCGTCCCGGACACGGAGAGAGGGCCAGGAACATCCGCGGTGGGTGTTCCTGGCCCTCTCGTATGCCGTGGACGCGGCCGGGTGCGGACCGCGCCCGTCCTCAGAGCCCCGGGCCGTCCGTGCCCCTGGCGATGATCTCCGCGGCCGCCAGACCGCAGACGCGGGCCGCTCCGTGAGTGGCGATGTGCAGACCTCCTGAGGGAGCCGCCTGCGGGACGCCCATCTCGACCACGACCGTGTCCGGGCGCTGTGCCACCAGGCCGTCGATGGCCTCGGCCATCCAGGCGTGCCGGTGCACATCGCGGACGACCACGATGATCCGCCGCTCCCCCGCAGCCCTCAGCACCGCGTCCACGGGTGCCTCGGTCTCGCCGCTGTACGTACCGGTCCCGGTGCCCGGTACCAGCCGGCCCAGCTCGGCCGCGACACCCCACGGGGTCTCGTCGCCGACCGCGATGTTCGACTGGGACGTGAACGCGGCGACGTAGCCGGCCTCGGTCAGCGGCCCGGCGGAGCCGGTCACCTTCACCGCACGGCGGGCGGCGACCAGACCGATGTCGGCCCGGGTGCCGGGTGCGGTCCCCTCCTGCACTGCCGCACCCGGGTCCGAACCGGCCCCCGTGGTCCCTCGCGTCCAGGACGCGAGGGCACGTACCCGGGCGGCCGCGTCCGCGAGCCGCTCCTCGGCGAGTTCACCGCTGCGTACCGCCGAGACCAGGGCGTCGCGCAGCCGCTGCACGGTGCCGTCGTCCTGCAGTCCGCCACCGACGCAGAGGGCGTCGGCCCCCGCGGCGATCGCGAGTACGGAGCCCCGCTCGATGCCGTACGTCGCGGCGATGGCCTGCATCTCCACGGCGTCCGTGACGATCAGCCCGTCGTACCCCAGCTCCTCGCGCAGCAGACCGGTGAGGATCTGCGGGCTCACCGTCGCGGGGCGGTCGGGGTCGAGCGCGGGCAGCAGGATGTGCGCGCTCATCACGCACCGGGAACCCGCGGCGACGGCGGCCCTGAAGGGCACCAGTTCACGGGCGTGCAGCGTCTCCAGGTCCACGTCGATGCGCGGCATCGCGAGGTGCGAGTCGACTGCCGTGTCGCCGTGACCGGGGAAGTGCTTGGTGCAGGCGGCGACTCCGGCGGCCTGGAGGCCCTCGACGTACGCGGCGGTGTGCCGGGCCACGAGCTGGGGGTCGGCGCCGAAGGACCGCACCCCGATGACCGGGTTGCCCGGGTTGGAGTTGACGTCGGCGGACGGCGCCCAGTTGAGGTTGACGCCGCACGCGGCGAGCCGGCGGCCCAGTTCCCGGGCGACCGCACGGGTCAGCGCCACGTCGTCGACGTGGCCGAGGGCGAGGTTGCCGGGGAAGGAGGAGCCGGTGCGCACCTCCAGGCGGGTGACGTCGCCCCCCTCCTCGTCGATCGCGACGAGGAGGTCGTCGCGCCCGGCCCTGAGCTGGGCGGTGAGCGCGGCGACCTGCTCCGGCGACTGGATGTTGCGGCCGAACAGGGCGACGGAGGTGAGGCCTTCGTCGATCCGGCGCAGCACCCAGTCCGGCGCGGTGGTGCCGGTGAACCCGGGCTGCAGGACGGCGAGGGCGTCGCGGGTGACGGTGTCCGTGGTGGATATCAGCGTGGACATGGACGGTGTTATCCCTTCACGGCGCCGTCGGTGAGGCCGCTGACGGCCTTGCGCTGGAGGTAGATGAAGAGGACCAGGATCGGGATGGCGAAGAGGGAGGAGGCGGCCATGGTCGCGCCCCAGTCGTCGCCGAAGGCGGTCTGGAACTGGGAGAGCCACAGCGGAAGGGTCTGCGACTCGATGTCCTTGTTGAGGATGAGGACCAGCGGGAATTCGTTCCAGGCGGTGATGAATCCGAAGAGCGAAGTCGCCATCAGGCCGGGGCCGAGCAGCGGCAGGATCACCTTCATGAAGGCCTGCGGCCGGGTGCAGCCGTCGACCATGGCCGACTCCTCCAGTTCCTTGGGCACCGCGGCGACGTAACCGCGCAGCGTCAGGATGGTGAAGGGCAGGACCATCATCATGTAGAAGGCGGTCAGCGGGACCAGGCTGTTCAGCATGTCCGTGTCGCGGACCAGCATGTAGACCGCGATGACCATGACCTCCCAGGGCGCCATCTGCGCGACCATGAAGGTCACCAGGATGCCCCGCCGGCCCTTGAAGCGCATGCGGGCCATCGCGAAGGACGCCAGCAGGGCGATCACCAGCGAGGCGAGCACGGAGATCAGGGTCACGGTGAAGGAGTTGGCGACCAGGGTCCAGAAGTGGTCGGCCCCGACGGCCTTCTTGAAGTGCTCGAAGGTGATGTCGGTGGGGAACCACACCGGGGTGTCGGTGATGATGTCGCCGGTCGGCTTGAAGGCCGTGCTGAACATCCAGTAGACGGGGAAGGCGAAGGCCACGAAGAGGACGACAGCCGTCGCGTTGGGCCAGAACCGGCCGAACAGTGAGCGCTTCACAGCTCCTCCTCCTCTTGCTTCAGAACCATGCGCAGGTAGTAGCCGGTCAGGACCAGCAGGACGATGATCGTCAGGAACGAGATGGCGGCACCCATGCC
This sequence comes from Streptomyces sp. NPDC052052, assembly GCF_040680455.1. Taxonomy (NCBI): domain Bacteria; kingdom Bacillati; phylum Actinomycetota; class Actinomycetes; order Kitasatosporales; family Streptomycetaceae; genus Streptomyces; species Streptomyces sp. NPDC052052. The sequence goes on along the minus strand of NZ_JBFAWU010000004.1, from coordinate 9,428 downwards.
GAAGTGCTGGTTGCCGACGCCTTCGACGAAGGCGTAGACGGGCAGGGTCTCGGTGAGCCGGTCCGGGCCGCCGCCGTTGATCGCGAAGAGCTGGGCGAAGGACTTGAAGACCCAGATGACTTCGAGGAACGTCGTGGCCAGCAGGAACGGCTTGAGGAACGGGAACGTCACCGAGGTGAAGCTCTTCCAGGTTCCGGCGCCGTCGAGCGAGGCGGCCTCGTACAGCTCCTTGGGGATCGTCGTGGAGGCCGCGTACAGGTTGATCGCCACGAACGGGATGGACTGCCAGACGATCAGCAGGGTGACCAGGGAGAAGGTGGAGAACTGGCTGCTCGTCCAGTTGTAGTCGGCCATCGAGTGCCAGCCGAGGCTGTCGAGCACGTAGTTGACGACCCCGAAGCGCTGGGCGAACAGCCACTGGTACACCGTGGTCGCGGCGATGACCGGCATGGCCCAGGCGAGGACGAGGCCCAGCATGAGCAGCAGGCGCATCTTCTTGCCGAGACGGGCGAGCAGCAGGCCGACCAGGGTCCCGAGCAACATGATCAGGACGACGTTGGCGGCGGTGAAGAAGACCGACCGTTCGACGACCTTCCAGAAGTCCGAACTGCCGAGGACGTCCTTGTAGTTGTCGACACCGTTCCACTCGGTCAGGTGCTGGATCAGCTGGCGCGGGTTGAGGTTCTGGAACGACAGCATGCCGTTCTTGACCAGCGGGTAGCCCAGCAGCAGCGCCGTGGCGAGCAGTGCGGGCAGGAGGAGCAGGTACGGGGCCGATCCTCCGCCCTGCTTCTTGCGCGACGCGGCCGGTCCGCCCGGAGGCGCTTCGTCCTTGCGGACACCGGCTGCCGGGACCGAGTCCACTTGTTCGGTCTGCACTGACATGCTCGCCATCTCTTCTTGGGTCCTACCTTCAGGACACGCGGGCGCGCCGGGGGACGGGTGGTCGGTACCCCTCCCCCGGCGCGTGCGATCAGCTCTTCTGCGAGAGACGCTTGTTGATCTCGGCCTCGACCGCCTTGGCGGCTTCCTCGGGGCTCTTGCCGTTCAGAACCGCGGTCATGTAGCTCTTGATCGGGTTCGGGTTGTTCTCGACAGCGGCCCACTCGGGGATGAGCGGGGTGGTGCCACCGACGGCGGCGGCCGGGGCCGCGGCCTCGGCTGCGCCGTTGCCGGCCAGGTTGGAGTTGAGCGACTCCTTGTTCGGGATGACGCCGTTCTCCTTGGCCAGCTGGCCCTCGAACTGGTCGGACAGGGCGAGCTTCAGGAACTCCTTGGCGAGCTCCTGCTTCTTGCTGCCCGCGGCGACCGCGAAGTTCGAGCCACCGAGGAAGACACCCTCGGGCTTCTCGGCGGTCTCACCCGGGATGGTGAAGTAGCCGATGTCGCTCTCGATGTCCTTGTTGGCGGCGATGGCCGTGCCGGCCTCCCAGCCCATGCCGATGAAGGCACCGACGTTGCCCTTGGCGAAGACCTCGGCCTGCTGCGGGGTGGCCTCGTCCTTGTCCTTGGGGGCCTTGGAGTAGGACTGGTACTTCTTGTAGAGGTTCATCGCCTCGGCGACCTTGGGGTCGGAGAGGTTGGAGACGTACGTGTCGCCTTCCTTCTTCACCAGGTCGGCACCCTGGCCGATGGTCAGGCCGTCGAAGAAGTACCAGTTCTGGCCGGGCAGGTAGATCGGCTCGGCCTTGCCCTTCTTCTTGATCGCGTCGAGGTCCTTGAAGAACTCGTCACGGGTCTTCGGGGTGTCCGTGATGCCGGCGTCGGCCCAGACCTTCTTGTTGTAGATGACGACACGGTTGGCGAAGTACCACGGGGCCGCGTACTGCTTGCCGTCGAAGACCGAGGACTGGTTGAGGGACTCGACCCAGTCGCCGCCGATCTCCGTCTTGAGGTCGCTGAGGTCCGCGAGGCCACCGGTGGCCGCGTACGCGGGGGTCTGGGTGTTGCCGACCTCGATGACGTCCGGCGGGGTCGACTCGGAGAGAGCGGTGGTGATCTTCTGCTGGATGCCGTCCCACTTCTGGGTCTCGAACTTCAGCTTGGCGCCGGTCTTCTTCTCGAAGGCCGCGGTGAGGTCCTTGGTCCAGCCGGGAGGCGTGGAGCCGTCCATCGCCCAGACCGTGAGGGTCTCGCCCTTGCCACTGTCGCTGCTGTTGTCGTCGTCGGACCCGCATGCCGCGAGGCCGAACATCATGCCCGCGACGCCGATCGCCGCGATGAGCTTGCGCTTCACGCCAAACCCTCCTCAGGGATACTGCAACCCCGCCCACCGCGAAGACATTCGACGAGTACTGCTGGGGCTGGACCTGATCTTTAATGGTGTAGACCAGTACCGGGAGCTTGGCCTAGACCTTTAGGGGTGTCAAGGGTGTATAAGAAGTGCTCTCGCGTCCGTTATAGGACCGACACCTAAGGGCGGGCGACGAGCCGTGTCCCGACCGTGCCACCATGTGAGCCGCGACAGACGGAGGAGCCGGTGACGGCAGCAACGCAGCAGTCGGGAAGGCGGGCCATGAGCTCCGACGGGGGCAGTACGGAGAACGAGACGGGCGCGGCCACGAGGACGGCGCGCGTCCCGAAGTACTACCGGCTGAAGCGCCATCTGCTCGACATGACGGACACGCTGCCGCCGGGCACCCCGGTGCCTCCTGAGCGGACCCTGGCGGCCGAGTTCGACACCTCGCGCACGACCGTGCGCCAGGCGCTCCAGGAACTGGTCGTCGAGGGCCGGCTGGAGCGCATCCAGGGCAAGGGCACCTTCGTCGCCAAGCCGAAGGTCTCGCAGGCCCTGCAACTCACCTCGTACACCGAGGACATGCGCGCCCAGGGACTGGAACCGACATCCCAGCTGCTGGACATCGGTTACGTCACCGCGGACGACAGCCTGGCCGGCCTGCTCGACATCACCGCCGGCGGGCGAGTGCTCCGGATCGAGCGGCTGCGACTCGCCAGCGGAGAACCGATGGCCATCGAGACCACGCACCTTTCGGCCAAACGCTTTCCCGCGCTGCGCCGGTCGCTGGTGAAGTACACCTCGCTGTACACGGCCCTGGCCGAGGTGTACGACGTCCGGCTGGCCGAGGCCGAGGAGACCATCGAGACCTCGCTCGCCACCCCGCGGGAGGCCGCCCTGCTCGGCACCGACGTGGGTCTGCCGATGCTGATGCTGTCCCGGCACTCGCTCGACGGGCGGGGCGAGCCGGTGGAGTGGGTGCGGTCGGTCTACCGGGGCGACCGGTACAAGTTCGTGGCACGGCTGAAGCGGCCGATGGACTGAGCCGCGGCGCGGCGGCCGTTCGGTTCCGCCGCCGCACCACCGTCACGGCCCTCGCGGGATGCGTCGCCCCGCGGGGGCCGCTCGCATGTCCCGCCCCCGCGCGGACCTGTGTGCGGAGAGCCCGCGTTGTTCCGAACATCCGGCCCCGGTCCGGGTGACTGTTGCCGGACCGCAATGCACACGGGGGTGACGGTGACCGGAAACCTCCCCTAGATTTCCTGCGCACCACACCAGGTGATCAACGAGGGGACGGAGTCGCCGCATGCCCGCAGACCCAGAAGGAAAACCACCCGTCGTCACACCCGTACGGGTCGTCATCGCCCTCTGTCTCATCGCGCCGTTCGTGGCGATGCTCTGGGTGAGTTCGTACGCGAAGGTGGACCCCACCTTCATCGGCATCCCGTTCTTCTACTGGTACCAGATGCTCTGGGTACTGATCTCCACCGCGCTCACGATGATCGCGTACATGCTGTGGCAGCGTGACCAGCGCGCCCGCAAGGGGGGTGCGTCGGCATGAAGGACGGTGTGAACGGCGTCGCGCTCGGCGTCTTCATCTTCTTCTTCCTGGCCGTCACGGTCATGGGCTTCCTGGCGGCGCGCTGGCGCAAGGCCGACAACGAACACAGCCTCGACGAATGGGGCCTGGGCGGAAGGTCGTTCGGAACCTGGGTCACCTGGTTCCTGCTCGGCGGCGACCTGTACACCGCGTACACCTTCGTCGCCGTTCCGGCAGCGATCTACGCGGCGGGCGCGGCCGGCTTCTTCGCGGTGCCCTACACGATCCTCGTGTACCCGCTGATCTTCACCTTCCTGCCGCGCCTGTGGTCGGTCTCGCACAAGCACGGGTACGTGACCACCTCGGACTTCGTCCGCGGGCGCTTCGGCTCGAAGGGCCTCTCCCTGGCGGTCGCCCTCACCGGCATCCTCGCCACGATGCCGTACATCGCCCTCCAACTCGTCGGCATCCAGGCAGTGCTGGACGTGATGGGTGTCGGCGGCGGCGACAACACCCACTGGTTCGTCAAGGACCTGCCGCTGCTGATCGCGTTCGCGGTGCTCGCCGCGTACACCTACTCGTCCGGTCTGCGGGCGCCCGCGCTGATCGCGTTCGTCAAGGACGGGCTGATCTACCTGGTCATCGCGGTGGCGATCATCTACATCCCGATCAAGCTCGGCGGCTTCGACGACATCTTCGCCAAGGCGGGCGACGCGTTCTCCCAGACCAACCCCGCGACCGGCAAACCGCGCGGCGCGCTCGCACCGGGCGAGGCCGGCCAATGGGGTTATGCCACCCTGGCGTTGGGCTCGGCCCTGGCGCTGTTCATGTATCCGCACTCGATCACGGCGACGCTCTCCAGCCGCAGTCGCGACGTGATCCGGCGCAACACCACGATCCTGCCTCTGTATTCGCTGATGCTGGGACTGCTGGCTCTGCTCGGCTTCATGGCGATCGCCGCCGGAATCAAGGTGGACAACGGGCAGCTGGCGATCCCTCAGCTGTTCGAGAACATGTTCCCTGACTGGTTCGCGGGCGTCGCGTTCGCCGCGATCGGCATCGGGGCGCTGGTGCCCGCCGCGATCATGTCGATCGCCGCGGCGAACCTCTTCACCCGCAACATCTACAAGGACTTCCTGAAGCCGGACGCGACGCCGGAGCAGGAGACCAAGGTCTCCAAGCTGGTGTCGCTGCTGGTGAAGGTCGGCGCGCTCGCCTTCGTCCTCACCATGGACAAGACGGTCGCGATCAACTTCCAGCTGCTCGGCGGGATCTGGATCCTCCAGACGATGCCGGCCCTGGTCGGCGGCCTGTTCACCCGCTGGTTCCACCGCTGGGCGCTGCTCGCCGGCTGGGCGGTCGGCATGGTGTACGGGACGGTGGCCGCGTACGGGGTCGCCAGCCCGACCCAGGCGCACTTCGGCGGGTCGTCCAAGGAGATCCCGGGCATCGGTGAGATCGGTTACATCGGCCTGACGGCGTTCGTGCTGAACGTGCTGGTGACGGTGGTGCTCACCTTCGTCCTGAACGCCGTGAAGGCCCCCGCCGGGACCGACGAGACCTCCCCGTCCGACTACACGGCCGACGCGGGCGACCCGGGCGTCCAGGTGGAGCTCCCGCCGGCCACGGCAGGGGCGCCGGGCGGCGGCCACTGACCGACGTTCGGACGGCCCGCCGCACCCGCCCCACCGGGGGCGCGGCGGGCCGTCCATCGTGCCGGGAGGAGCCGCACGGCCCGCTCGGCCGTCACTCTTACGACACACGCGACACAACATCTGGGGGTTACTCCATCCAGCGGACCCCACATGTATGCTCGTGCTCGCTGTCGCCGCAGGGAAATCCGGTGTGAATCCGGAACTGTCCCGCAACGGTATACCTGGTGCGCTTCTGCGTACCCTCAGGGAGTCCGAGGACCTGCCGACGGCGCATCCGGCTCGACCGAACCGGATGCCAGACGTCCGGGCCTCGCGGATGGGCCGGTGGACGCCGTGACGGAGTGCTGCCCCGACCCGGGCCGCCGCCCGCGCGGCCCTCCGTTCCCCGCCGGTCCCGAGCCGAGCGAGGGAGAGCACCACGTGACCATCGCGCCAGCCGACCCGGCTTCAGCCGCCGTGTCCGCAGTGCACGGGTCGGAAGCGGCCGAGTCCGAGGGGACCGCACACGACGGACCGGGGGCCGCGCTGCTCCGGGCCCTTTCGGACCTCACCGCCGATCTGCCCGACACCGACCCCGGTCGGGTCGCCGCCGCCGCGCTGCGCGGCCGCAACGCCCGGTCGGACGAGGCCGAGCTGCGCTCGCTGGCCACGGAGGCCGCCGCGGGGCTGATCTCCGAGGACCCCGCCTACTCCCGGCTCGCCGCCCGGCTGCTGACCCTCACCATCGCGGACGAGGCGGCCGGCCAGGGCGCGGTCTCCTTCTCCGCCTCCGTGGCCGTCGGGCACCGTGAGGGCCTGATCGCGGACCGTACCGCCGAGTTCGTCGCCCGGCACGCCGCCGCGCTGGACGCGCTGGTGGAGGGTGCGCTCGCCGACGGTGCCGACGACCGGTTCGGCTACTTCGGGCTGCGGACCCTGCACAGCCGCTATCTGCTGCGTCACCCGCACACCCGCCAGGTCATCGAGACGCCGCAGCACTTCATGCTGCGGGTCGCCTCCGGGCTCGCCGAGGACGACTCGGAGCGCGCCCTGGACGAGGTCGCGGCGCTGTACGGGCTGATGAGCCGGCTCGACTACCTGCCGTCCTCGCCGACCCTGTTCAACTCCGGTACCCGGCACCCGCAGATGTCCTCCTGCTATCTGCTGGACTCCCCGCTCGACGAGCTCGACTCGATCTACGACCGATACCACCAGGTGGCGCGGCTCTCCAAGCACGCGGGCGGCATCGGCCTCTCGTACTCCCGCATCCGGGCCCGTGGTTCGCTGATCCGCGGTACCAACGGTCATTCCAACGGCATCGTGCCGTTCCTGAAGACGCTCGACGCCTCCGTCGCCGCCGTCAACCAGGGCGGCCGCCGCAAGGGAGCCGCGGCCGTCTACCTGGAGACCTGGCACGCCGACATCGAGGAGTTCCTCGAACTGCGCGACAACACCGGTGAGGACCAGCGGCGTACGCACAACCTCAACCTGGCGCACTGGATCCCGGACGAGTTCATGCGCCGGGTCGCCGCGGACGGCGACTGGTCGCTGTTCTCCCCCGTCGACGTACCCGAGCTGACCGACCTGTGGGGCGAGGAGTTCGACGCCGCGTACCGGGCCGCCGAGGCCAAGGGGCTGGCCCGCAAGTCGCTGCCGGCCCGGGAGTTGTACGGCCGGATGATGCGTACCCTCGCGCAGACCGGTCAGGGCTGGATGACGTTCAAGGACGCCTCCAACCGGACCGCGAACCAGACGGCCGAGCCGGGCCGGGTCGTCCACTCGTCGAACCTGTGCACCGAGATCCTCGAAGTCACCGACGACGGTGAGACGGCCGTCTGCAACCTGGGTTCGGTCAACCTCGGCGCGTTCGTCGCCGACGGCGGCATCGACTGGGAACGGCTGGACGCCACCGTCCACACCGCCGTGACCTTCCTCGACCGGGTGGTCGACATCAACTTCTACCCGACCGAGCAGGCCGGCCGCTCCAACGCCACCTGGCGCCCCGTCGGCCTGGGCCTGATGGGCCTGCAGGACGTCTTCTTCCGGCTGCGGCTGCCGTTCGACTCCCCCGAGGCCCGCGCCCTCTCCACCAGGATCTCCGAGCGCATCATGCTCGCCGCCTACGAGGCGTCCTGTGAACTCGCCGAGCGGTCCGGTCCGTTGCCCGCCTGGTCGCGCACGCGTGCCGCCCGCGGTGTGCTGCACCCCGACCACTACGACACCGAGCTGAACTGGCCGGAGCGCTGGGACGCGCTGCGCGCCCGGATCGCGAAGTCCGGGATGCGCAACTCGCTGCTGCTCGCCATCGCGCCGACGGCGACGATCGCCTCGATCGCGGGTGTGTACGAGTGCATCGAGCCGCAGGTCTCCAACCTCTTCAAGCGCGAGACGCTCAGCGGTGAGTTCCTCCAGGTCAACGCATATCTGGTGGAGGAGCTCAAGCAGCTCGGCGTGTGGGACGCCCGGACCCGTGAGGCGCTGCGCGAGGCGAGCGGTTCCGTGCAGGGCTTCGCCTGGATCCCTCAGGAGGTGCGGACGCTGTACCGCACGGCCTGGGAGATCCCGCAGCGCGGCCTGATCGACATGGCGGCGGCCCGCACGCCGTTCCTCGACCAGAGCCAGTCGCTGAACCTGTTCATGGAGACACCGACGATCGGCAAGCTCTCCTCCATGTACGCGTACGCCTGGAAGCAGGGCCTGAAGACGACGTACTACCTGCGTTCGCGCCCGGCGACGCGGATCGCCCGCGCGGCATCCGGCCGGACCGCGGCCGCAGCCCCCGTTCCCGCACAGCAGGCCCAGTCCCCCGACGCGGACGCGATCGCCTGCTCCCTCGAAAACCCCGAATCCTGCGAGGCCTGCCAGTAATGAGCTCGACCCACTCCGAGAAGAACCTGCTCGACCCGGGTTTCGCGCTGACCCTGCGGCCCATGCGCTACCCGGACTTCTACGAGCGCTACCGGGACGCGATCAAGAACACCTGGACGGTGGAGGAGGTCGACCTCCACTCGGACGTCGCCGACCTCGCCAAACTCTCCCCCGGCGAGCAGCACTTGATCGGCCGACTCGTCGCCTTCTTCGCGACGGGCGACTCGATCGTCTCCAACAACCTCGTGCTGACGCTGTACAAGCACATCAACTCCCCCGAGGCGCGGCTGTATCTGTCGCGGCAGCTCTTCGAGGAGGCCGTGCACGTCCAGTTCTATCTGACGCTGCTCGACACCTATCTGCCCGATCCGGACGACCGTGCGGCCGCGTTCGACGCGGTGGAGGAGATCCCGTCCATCCGCGAGAAGGCACAGTTCTGCTTCAAGTGGATGGACTCGGTCGAGAAGATCGAGCGTCTGGAGACGAAGGCCGACCGGCGTCGCTTCCTGCTGAACCTGATCTGTTTCGCGGCGTGCATCGAGGGGCTGTTCTTCTACGGCGCGTTCGCGTACGTCTACTGGTTCCGCTCGCGGGGTCTGCTGCACGGTCTCGCCACGGGCACCAACTGGGTGTTCCGTGACGAGACGATGCACATGAACTTCGCCTTCGAGGTCGTGGACACCGTCCGCAAGGAGGAGCCGGACCTCTTCGACGACGAGCTGCAGCAGCAGGTCACCAACATGCTGAAGGAGGCCGTCGAGGCGGAGCTGCAGTTCGGCCGCGATCTGTGCGGCGACGGGTTGCCGGGCATGAACACCGAGTCCATGCGCCAGTACCTGGAGTGCGTGGCCGACCAGCGGCTCACCCGGCTGGGCTTCCCGGCGGTCTACGGTTCCGAGAACCCGTTCTCGTTCATGGAGTTGCAGGGCGTGCAGGAGTTGACGAACTTCTTCGAGCGCCGCCCGTCCGCCTACCAGGTGGCGGTGGAGGGCTCGGTCGCCTTCGACGACGACTTCTGATCCGGTCCGATCTCCGTGCAGGGGCGCCGCACAGCCCTCACCGCCTTCGCCGCCTGGCAGGTACTGACCCCACTGATTCTCGGCATCATCATGCTGCTGGGCTACGGCGTCCACGCGCTGCGGAAGCGTCC